>CAIRQL010000254.1 GCA_903880675.1 uncultured Holophagaceae bacterium | reverse complement strand
GGACGTGGACCTCTGCGCCAGGGGTCGTTCACCAGGGGTGGTGGTGGTTCAACAATGCAAAAGGGAACAGGGATGAAGGGGATGAAGGGGAACACTGCGAAAAGCTGTCAAACGGCGATGAACCCCAATAACCAAGCCTGGCTATCGGCCTTCCTCTGCGTCCATCTCGTCAGTTCGTCGCGAGGGAGACCAGGGGGCTCAGGGCTGGGACGGCGGCCTGACTTCGGGGGGACCGGGGTTGGTGCTGAGCCAGAAGGTTCCAGCCAGGACCACGGTGAGGACAGCCACGGTGCGGGGCAGGCCCCGGCCGTGCCACAGGCCGTCGAACCAGGTCTGGAGCTGGCTGGCCACCACATTGGCTTTGCCCCCGATCATCTCCATTTGCCGGAGGTATTTCTTGCTGTCCTCGGGCTCGAAGCCCAGGGGGTTCGCGGCAGGGGGCGGCGTCAGCACCCACAGGCTGGCGGCCAGGCCCAGGCCCACGCCCAGGATCACCACCGTGACCCGGGACACCCGGGTGCGCCGGGTGACGGGATCCTGGCCCAGGTGACGGCGCCATGGGGCCTCGGCCAGCCGAGCCGCATCCCGCTGGGTCAGCTGAGCCTGGATGGTCTCGACCTGCCCTGCCGGCAGGGCCTGCCCCCGGCGTGCCAGCTCTGCGACCGCCGCCAACACTGCGTCGGTGCGGTAGCTCAGCGGCTGCTCCGCATAGCGGCGCAGCTCCGCCTCGGACAGCGTGGGGATGCGGCTTTGGAACGAATCAGGCATGGGGCTTTCGGGCGAGCGGCCGAGGGCCGAGTCCCCAGTCTACGGGAGGGTGGGTGCCACGCAGGAGTACGATCAGGGTATGCGCGCAGCAGAGCGGAACTTTCGCCGTCTCGTAGACGAAGCCCTGGCCCTGATTCCTGCCGAGTTTCGCCCCTACCTGGAGGGCGTGGCGGTGGTCATCGAGGACTGGGCGCCGGACGACCTGCTGGATGAGCTGGGCGTCCCGGAGGACGAGACGCTCTATGGCCTGTACTCCGGGCGGGCCCTCACGGAGGGGCTGCCAGAGGCCGGGGACCTGCCGCCTCGCATCACGCTCTATCGCGGACCGCTGCTGGAGGACTGTGCCGACGAGGCGGACCTGCGCACAGAGATCGCCACCACCGTGATCCACGAGATCGCCCACCACTTCGGCATCGGCGAGGAGCGGCTGGAGGAGCTGGGGTGGGGGTGAAAGGGGTGGGCACTGCGGGTATTACTCCTGCCCAATGAAGTGGATGTGCTTCGCATGTGGGGTCCCCTTCATCGCCTTATAGAAAACGGCATCGGCGGTCACGAAGCGTCCCCCTTCGCTCTCGGCGAGGGTCAGGTAGAGGCAGTCGTAAAAGCTCCTCCCTTGCTTCAGGGCGGTCTTGAGGGCTGTGAGCGCGATGGGGTGGGCTGGGTACAGGCGCACCGGTGCACGGAAGAAATCTTCGTAGGCCTCCACCCCATCCGCCTGGCTGAGGGACCCTGCCCGGACCAGCTTTGTTAGGGCGCTCCCGACCTCTGCAGGCAGGAAGTCCGGGGCGATGAGACGATTCTGAAACGAGAGGAAAGACCTGGCTTCGGACGCGAAAGGCAGATCAACCACCCACCGTACGGCCACGCTGGCATCGATGACGAAGGTGTTCAAATGGCCCTCGCGGCCCGATCTTCTCGGTCTGCCCGGATCAGGGCTTCCAGGTCGACTGCTTCCCGGAGTTTGTGCGGCCTCACGTTCGCCCGAAAGTCCAAGGTGCGCCGAAGGCGGTCCGCCTCCTCATTCAGCAAATTGACCAGCTCTGCGTTCAAGCTGCGCCCATTCTCTTCTGCTGAGAACTTCAGGATTTCGACCGTCGCTGGTGGAAGCTCTCTCAGGTGGATATTTGGCATGGCCCCTCCCTTGATACCATTTTAATATCATCCAGAGCTGGCGCAAGGGGCGAGTGCCCAGGTCCAGCGGTAGCGAAGCTGGGGCTGAGCGCCCGCTCAGGCCAGCATCAAGGTCCCGAAGGGGGAGCCCATGATCGGGGGCAGGCCCGGGGCGCGCTCCTCGTAGAGGCCCGCCAAGCCGGCATCCGGGTGGTGGGGGGTGCTGGCGGGGGGCAGTACCTCCAGGAAACAGACCCGGGCGCAGAGGTTGGCGGCCAGGGCCTCCTCATCGCCGTCCAGGGCCTGGGCGGTGTGGAGGGCCCGGGCCACGGCCTTGTGGTGCCGCAGGCGCTTGAGGATCCGCTCCAGGGTGCCGGCGTAGGTCTCCAGCGGCAGGGGCTCCCCCAGCTTGGCCAGGCGGTCCAGGGTGCTGAGGGCATGGAGCAGGACCGGGATGGGCACGCGGGTGCTGCCGTGGTCCCCCCGGAGGCGCCCATGGAGGGCGGTGAAGGCCTCGGTGGGGCCCGGGAGGCGGGCCTTGGTGAAGCCCGCCGCATGGGCCAGGTGTGCTCCGAAGAGAAGTCTGGTGCCCCGGTCCCCCAGATCGTAGGGGGCTGCATGGGATGCCTCCATCACGGCCTCGAGGGCCTGGCGGATGAAGCGGTCCATGAGAATTCCCGGGGCGAAGTTGCGACTGCGTGCGGCGTGGGTGAGGGCCAGACTCAGGCGTACGAACTGGCCATCCCCGATGCGGAGGTCCTGCAACAGGTCGGACTGGATGACGCGGACGGCCTCGTAGATCCGGGTCCGCTGCTCAGCCTGCGCCTCGTCCCAGACCAGGCCGCCGTCCACCAGGAAGAGGTCGGCGGCGTAGGGCAGGTGCCATCCGGAGGCGGCCACCGAGCTTGGGACCAGGGAACGCATGCGCTGGAGGAGATCGTTCAGGCGCTCTCGGTTGCACCAGAGGTAGGCCTGCTTGGGCTCGCTGCGGGCCATGCGCAGGAGGCGCACGAGGAAGCCGATTCTGGCCCGGAGGCTGCGGGTGTGAGAGAAGTACGAGATGCGGTCGTAGGCCTCCAGCAGGCGCTCATACTCCCCCACCAGGCTCGAGGGCCGCTGGCCCAGGGCCATGCCCTCCAGGAAGAAGGCCAGCAGGCCCCCGGGGTCCTCTCGCAGGTGCTGGGCACTGGCGCTGTGGTGGGTGAGGGGCCCAAAGGCGGTCTGGAGCACCGGCTCGAGGTTCTCCAAGACCGGCGCCTCGGGCAGGGCCGCCTCTCCCGCGGGGGTGAGGGTGAAGTAGCCCTCCGGCTCCACCAGCGTGCCCATGGGGATCTGCTTCTGCAGGAGGTCGATCTCCCGGTCGGTGTCGGCCAAGCGGTCCAGGCCCTCCCGGCCCTCCACCTGGAGGTAGTCCTGGATGCGGTCCAGATGCCCAGGTACTTCGGCCAGATCGACCACCCCCCGGATCTGGATCTTGAGCAGCCGCAACAGCTCGTGGAGTTTTGCCACGTCCGGATCCTCGGGTCCCGGGGTGGGGGGCTTGCCGATGGGGAGCAGGCCCACCAGGCGAAAGCGGGGTGCCATGCGCCGATTGAGCCGATCCACGCAGCCCCGCGCCTCAAGGATGTGGCGGTGGGTCTCCTGAAGGGACTCGTAGCGGGCCTCCAGGCTGGCCTGCTTGGGGCGCTCGTCCTTACGAATGAGCCCCTGGGCCAGCAGATCCTCCAGCCCCGCCCGGCCGAGCACATCCAGCGGCACCGCCTCATGGGCGGCCAGCAGCTTGAGGCATTCAAGGGCGGTTGCGGGGGGGGGCATGGGCTGGCCTGCGCTCCGGGCGGGGCTTCACCCGCAGGAATTCATCGGGCGGTCCGGCCCAGCCCTCAAGAACCGGGCAGGCCGGGACGGCAGGAGACCCCGGAGGGGGGCCGGATCGGCCCGCCCTGCGGGGTCTCGTCGTTGGTCCCGGAGACTCAGCCGTTGGTCTTGACGAACTGCTCCATGAAGTCCACTAGAGTCTTCACGTTGTCCACGGTGACCGCGTTGTAGCAGCTGACGCGGATGCCACCGATGTCGCGGTAGCCCTTGAGACCCACCATGCCGGCCTTCTTGGCCTCCTTGACGAACTGGTCATCCAGCTCGGGGGTGGGCAGGAAGAAGTCCACGTTCATGAGGCTGCGGTGGGCCTTCTCGGTGACGAAGCCACGGTAGAAGCCCGGGTGCTTGTCGATGCAGCCGTAGAGCAGGGCACCCTTCTGGCGGTTGTTGGCCTCGATGGCCTGCAGGCCGCCGATGCTCTTGTTGTAGGCCAGCACGTTGCGCAGGATGTAGATGCCGAAGGTGGGCGGGGTGTTGTAGAGGCTGTTCTTCTCGGCGTGCAGCTTGTAGCGCAGGTAGCTGGGCAGATCCTGGGCCTGGCACTGCTCAAGGAAGTCGTCGCGGAAGATGGTGAGGGTCACGCCGCTGGGGCCGAGGTTCTTCTGGGCGCCGCCGTACATGAGGCCGAAGGGGCTCACGTCGAAGGGCCGCCACATGAAGTCGCTGCTCATGTCGCAGACGAGCGGCACGCCGTTGGTCTCCGGGAACTCGTGCCACTGGGTGCCTTCCACCGTGTTGTTGCTGGTGAAGTGCACGTAGGAGCTGTCGGGGCCAATGGTG
>CAIRQL010000253.1 GCA_903880675.1 uncultured Holophagaceae bacterium | reverse complement strand
TGGCATCAGGATCCCGGAGGTCATCAAGGGCCAGCTGGAGCCCCACGAGGTGCTCTGCCGGGTGGCCGAGGGCCTCTTCGTTGCCATCCTGCCCTGCGCCGACCTCATCGAGCTTGGCCGCCGGGTCGAGGCCCTCAAGCCACTCCTCCCCGCCGGCCAGTTCGCCACGGCATCCGGCAAGGGGAGAATAGCCAACTCCCTGGTCAAGAGCATCTGGGACCAGTTCCACGGCCTGGACCAGGCAGGGCAGGGCTGAGCACCATTCAGCGGGCAGGTCGCGGCTCCCTGTTGCTCTTTATTTATAGGTAAATCTACTTATTATTCGAAAAAGACACGCAAATGCGTGTCTTTTTTCGCTTTTATTTCCTCTTGTGGCGAATCCAGGCCTTTCTAGACTTTGAAGTGGACTTCAGTGGAACAAAGTGGTTTGGAATGGACGAAAGTGGTCCAGCCCTGTCCCCTCCTCCCTTGAATGCCACTTGAAAGGCAGGTTCAGTGCTGCGACTCCGCGGGAACACGCCAGCCACGATGGATGAGAAGGGACGCCTCAAGCTCCCCTCCTCCTTCAAGGCCGAGTTGGAAGCCTTCGCCAAGGGCGAGGGCGGCGGCGTGGCCCGGCACTACCTGACCTCCCTGGACGGGCGCTCGGCGCGGCTCTACCCCATGCCCGTGTGGGAGGCCATCGAGGCCCGCCTGGCGGCCCTGCCGTCCACCAACCCCGCCAAGCGCAAGTTCCTGGAGACCACCGCCTACTTTGGCAGCGAAGTGGAGCCCGATGCCCAGGGCCGCTTCGTCGTCCCCCCCATCCTCCGGGAGGCTGCCCTGCTGACGGGCGAAGTGGCCGTTCTGGGCCAGATGGACCACCTGGCCATCTGGAACCGGGCGGGCTTCGAGCGTCGCCTGGCGGCGGAGCCCCTGGGCGCCGATGACCTGGCTCAGCTCGCGGACCTGGGGATCTGATGATGACCCTCGCCGCCCCGGTCCATGTCCCCGTCCTCCTGCAGGAAGTTGTTGCCAACCTGGTCCTGCCCCCGGCGGCCCGCGTCCTCGACCTCACCCTGGGCCTGGGTGGCCATGCGGCGGCGCTCCTGGCTGGGGCCGACGCTCAGAGCCTCTACCTCGGCGTGGATCGGGATCCCGAAGCCCGGGCCATGGCCACCCAGAACCTGGGCCATGACCACCGCCTCAGCATCTTCCCCGGGACCTACGAGGACATCTGGGAGGGCCCCAACTTCCTGGCCTGGCAGGCGGCCCATGCTCCCGAGGGCTTCGACATCATCCTGGCAGACCTGGGCGTCTCCACCCTGCAGCTGCGCACCCCCCTCCGCGGCTTCAGCTTCCGGGACGACGGCCCCCTGGACATGCGCATGGACCCCGAGCAGGGTGCGCCCGCCAGCGTCTGGATTGCCGAGCAGACCGAGGAAACCCTGGCCGATGCCATCTACCAGTACGGCGAGGAGCGCGCCAGCCGACCCATCGCCCGGGCCATTTTGAAGGCCTCCCGGGAAGGCCGCCTGGACACCACCCATCAGCTGGCCCGGGCCGTCTACACCGTGATCCCCCGGGAGCCCGCCAAGCGCAAGGGTCAGAGCGACCCCGCCACCCGCACCTTCCAGGCCATCCGCATCGCCGTCAACGGGGAGCTCGACCACCTGGCCGCCACCCTGGAGACCGCCATCGCCCACCTCCGGCTGGGCGGCCGCATCGGGGTCATCAGCTTCCACAGCCTGGAGGACCGCATCGTCAAGCAGACCCTGCGGCGCCTTGCGGGCGTCTACGACGGACCCGGCCGCACCGCACCCAGGGAGCTTCCCAAGATCGTCAGGCTCATCCATGCCGGCGGACTCGCCCCCAGCGAGGCCGAGGCCGCTGCCAATCCCCCTTCTCGTTCCGCCCGCCTCCGCGTGGCGGAGCGTCTCTCCTGATCGAGGTGACCATGTCCGCTGGAACCCTGCTGAGCTCCGCCCCCTCCCTCCGCCGAACGGTGGAGAGCGAGGGCATCCTCCGCATGCTCCTCCTGGTGGCGATCCTGGCCATGCCCGTGGGCACCATGATCTTCCTGAAGATCCAGAGCACCCGCCTGAGCTACGCCATGGGCGATGTGAAAGAGCGCATCCGCAAGGAAGAAGAGTTCCACCGCAAGCTCATGCTCGAGCGCAGCCGCTACCAGCGGGATGAGGAAGTCCAGGTCTATGCCGAGAAGTCGGGCCTGGAGCCTCGCAAGCAGGGCCACCTGGTCCACCGGGCCTTCACGCCAGAAGACCAGAAGATTGCCCGGCTCCGCCCCGTCTCCTCCGATGGGCAGTAGGCTATAGGCATTGGGCTGCAGCCCGCCCACATCGCTTCATCCAGCCCCGGCCGCCCCGTGTTCGATCGCTTCGCCACCCAGCCCCGCATGCCCAGGCGCCTCCTGGGCCGGCACGAGCCTCAGGACCTGCTGGACAGCCGCCTGTCGTGGCTCATGGGTGGGATGGCCCTCTGGGTCCTGCTGATCCTCCTGCGCCTCCTCTGGCTCCAGGGCTGGGAGCACAAGCGCTTCAAGACCAAGGCCGAGCAGCAGCACACCACGCTGGTGGATGTGCCCCCCATCCGGGGTGAGCTGCGGGACCGCCGCGGTGAGCCGCTGGCCATCTCCATCAAGGTCGAGAGCCTGTTCGCCGATCCCCGCGTGTTCTACCCGGACTACAAGGCCACCAAGGGCGAGGACCGCCAGTGGGGCGAGCCCAACCGCAAGGCCGCCGGCGAGGTGGCTGCCAAGCTGGCCACGATCCTCGACCAGAGCCGCGCCCAGCTGCAGGAGAAGCTGCTGCGCCGGAAGAACTTCGTCTACCTGGAGCGGCACCTGCCCCCGCTGAAGGTCTCGGCCATCCGGGCCTTGGGCCTCGACGGCATCGAGTTCCAGCCCGAGAGCCGCCGCTTCTACCCTCGGGGCACGCTGGCTGCGCAGCTCCTGGGCTTCACCAACATCGACGGGGCCGGGCAGCTGGGCATCGAGCAGACCTTTGACCGGCAGCTGGCCGGCATGAAGGGCCAGCTCATCGCCCCCCGGGATGCCCACGGCAAGCTGCTCATCCTTCAGGAGAACTACAGCCAGGTGCCCGTGAACGGGGCCTCCCTGCAGCTGAGCATCGATGCCTCCATCCAGCACTTGGTGGAGGATGCCCTGGAAGAGGGCGTGCGGCTGTCCCACCCCCGCACCGCCTATGCCGTGGTGGTGGACCCCCAGACCGGGGAGATCCTGGCCATGGCCGGCACGCCCACCTTTGACCCGAACCACATCATGCCCCGGCGCTTCCGCAACCGCACCGAGGCTGAGCTCAGCGCCGCCGAGCGGGAGGACCTCAAGCGGGAGCTGGAGCGGCAGAAGGCCGCCCGCAAGGTGCATCCGCTGGAGGATGTCTACGAGCCGGGCTCCACCATGAAGATCTTCACTGCCGCCATCGCCCTGGAGGAGCGGAAGGTCCGCCTGGGCGAGCGCATCGACTGCCTGGGCGGCCGCTGGCAGTACAGCGCCAAGGTGCCACCCATCACCGACACCCACCGCCACGGCCTGCTCACCTTCGAGGAGATCCTCTGGCAGAGCTCCAACATCGGGGCCGCCAAGCTGGGCATCCGCCTGGATCCTTCTGTGCACTACCAGTACCTCCGGAAGTTCGGCTTTGGCGAGGCCACGGGGCTCAACTTCCCTGGGGAGAGCCAGGGCCGCCTCATCGCCCCAGACCGCTGGAGCGTGCCCACCCAGTACACCCTGTCCTACGGCTACGGCCTCAGCACCACGCCCCTGCAGATCCTCATGGCCGGCTGCGCCCTGGCCAACGGCGGGCGGCTCATGCAGCCCATTCTGGTGCAGCGCATCTTCAACGACCGGGGCCTGCTGCTGAAGGAATACAAGCCCACCACCCGGGGCCAGGTGATCAGCGAGGAGACCGCCAGCCTCATGAAGGAGGCCCTCAAGGGCGTCGTCACCCAGGGCACCGGCAAGAAGGCCAAGCTCGATAACGACATCGAGTCCTTCGGCAAGACCGGCACCAGCCGCAAGCTCATCAACGGCAAATACGATCCCAAGCGCCACTTCGCCTCCTACCTGGGCTTCTTCCCCGCGGACAACCCCCAGTACGGCGTGCTGGTCATGCTCGACGATCCCGGCGGCGACACCACGGGCGGCGACGTGGCGGCCCCCCTCTTCAAGCGCATCGGTGACGGCATCCAGCGCTACCGCCAGACGGCACCAGATCCGGGCCGCGAGGCCGACCTCAAGCTCTCTCTCCGGGACTGGCCCACCAGCGAGACCGATGAGGCCAGCGTGCATGTGGAGAAGGGGCGGGTTCCTGACCTCACGGGTCTCAGCCTCAAGGCCGCCATCCACCGGGTGGTGCTGGTGGGCGGCATCCCGCGCATCGAAGGCCTGCCGGGTCCGTCAGCCACCCGGGTGCAGGGACAGAGCCCGGAACCGGGTGCGGCCCTGGAAGCGGGCGGCGTGGTGCGCATCCGAGCGGGGGGATCATGAGACTCGACGCCCTCCTCGCCGACCTGGGCACCCGCACCTGCGGCCCCGATATCGATGTGGTGGACCTCACCAGTGACAGCCGCGAGGTCCGCCCCGGCTGGGCTTTCGTGGCCCTGAAGGGGGAGCAGGCCGATGGCGCGGCCTATGTCCCCCAGGCCCTCGCCCAGGGCGCCTGCGCCATTCTTTCGGAAGCTCCGCTGGACCTGCCGGAGGGCATCGCCGGCGGCCTCCTGGTGGGCGAGCCGCGTCACCAGATGGCCCTCCTGGCCCGCCGTCTCCACGGCGAGCCGGACCGGCGCCTGGCCCTCATCGGCGTCACCGGCACCAACGGCAAGACCACCACCACCACCCTCATCCGTCAGCTTCTACGCGGAGCCGGCCTGGGCTGCGGCGTCATCGGCACCGTGCTCAATGCCGCCGGGAATCTGGAAGAGGAAGCCATCCGCACCACTCCCGAGAGCACCGCCTTCTACCGCTGGCTGCGCCGGGGCGTCGAGGCGAAGGATGTGGCCTCGGCGGTGGAGGTGAGCAGCCACGCCCTCTGCCTGGGGCGGGTGCACGGCGCCACCTTTGGGGTGGGCGTCTTCACCAACCTCACCCAGGACCACCTGGACTACCACGGCACCCTGGAGGCCTACTTTGCGGCGAAGGCGCGCCTGAAGGCCCAGTGCGGCCGCTTCCTGGTAAACGTTGACGATCCCTTCGGCCAGCGCCTCCTCGCCGAGGGCGGCTGCACCAGCTATGCCCTGGAGCGCCATGCGGACTACCGCGCCGCGGACCTGGAGCTGGGCCCCACGGGCTCGCGCTTCATCCTGGAGACGCCCCTGAACGTCTGGGAGGTGGAGAGCCCCCTCCTGGGCCGCTTCAACGCCTACAACCTGCTGGCGGCCCTGGCGGCCTGCGCCGAGGCCGGCTTCGACCTGAACCAGGTGATCCCGGCTGTGCCTGCCGTGACGGGCGCTCCCGGTCGTCTGGAGCGCGTGGACAGCGGCCAGCCCTTCGGCGTGATGGTGGACTATGCCCACACCCCGGATGCCCTGGAAAAGCTGCTGGCTGAGGGCCGGCGCCTGCTGCCCCCGGGCGGCCGCCTGCATGTGCTGTTCGGCTGCGGCGGGGACCGGGACCGCACCAAGCGGTCCCTCATGGCGGCGGCGGTCGCGGCTGGCGCGGACGTGCTCTGGCACACCAGCGATAACCCCCGCACCGAGGATCCGGAGCGCATCCTAGACGACGCCGCCCCCGGCATCCCCGCGGCCCTCCGCAGCGATGCCACCCGCTACCATCGGGACGCCGACCGCCGCCGCGCCGTGGCATCGGCCCTGGCCGACTGCCGCCCCGGCGACCTGCTGCTGCTGGCGGGGAAGGGGCATGAGCCCTACCAGGAGATCCACGGGGTGAAGCACCCCTACAGCGACCGGGCAGCGGTGGAAGCCGCGCTCCGGGGCGCTCCATGACGCGTCTGGTCCGCATCGAGGGACTGGGGGATCCCATCCTCCAGGAGGCCGCCGCTCTGCTGCGTGCCGGTGGCCTGGTGGCCTTCCCCACGGAGACGGTCTACGGCCTGGGTGCCGACGGCCTCAACCCCGAGGCCGTGGCGCGGATCTACGCCGCCAAGGGTCGGCCCAGCACCAGTCCGGTGATCCTCCACGTGGCCGGTGCGGAAGCGGCCCAGGGCCTGGTGGCCCACTGGCCCGCCGAGGCCCAGGCCCTGGCTGACCGCTTCTGGCCAGGCCCGCTGACGCTGGTGCTGAGTGCCTCGGCGCTCGTGCCGGCCTGCGTCCGTGCCGGCGGGCCCACCGTGGCCCTGCGCTGCCCCGCCCACCCCGTAGCCCTGGCCCTCATCCGTGCCACCGGCCGCCCCCTCGCCGCCCCCAGCGCCAACCGCAGCCAGCACCTGTCCCCCACCTGCGCCGCCCACGTGGCCTCCAGCCTCGGGGACGCACCGGACCTCATCCTGGACGGCGGCCCCACCACCGAGGGGCTGGAGTCCACCATCCTGGACCTCACGGGACCCCGGCCCCGCATCCTCCGTCCCGGCCCCGTCACCCCCGCAGACTTGGCGGGTCTGCTCGGCCCCGTGGACCTCTGGGCGGGCACCGCTGATCCGGCGCTCCGCCAGCAGGCCCCCGGCATGCAGGCGCGGCACTACGCCCCCCGGGCTGAGCTGCGTCTGGTGTCTGCAGGGGCCGGAATAGGGCTCACAAGCGAGCGGGTGGCCTACGTGGCCTTTGGCGTCCTGCCGCCCCTCCCCGAGGGCGTGCGGGGCATCCTGCTGCCCCTGGAGGCCGAAGCGGTGGCGGTTCGCCTCTATGCGCTCCTGCACGACCTGGACGATGCCGGCTTCGACCGGATCCTGGTGGAACACCCCCCCGCCGGGGAGGCCTGGCTCGCCGTGCGCGACCGCCTCGGGCGGGCCTCAGCCAAGGAGCAGCCATGAGCCTCTGGTCCCTCCATCAG
>CAIRQL010000252.1 GCA_903880675.1 uncultured Holophagaceae bacterium | reverse complement strand
TGGCCACCACGCCAAGGCTGATGTAGTCCGTGATACGACTCCCCTCCGGGAGCTTTGCCTCGGTTCTCGCCACAGTCGCCTCCTATTGAAAAGTAAGCGACTCTGGCCATTAGTCAAGGCCTAAACTAACAGTATTGGGGTTAACCGTGGTTATCCCCGGTTATCCCCGGTGAACTGCGGTGGCACTGTGCGTTGTAAGAAGGATCTTGGCCGCTTCATTTGAAGGGACCGAATCCAGTCCATAGTTCGAGGCCCGGCAGCGGCACGGCGCCTGCCAGGGCGACGGGTCGGACCTTGGGCAACCTACGAGGCCTTGGTGGAGCCGCTGGGAGTGTAGGAGGCCGGGGAGGGGCCTCTGGTGCTGGTGGAGGCGGCTCCAGTGACCTTCGAGTGCGAGGGCCACTGAGGTCGACCCCGCTTCACAGTTCCTGATCGACGATTCGGGCTAGGGACTGGTGGACGGTCTCGAGCCGGTTCCGGAGTTCCACCAGGCTCTCCCGCCACTGCTGATGAATCTTGTGGTGAACCCGGTAGACCCAGTGGTCCAGCACGCCAAGGGACGATTCTAAGGCGCCTAGAGGCACCACAATATTGATGTCCACCTCAGCAAAGCGGGGCGCAAAGACTCCCTCTTCGATCTGCTCGAGATGGAAATCCATGATGTTCTGATAGGTCCCATGGATGGCCTGGGACGGCATCGAGATGAAGAAGAGATCTGTCTTTGGGTCCATCCCCGATTTCCGGAGCCTGTCCTCCATGGAGGGCAAGTCTACAACCTTGTCCGGAAGGCTGTGGGTTGACCAGAAGTCATTCAAGCCCTCGAGTGCGCCGACTTCTGAAGGATCTAGTTCGCTACCTTCCTTGGCCGCGTGCCGTTCTCGAAGGTCACGTCGGATTTTTAACTCTGGGCGGAACCCTGCTTCTTTGAAGAGGCGAAGTCGATCTAGGCCCTCCTGGCCCGGCCGAAGAAGGAAGTTAAAGTTCACGATGGTCTCAGTGGCACAGCGGCTGAACATCAGGGCAGCCTCCCCGTCCCCCTGGCGCAGTGCATTGGAGACTCGTCCAAGTATTTTGGAGAGCCGCACCACGTGACCACAGAGCACAGCCTCTTGCGTATCCTTCCATCCATCGGGTGGTGTAGGCACAAGCAAACTAGCCGCCCTGAGCCAGGAGGCCATTTCTTGCAGTAGGGCAGCAGCAACTTGCGGGAAGTCCGCCTTCACATTGAGGTTAGATGGGTCGACTTTCACCGCCGTGATGCATGGAAGGGGTGGAATATTTGGGCTGTCATCCATTGTCGAATCCTCGCAAACAGAATGTAGTAAGACGTTTCTATTAGGCCATCACTCGCCTGGAAGAATAATGGATCCATTCATGGCCTATGCTGGAGATCTTCCTCCCTTGGGGTTTAAATGCTGACCGGTGAACTACGGAACCAAGTCGACTCGATCTGGAATGCCTTCTGGACGGGGGGGATCAGCAACCCCTTGGAGGTGATCGAGCAGATCACCTACCTGCTGTTCCTGCGCCGCCTGGATGACCTGCACACCCTGGAGGAGCGCAAGAGCGCCACCCTGAAGCGGCCCATGGAGCGGCATATCTTCCCCGAGGGGAAGGATCCCAAGGGGCGCCCCTATGCCGACCTGCGCTGGTCCCGGTTCAAGAACTTCGAGGCCCGCGACATGTTCACGGTGGTCGGGGAGCATGTTTTCCCCTTCCTTCGCACCCTGGGAGGCGACGACAGCACCTACGCCCACCACATGAAGGATGCCCGGTTCACCATCCCCAAGGCCGAGCTCCTGGCCAAGGTGGTGGATCTCATCGACCAGGTGCCCATGGAGGACCGGGACACCAAGGGCGACCTCTACGAATACATGCTCGGTAAGATCGCCAGCGCGGGACAGAACGGCCAGTTCCGCACGCCCCGCCACCTGATCCAGCTCATGGTCGAGTTAATGGCCCCCAAGCCCAACGACGTGGTGTGCGACCCTGCCGCGGGGACCTGCGGCTTCCTGGTGGCCGTGGGCGAGTATCTGCGGCAGAAGCACCCCGAGATCCTGCGCGACGCCAAGCTGAAGGAGCACTTCCACCAGCGCCTCTTCCATGGCTTCGACTTCGACAACACCATGCTCCGCATCGGCAGCATGAACATGTTGCTCCATGGCGTCGAGAATCCAGAGGTTGTCTACCGGGACAGCCTTAGCCAGGATCACGCCGGGGAGATCGAGAAATACACTCTGGTGCTGGCCAATCCCCCCTTCGCCGGGAGCCTGGACTACGAGGGCACCTCCAAGGACCTGCTCGAGGTGGTGAAGACCAAGAAGACCGAGCTTCTCTTCCTGGCCTTCTTCCTGCGCCTGCTCAAGCCCGGCGGCCGGGCGGCGGTCATCGTGCCCGACGGCGTGCTCTTTGGGAGCAGCAAGGCCCACAAGGAGCTCCGGCGCATGCTGGTGGAGGACCAGAAGCTGGAGGCCGTCATCAGCCTGCCGGGGGGCGTCTTCCGGCCCTACGCGGGCGTCAGCACTGGCATCCTGATCTTCACCAAGACCAACAGCGGCGGCACTGACCACGTGTGGTTCTATGACATGGAGGCCGACGGCTGGAGCCTGGACGACAAGCGGAACCCCCTGCTCCCCGAGGAGAAGTTGGGCGTGTTGGCCGCTGGGCTCACCGAAGCCGAACACGCCAAGAACAACCTGCCGGATGTGCTGACTCGCTGGAAGGCCCACACCACCGCAGAGCGGCAGCGTCCCCGAACTGCCCAGAGCTTCTGTGTGCCCAAGGCCGAGCTCGTCGCCCAAGGCTATGACCTCAGCCTCAACCGCTACAAGGAAGTGGTCCACGAAGCTGTCGACCACGACACCCCGGCCAAGATCCTGGCTGATCTCAAGATGTTGGAGGCCGACATTCAGCGTGGGTTGGCGGAGTTGGAGGGGATGCTGGGATGAAACTTCATCCGCGACTCCTCCTCGGAGACATAGCCGAATCCATAGACTACGGAGTTACGGCATCCGCGGCACAACAGCCCGTTGGTCCGAAGTTTCTCAGGATCACTGACATTCAAGATGGCGGTGTGGATTGGTCACAGGTGCCCTGGTGTGAGTGTCCGCGGCGGGAAGTCGGGCAATCCGCACTCCGACCTGGAGACATTGTTTTCGCACGCACTGGTGCCACGACCGGTAAGAGCTTTTTCATTCGAGACTGCCCTGACAACGCGGTCTTTGCCTCGTATTTGATTCGGGTTCGCCTTGGGGAGCAAGCCGATCCTGGCTATGTCAGTCACTTCTTTCAATCAGCGGATTACTGGTCGCAGATTACAAAAAGTGCAAGAGGTGCCGCTCAACCAGGCGTAAATGCCACCACCTTGAGGTCCTTGGAGGTCCCACTCCCACCATTGCCCGAGCAACGCCGCATCGCTGCGATCCTGGACCATGCCGAGGCCCTGCGCGTCGAGCGCCGCGCCGCCCTCGCCAAGCTCGACACCCTCGCCCAGAGCATCTTCATCGAAATGTTTGGGGACCCCTTTTCAAACCCCAAAGGGTGGCCAACAATGGCACTACGAGAGATTGCCTCTACAACGAGCGGAGGGACTCCCGACAGGTCCATCCAGGCGTATTTTGAAGGTTCTATTCCTTGGGTTAAGTCGGGAGAGATCCATCAAGGGGTGGTCACCCATACCTCCGAGTGCATTTCTGAGGCCGCACTTGCCAACAGTGCCGCAAAGGTATTACCGGTTGGAACAGTTCTTGTCGCAATGTATGGGGCGACAGTAGGTGCAGTCGGGGTCCTTGGGATCAAGGCCGCAACAAATCAGGCGATTTGCTGCATAACTCTTGGCCAATCGGTTGCCAGTGATTATTTCGTCAACTTTATGAAGGGATCTACCACCTCTCTGCTCGCAAAGCGGGTTGGAGGAGCCCAACCAAACTTAAGCCAGGACCTGATCCGCAACTTGAGGATTCCAATACCCCCCCTCGAACTTCAGATGAGGTTCGCTGAGATCCAAAAAGCGTTGGCCACCGTCCGGGGAGACGGGGAAGATTCATTAGATCGACTCGACGGGCTTTTTTCATCCCTCCAGCACCGAGCCTTTCGAGGCGAACTGTGAGCCACGCTTGCCTCCTGGGCTACGACCCCGGCGGCGAGCACGCTCACGGATTGGCCATGTGTGAGATGGCCTCGATTGAGGGCCGCTGGTGCCCCCAGTCCCTTCTGGTCGCCACGGCCAGCAGCGTGCGCGAGGTGGTGGCCTGGGTGGAGGCCCAGACCGCAGGGGCGCGACTTCTGGCTGTGGGTCTGGACACCCTCACCGAGTGGAACAGCGGCTCCGGTGGATGGCGCCCCGCGGACTTCTGGCTGCGGAATGCCTTTCCCACCGTGCGCCTCAGTGTCACCCCTCCCAACGCCCTGTTCGGCTCCATGGCCGTCAACGGTGCCTCCTTCCTCCACCTGATGGCCCCCCGCTT
Source organism: uncultured Holophagaceae bacterium (assembly GCA_903880675.1). GTDB lineage: Bacteria > Acidobacteriota > Holophagae > Holophagales > Holophagaceae > Geothrix. The sequence continues at coordinate 8,878 of CAIRQL010000252.1, read as the reverse complement.
CCAGCAGGACGGCACCCAGATCACCGAGGCCCACCCCAAGGTTCTCTACCACGCCATGACCGGTCGCAAGCACGCCTGGGGAACAGATCACGAGTTCATGGCCACCTGGCTCCTCCAGGAGCTGGGCCTCGACCTGCCCCCCACCGTCTTCGGCCCCGAAGACCACCCCTTCGACGCCGCCCTGTCGCTTCTGCCCGCCCTTCGCGGCCTTAACAGTGACTGGACCCTGGACCTGCACACCCTCCAGGACGCAAGGACCGGTGGCCGTGTCACTTTCGCAGGTCCCACCCACTACTGGTGGCCTGACCCTAAAGACCAGCCCATGGAGAAGAACCATGCCTAGCAAGAACGCCGCGTTCCTGGTCAAGAAGGCCGTCGAGGCAGGCATTATTCACGACGAAGATCTCGCCACAGTCATCGAGGTTATCCCCCAGGCTGGACCCCTCGCACGTCAGGTCGTCACCGACCTCCTTGCCCACCACCAGCGCCTTCAGATCCCCATTAAGTTCCCCCTGCTCCAACAGGGCTTTGTCTATGCGCTGGCAAAGGGCATCGAAGCTGCCCATGTCTGGCAGGCGAACAAGGTCATGCTGCCCCTTGGGTATAGCGCCGAGGACATGCTCGCAGGCCGCATCGGGGCCATGGTCACCCCGGAGGTCCAGACCTTCATCAACAACACCGTCGGACCGGCTGGTGATCTCTTCTGTGATTTCCAGGAGCTGATCGTGTCGGCACTCAGCAGCAGTGGTGGGGAGATGGCCATCCTCCTCCTGGTGCTCAACGAGGGGATGGAGACAGCCTTCTTCATCGGCCTCGATGCCGGGATGGCCTTCCACGGTTACCGATAGTCCATTTCTTAGTGTTGAATGAAGTAGACCCATGACTCAGTTCGCCTTCCTCCAGGCCGAATGGCCCCCTAGCTACGAGGCCGCCCACCAGGCGGAGGGGATGGTGCTGTCAGACCCGCGGACGGCCTGCTTCCAGGCCCGCCGCGCTCTGGAGCTGATGGTGAAGTGGCTCTACCGCCACGACAGCAGCCTGCGCAGCCCCTACCAGACCCACCTCAACGCCTTGCTGTTCGAGGGCACCTTCAAGGATCTGGTGGGACCGAAGCTGCTGGCGAAGGCGAAGATCATCAAGGACCTGGGCAACCAGGCCGTGCACACCGGGCGCCCGGTGCGGCCCGAGGATGCAGCCGTGGCCGTGCGGGAGCTGTTCCATATCGGCTTCTGGCTGGCCAGGACCTATGCCCGCAAGGCTCGACCCAGCGACGATCTGACCTTTGACGCCGCCCTGCTCCCGAGGACGTCGGCCCAGGCACCCCAGGCCCTGCCTCAGTTGCAGGCGATGGAAGAAGAGCTGGCCAAGAAGGACGAGGCCCTGGCCCTGGCCGAGAAGGGACGGGTAGGTCTGGAAGCCGAGCTGGAGGCCCTCCGCAGGCTGGTGACCCAAGCCAAGGCCGAGAACCAGGCGGTGCCGGATCGCCACGACTACTCGGAGGCCGCGACTCGGACCTACTTCATCGACCTGTTGCTGAAGGAGGTGGGCTGGCCCTTGGATCAGGCTCGGGATCGCGAGTTTGAGGTGCTGGGGATGCCCAATGCCGAGGGCAAGGGCTACGTCGACTACGTGCTGTGGGGTGACGACGGCAAGCCCCTGGGCCTGGTGGAGGCCAAGCGCACCACCAAGAGCCCCCACGAGGGAAAGCAGCAAGCCAAGCTCTATGCGGACTGCCTCGAGGCCCGGTTCGGCCAGCGGCCGGTGATCTTCCTGTCCAACGGCTACGAGCACTGGATCTGGGATGACGCGAGCTACCCTTCGCGCCCCGTGCAGGGCTTCTTCAACAAGGCGGAGCTCGAGCTCCTGATCCAGCGACGGACCACCCGGCAGTCCCTGGCGACGTCCACCATTGACCCCAGCATCGTGGAGCGGGCCTACCAGCACCGGGCCATCCGACGCATCGGGGAGACCTTCGAGAAGGAGAACCAGCGCAAGGCCCTGGTGGTCATGGCGACGGGCGCCGGGAAGACCCGCACCGTGATCGCCCTGAGCGACCTGCTCATGCGGTGCAACTGGATCAAGCGGGTGCTGTTCCTGGCCGACCGGGTCGCCCTGGTGAACCAGGCGGTGGGCGCCTTCAAGAAGCACCTCCCAGCCGCGAATCCCGTAAACCTCGTGACCGAAAAGAATCAGGACGGGCGGATCTTCGTGTCGACCTATCCCACGATGATGGGCCTGATCGACGACCTGAAGGATGGCCAGCGCCGTTTCGGGCCGGGGCACTTCGACCTCATCGTGATCGACGAGGCCCACCGGAGCGTCTACCAGAAATACCGGGCCATCTTCAGCTACTTCGACAGCCTGCTGGTGGGCCTCACGGCCACGCCCAAGGACGAGATCGACAAGAACACATACAGCCTCTTCGACCTGGAAACCGGAGTCCCCACCGACATCTACGGTCTGGATGAAGCCGTCCGGGACGGCTACCTGGTGCCCCCGAAGGGCATCTCCGTGCCCCTGAAGTTCCCGCGGGATGGCATCACCTACGACGAGCTCTCCGAGGAGGAGAAGGAGGAGTGGGACGCCCTGGACTGGGAAGAGGGTGAGGCCCCAGACCGGGTCGACCCCGCCTCGGTGAATCGCTGGCTCTTCAATGCCGACACTGTCGACAAGGCCCTGGAGCTATTGATGACCCAGGGACTCAAGGTGGAGGGTGGCGACCGCCTGGGCAAGACCATCATCTTCGCCAAGACCCACGACCACGCGGAGTTCATCGCCGCACGGTTCGACAAGGCCTACCCCCACTACAAGGGGCATTTCGGACGGGTCATCGACTTCAAGGTGACCTACGCCCAGAGCCTAATCGACGATTTCAGCAAGAAGGACAAGGCCCCGCACATCGCCATCTCTGTCGACATGCTGGACACCGGCATTGATGTGCCTGAGGTGGTGAACTTGGTCTTCTTCAAGCCGGTGCGCTCCCGCACCAAGTTCTGGCAGATGGTGGGCCGCGGCACGCGCTTATGCCCAGACTTGTTCGGCCCCGGCCAGCCCAAGCAGTGCTTCTACATCTTCGACCTGTGCCAGAACCTGGAGTTTTTCAGCCAGGACATCAAGACCCCGGAGGGCAAGGCGGCCCCGTCGCTGGGCAAGCGGCTCTTCCGCGCCCGCACCGAGCTCGTGCTGGCCCTGGACAAGGCCCTGGGCAGCCGGGTCGGCGAGGGCGGCGCCCCAGAGTGGGCGCTTCGTGATGGGACTGCGGACCTCCTACGCGACCAGGTAGCGGGCATGAGCCCTGACAACTTCCTTGTCCGTCCCCACCGGAAGCTGGTGGAGGACTACTCCCAGGCCCAGGCGTGGCAAACCCTCACCTCCGTCGATGCGCCAGGGATGGTGGATGCCCTGGGCGACCTGCCCACGTCAGCCACCGAGCAGGACGAGGAGGCCAAGCGGTTCGACCTGCTGGTCCTGCGCCTGCAACTGGCAGTCCTACGTCAGGAGGACACCTTCCCGGTCCTTGCAGACCAGATGAAGACCCTGGCAGGGGCGCTCAGCGAAATGGGGAACATCCCCATGGTGTCGGCCGTGATGCCCCTGATCCTGGACCTGGCCTCTGATCTCTGGTGGGAGGGCGCCACCCTGCCCATGCTGGAGCAGGTGCGGCTGAAGCTCCGGGGCCTCGTGAAGCTCATCGAGCGGGTCCAGAAGAAGATCCTCTACACCGACTTTGAAGACGAGCTGGGGGTGCCCCAGGAGGTTGACCTCGGTGGCTTCACGGCCGGGACCGACCCCGAGAAGTTCAAGGCCAAGGTCCGCCAGTTCCTCCTGGAGCACGAGTCCCACTTCGCCATCCTGCGCCTGAGGACCAATCAGCCACTGACGACCGGCGACCTGGTCGAGCTGGAGCGGATGCTGGCTGAGGCCGGTCTCGGGGCTCCGGATCAACTGGCCAAGGCCAAGGAGGAATGCCACGGCCTCGGCCTCTTCATCCGGTCCCTGGTGGGCCTTGATCGGGAGGCGGCCAAGGCGGCCTTCAACGGCTTCGTCAACGGCCGGACCTTGAACGCCAGTCAGCTCGAGTTCATCGACATGATGATCGACCACCTGACCCAGCACGGAGTCATGGACCCCGGCCTGCTCTACGAGAGCCCCTTCACCGACCTGAACAGCCTCGGCATCGAGGGGGTGTTCCAGCAGGCAGAGGTCCAGGAGCTCGTGCGGATCCTGGAGGACGTCGAGCGTCACGCCGTGGCGTGACTGGGCCAGGAGCGTCACGCCACAGCGTGACTCTGAGAGAGTTCACAAATCTGCCCAGCCCAGAAGCTCACCGGGTCCCAGCCGCCACCGCGACTCCGCGGTGCCTGACAGGGTGTGCATTGCAAGCTCCATGACGAGGCCTGCCCGGTTCTCCTGAACCGACTCCTCCTCCACCGACTTGGCGATCTCGTAGAGCTTGTCGGCCAGCATGAGGAAGATTGTCAGAATGATTTCGGCCACGTCTTGCTTGCTGTCGACGCCCATCCACTTCCTGGCGCTTGTGCCTATGCCGTCCTGGGTAATCCAACTACTGCTCGGGTTGAACTCCTCAAAGAGCCCAACGAGCTCCTCAGTAGCAACGGCGGCCTTAGCCTTCAGCTCGTATGGGCACTTGCAGTTTGGGAGGTCCGAGACGAAGGACCGAACGATATTGTCGACAGGAACCCCGTGTCGACAGTCAAGCTCTAGCGTGATCAATGGCGCCCTCTGGCGGCGGCCTTTTCCTGGGGTGTGAGGTCGTCCGTTAGGAACGTCACGGCTTCACGCATGCCGACGCGGATGGTAGGCCCTGCCTCCTCCACGATCATTCCCTCGTTCATGGCGGTGTGGACCTTCACGATCTGTGTGGACAGCCAGCGGAAGTAGTTGCCGCACGTGGTCGGCACGTTGGCGCCCTTCACGCCTGGCACGAGCGCCAGGACCTTACCGGCCAGCCTCGGCCCGTGCCAGGGCGCGGGCTCGTAGAGGGGGTTCTCTCCGGCGAAGATGTCCCCGAACTCCTTGCACGACGCCTCGATGGAAGCCATGGCCGCGTCGCGGGTGATGTCCTGGCTGTGGAAGAGGTCGAGCTGGTGGAGGACGTCGCTGGTGAAAGTGGCGATGATGTCCGAAACAACTTCCACATCAAGGCTGGTTTTCGTCATCAAGCTCTGGGGGGATCGGGATGGACTGTCGACAGTCGGTAGCATGGTTCTCCTGAGCTGGTGTTGAACTTTGGTTTTCAGGCCTTCATCGGTGATGAGTTCGTGCATAACGCCTGCACTTGATCGAGGGTCCGACAAAACTGTCGACACCATCAAACTGTCGACAGTCCTGAACGTGGACCAGGCTTGCTCGCAGACCCGCGCCGTCGTCAGCCTCGGCATCCACGTCCACCAAGAATACGTCCTACGAAGAATCACGCCAGGGCGTCACTCGACTTCAGGAAGGACCCGGTCCAGTGTCCGAAGTGCACGGCCGTAGTCACCGGCCTCGACTGCATTCGCGAATCCCTCGAGGCCCCGCTCCAGGCGAATGCGGAACATGAGTCGGTGAACCAGGGCCGCCCGGTCACGTGTAACGTCTAAGGTGCGTTTCACGGCCCGGAATGCCGAAGCACGACAGGAGTAGCCCAAATGGGTGGCGATGGCCGTGTAGGACCAGCCTGAGGCCCTGAGCATGGTCGCTTCAGCCTGACGGAGGCGAGCTCGGACAAGCCGCGGAGTGGCAATCAATCTACCCATCGTGTTGCCCTCCATGGTTGCATTGGAAACCATGCAAAAACCACATTCTGTAAAGCTTGAAACGTGACATCGGAGCCAGGGCAAGAATGAGCCGGTTGCTGCGCCATATCGTCGCGTGACCGTAAGTGGTTCTTCTTTCAACCTTGACCTGGGCGATATGGACTCTGTTGCTCACCTGGGAGGCCGAGGTCAGAGGTGGAGGCAGACTATCCCCCTGGAGGAGGAAAGCCTGCTCCTCCAGCCACCCGTGCAGGCGTCGGCCATCGGTCTCACAGCTTTGCCCATGACTCAGGCGCGCCCTCGGTTGTCCGGTAGGCGCTCGTCATGCAATCCATTAACAACGGTGCCCCGCACCAGACGGCAAAGTGCCCGGTGGGGTTCGTCCTGGGGGTCCCCAGCACGGGAAGGGGGCGGTTTATCGCACACCCTTCCAATCGAGATTCGCGGCCTTCCTTGGGGATTTCACCCCCCGTCCGCTGGCCTGGAGTCCCCTCAGTTGTCAGCCCTGAGTCCCACCAGGCATGTAGCCATGAGATCAACAGGCCCGTCAGTTGGCCCCCTTCCGTTGCGCCTCGAGGCGTTTCACCAGGGTCCGGATCTCCTCGTCGTTCTTCCCGGCTATGCGGGCCTCGTTCAGGGCGATGAGCTCGTGTTCGGGCCAACCGATACAATGGGTCCCCAGTTGCACCTGGCGGGTGAAAAGCCCTTGGCTGATGTCAGCGTAGTGGGAGCTTCGGGAGCGACCCCGGAACTTCAGGACAGCAGGGAGCCGCAAGATGGCGTAGGTGTTGGGGTTGGGGAGTGTCGAGGTCATGGCGTCTCCGTGCGTTCGCCTCTTACCGAGGCGGCGTGATGCCATGCAGTTTTGCCCCGTATCGGGGCTCAATATTTCGACCTACCTCAACATTCGGGAACCCTAAATCAGGGGCCGGGCCGTCAGACGTCGGCGCACTTTGTCTGTCAGCTTCCTCTCCGCAGCCTCCTGGGCCTCCTGTGGAAGGGCACTGAAGGCTTCCTCATCCTTGCTGCCTGCCGCCTTGAAGAGCTTCTGCCATGCACGCTGAGTGGCGATGGCCTTGCGAATGGGGTCGGGTCCCAAGGTCCACTCTTTGGGGGCATTGGGACCCACCACCCAGGCGTGGACCAGGGTCACGAAGGATTCAAAGGAGCTCGGGTTGCTACTGGGGTAGAACTGGCGCTGCCGGGCCGCCTTGGGTCCCACCGCCTTGTTATAAATCAGGAGGCAGGTGAAGGCGAAGGCGTCCTTCAGGGAGGCCCTTCGACGGCGTTGGGCGAAAGGTGCATGGCCCCCGAGGTTTCGGCCACCAATCTCTACCTCAAGGGCTTCCTGCGCCAGCGCCAGGAGTTCGATCAAGGGCACCGGTCGACACACCCAACGAGACGTCATCCCTGGGTCTGCGGAAGGCGTGTGTGAGCTGAGGGGGTCCCAGACCGAGGGCAGTGGATGCCATAGGCCGAGGTGGGCTGGCGTGCCTGCCAGCGGAGCACGTCGAGCATGGGGTGGTGGGACCAACCAAGCGCCCCCGGCCTCCAGCCACAGCTGCCGAACATCGGCCGCGCCTTTACCCTCGGGGCGGCGGGTGAGGCTGGGTTGGAGCGGGAGGTCACCTATCCATCGCCGGGAGTCGTAGTGCCATGACCGAATGCGGGTGCGAACCTGCGCCTCCTGCTCCGCCGACAGGGACTCGGTCCCGAAGCCGCGAAGCATCGAGGCAAGCCCCGCGAGGTCGTCAGTGATCTGCTTGACCCTCACCGAATGGGACTGCTCAACCAAGGCCTCATGGTATGCCGATCGCAGGGCATCCAGGTCCGTCATAGCTTCCTGGACGGCCCTCTTTTCTGATTCCTGACGCTGCCGCCCGACGACCTTCAACGCCTGGGCCTGAGCAGATTCAATGTGCTTGATAACTAGACTTGGATCCACTTGCATCTTTGCCTCGTATATGAGGGTCACGGATGAGGTCGCCTACCTGACGCCCAAGGTCACGGTGTGTCGACGCCCGCCTTCAGTTGGTCGAGGTAATCGGCCCACCGCTGCATCATCTTCTGCCGCTCGAGGAGGTGGGCTGTGCGGTTGTAGGCCCGTCCATTGGGGTCCTTCACCACGTGGGCGAGCTGGTGCTCGATGAAGTCGGGACGGATGCCCAGCACCTCGTCGAGAATGGTGCGAGCGGCCGCCCGGAAGCCGTGGCCGCACATCTCCTCCTTCGAGATGTCCAGCAGCCGGAGGGCGATATTGATGGTGTTCTCGCTCATGGGGCGTTCGCTGCTCCGGGCTCCGGCAAAGACAAGGCGCCCCTTGCCGGTGAGGGGTTGGAGTTCCCTGAGAAGGGCCACGGCCTGGGTGCTGAGCGGGACGATGTGCTGCGGGCCACGCTTGCTGGCCTTGAATCGCCACTCGGCCGCCTCCAGGTCAATGTGGGACCACTCAGCGTGTCGCAACTCCCCTGGTCGAACAAACACGAGCGGCGCCAAGCGGAGGGCGCACCGGACGGTCAAGGTTCCGTGGTAGATGTCCAGGAGGCGAAGTATTTCAGCTAACCGCTTTGGATCGGTGATGGAGGCGAGGTGCTTGACCTGGGTCGGCGGCAGGGCACCTCGAAGGTCAATCGCCACGTTGCGGGAGGCACGGCTTGTGGCCACGGCGTAGCGGAAGACCTGGCCGCAGGTGCTCAGAGCTCGGTGGGCTGTCTCCAAAACTCCGCGGGACTCGATGCGCTGTATGACCGCTAGCAGTTCGTGGGCCGTGATGTCGGCGATGGGGCGGTTGCCGATCCAGGGAAAAATGTCCCGGATGAAACGTCGCAATAGGCCGTCGCGATGCTCCGGCACCCAGGTGTGAGCATTCTTGGTGTGCCACTCGCGGGCCACCACTTCAAATGTGTTTTCGGCCTGACCCTCTCGCGTCTGCTTATGGGCCTTCCGGTGGAGGCTCGGGTCAATCTTTTCGGTCAGCAGTTGAACGAAGCCGCTGCGCGGCGGGGGACGGTCATCCAGGCAGCCCGGTCGATAAAGACAGCTAGCGCGGAAGGGTAAAAGCAGGCTCCTTGGTCATCGCGGTGTATGCGCACCGCCAGATGACCAAGGAGGTACTGCAT
>CAIRQL010000251.1 GCA_903880675.1 uncultured Holophagaceae bacterium | reverse complement strand
GGCCGTGGCACCCCGGGATGACTTCCGGCGACGCCGGAAGCCGCCTTCGGCGGGCCCATGCAGGTTGGGTCGGCGCGCCTCTGCGCTCTCTGCGTTCTCTGTGGTTGGCAGTTCTTTTTCCCCGGAATTCCCGGATGAACCACTTTTTTTGCTCGTTCTCGCCAGCTACTCAGAGCCGGTCGAAGCGAATGACTTCCACCTTGCCGGGCTTGGCCTTGGGGGCTTCGTCCCGGTCGCGCTCGGGGCGGTGCTCACGCTCAGGGCGGGCTTCGCGCTCGGGGCGGGCCTCGCGCTCAGGACGGGCCTCGCGCTCAGGACGGGGCTCGCGCTCGGGACGGGGCTCGCGCTCGGGACGGGCCTCACGCTCGGGGCGCGGCTCGCGGTCAGGACGGGGCTCGCGGTCAGCTCGGGGCTCCCGGTCGGAGCGGCCCCCGCGGGAGGACCGGCCATCCTGGCGACGGGGCTCCGGGGTGGCGGCGCGCTCGCGGCCGGCCCAGACGGCGCCGACCTGCTTGATGCGATCCACCAGGCGGGCGGGCTCCAGCACCTGGATGCCGTCCCCAAACTGCATGACCCAGCGGGCGATGGCCCGCAGGTCCGTGGCTGAGAAGGACACAAGGGCCTGGCCATCGGTCTGGTCTTCCATGGTGAAGCCGGGGAAGGCCGGGGGGGCCTGGCGCACAGCGAAGACCCACTGCTTCATGAGGGTGGCCTTCACGGGGATGGGCTCACCGCCCAGCCAGCCGCCGATCAGGTTGGCCGGGGTGCCTTCGGGGTAGGGCCCCTGGGCCGCACGGCCCACCCCCTCCACATCGTTGGCCTCGGCCAGCAGGTCCAGGCGGTGGTGGCGCTCGGCGTTGTAGCGGCGGTCCCAGCCCCAGACGTACCAGGCCTGGCTGAGGGCGTCGAAGGTCAGGTGCCGGGGCTCGAAGGTGCGGGGCGCATTGGCATCGGCGTCGGCGAAGATGAACTCCAGGGGGCGACCCTCCTGGATGGCGGCGATGACGGCCGAGGCGATGGAGGGCAGGGTGACGAGGGGCACCTCGCGACGGGGCGCGGGCGGCAGCTCGGGGGCCGGCGCGGCCTCCACAGCGGGGGCCTCGGGGGCGGCCGGCACTGCCGGAGCCTCGGCCTTCACCTTGCTGCGAGGGGTCTTCTTGGGGGCCGCCTCGGCCTTTGGGGCGGCGGCCTTGCGGGGGGCCTTGGCAGGGACGGCCTCGCCCGCCGGTGCGGGGACGACCTCATCCACGCTGGGGGTGGCCAGGGACTTCTTGCGGGGGGTTTTCGTAATCGCCATGGGGTCAGGCTCCTGGCCCATCATCCCCCATTACCGCCGCACCGGTCCACCGGGCAGTTGCGGCGACCACTCAAGAACAAGATTGGATCCACAGATTTCACAGATTCCACAGATGAACGCTGACCCGCCCTGCAGGATCCGGCTGATAAGGCCCTTCACCGCTTTCCTCCGCTCCTCGGCGGTCCTCTGCGTTCAATTCTTCCTTTTGAATCGACCCAGGTGACGGGCTGCTTGTTACGAGCCCCTAACCGCCGCCCGACCGCGGGTGCAGCTGGTCGTAGAGGGCGCGGAGGCGGGTCTGGTGGACGTGGGTGTAGATCTGGGTGGTGCTGATGTCGGCGTGGCCCAGCATGGCCTGGACGGCCCGCAGGTCGGCACCGTGGTCCAGCAGGTGGGTGGCGAAGGCGTGGCGCATGACGTGGGGGCTCACGGCCTCGGCGCGGAGGCCCGCCTGGCGGGCATAGCCCTTGAGGAGGCGCCACAGATGCTGGCGGGTGAGACCTTCGCCCCGCTGGCCCACGAACAGCTCTGCGCCCCGGGGGTGGAAGCCCGGCCGCAGGACCAGCCAGGCCCGCAGCCAGACCTCGGCGCTGGCACCGAAGGGCACCAGGCGCTCCTTGCGGCCCTTGCCCGCGACCTTCAGGAAGCCCTCATCCAGGAAGATGGCCAAGGCCGGCAGGCCCGCCAGCTCGGAGACCCGCAGGCCCGAGGCGTAGAGCAGTTCGATCCAGGCCCGGTCCCGCACCCCCAGGGGTGTGGCGGTGTCCGGGGCAGCGAGCAGGGCCTCCACCTGGCTCTCGCCCAGGGTGCGGGGCAGGATGCGCGGGGGCCGCGGCGCCTTCACCACGGCCTCGGGGCCGGCGCCTTCGCCGCCCTCCATGCGCAGGAAAGTGAGGAAGGCCCGCAGGCTGGAGCTCATGCGGGCCAGGCTGCGGGGCGCCTTCCCCTGGGACTGCTGCCAGGCCAGGAAGGCCGAGAGGTGGTCCCGAGTGAGGGTCACGGAGGGCAGGTCCCGGGCCACGGCCCAGGCCGCCAGGTGGGCCAGATCCGACAGGTAGCCAGAGGCTGTGTTGGCGGAAAGGCCGCGCTCGACCACGAGGAAGGTCCGGAACTCGGTCAGGCCCGCAGCCCAGCCCAGGGGCCAGCCCTCCTCGGGTTCTTCCAGCGTGCGGGGACGGGGCATGGACCTTTTCTCCGGGGTCGGGTTCACCCCGCTCCCATTCTGACACCGGGGCCGGGGGGGCGACCTTTACTCGGGGTTTGGATTTTGCCTGTGGGGTGTGGTACGGTTTCCAGGTTCGTTTGGAGGAACCATCATGGCCGAAGCCCGCAAGAAGGTTATTGCTATCATCGCCGAGCAGTTGGCCAAGCCCGAAGATTCCATCTCCGAGTCCAGCCACTTCGTGGACGACCTTGGCGCCGACAGCCTCGACACCGTCGAGATCATCATGGCGATCGAGGAGGCCTTCAGCCTCGAGATCCCTGAGAGCGAGCAGGAGAAGATTCGCACCGTGGGCGACGCCATCGCCTACATCGAGAAGCACGCGAAGGGTTAATCCATCGCGACCGTGACGTGCCGCAGAGCCCCCCATGGCCCTGCGGCACGTTCGCATTTCGACCCCAGGAGGTGAGGCCATGACCAGGACCGTCCAGCGCCGCCGTGTCGTAATCACAGGGATGGGAACGGTTAACCCTTGTGGGCTGACCGTTTCAGAGACCTGGGACAACCTGCTTGCCGGGAAGAGCGGCATCGGGCTCATCGACCGCTTCGACACCACCGACTTCACCTGCAAGATCGCAGGGCAGGTCAAGGGCTTCAACCCGGACCTGTTCATCGACAAGAAAGAGCAGAAGAAGATGGACATCTTCATCCACTACGCCCTGGGCGCGGCCCACGAGGCCTGGGTGGATGCGGGCTTTGACCAGGTGGAGCTCACCAAGGCTGAGCGGGAGGTCTTCGGGACCTACATCGGCAGCGGCATCGGCGGCCTCAGCACCATCTGGGACGAGGCCCAGGGCTACCGCGGCCCCCGGCGCACCAGCCCCTTCTTCATCCCCAGCCTCATCGTGAACCTGGCCAGCGGCCAAGCCAGCATCAAGTACGGCCTGCAGGGCCCCAACAGCGCTGTGGCCACGGCCTGCGCCACGGGCGCCCACGCCATCGGGGACGCGGCCCGGCTCATCGCCTTCGGCTACGCAGACCGCATGATGGCCGGTGGCAGTGACTCCGTGGTGAACCAGCTGGGCGTGGGCGGCTTCGCTGCCATGCGCGCTCTCAGCACCCGCAACGACGAGCCCGAGCGGGCCTCCCGTCCCTTCGACGTGGGCCGGGATGGCTTCGTCATGAGCGAAGGCGCCGGCATCGTCATCCTCGAGGAGTATGAGCTGGCCGTGGCCCGCGGCGCCAAGATCTACGCCGAGGTCGCCGGCTATGGCATGAGCGGGGACGCCAACCACATCACCACCCCGGCCCCCGAGGGCGAGGGCGGCCAGCGCGTCATGCGGGCGGCCCTGAAGGATGCGGACATCGCCCCCGAGCAGGTGGGCTACGTCAACATGCACGGCACCAGCACCCCCGTGGGCGACAAGCTGGAGTGCATGGCCATTCGCCGGGTCTTCGGCGACCACGCCGAGAAGATCAAGGTCAGCAGCAGCAAGTCCATGCACGGGCACCTGCTGGGCGCCGCTGGCGGCCTGGAAACCATCGTGGCGGCCCTAGCCGTGAAGACCGGGAAGATCCCCCCCACCATCAACGTGGACAACCAGGACCCCGAGTGCAACCTGGACGTGACCGCCAACGTGGCCGGCACCTTCGACGCCGAATACGCCATGAACAACGGCTTCGGCTTCGGCGGCACCAATGGGTGCTTGATCCTCCGGAAGGTTTAGCAGCGGGTTCACCACGGAGCCCGGCTTCGTGGTTTGATTTTGTTCCATGGCCAAGTCGATCCCGTTTGAACTGCATGCGCCCTACGAGCCGGCCGGCGACCAGCCGGAGGCCATTGCGCAGCTGGTGGAGGGGCTGCGGCGGGGGGATCCCTGCCAGACCCTGCTGGGGGTGACGGGGTCCGGCAAGACCTACACCATGGCCAGCACCATCGCCCGGGCGGGTCGGCCGGCGCTCATCTTCGCGCCCAACAAGACGCTGGCGGCCCAGCTCTTCCGCGAGTTCAAGCAGTTCTTCCCCAAGAATGCGGTGGAGTACTTCGTCAGCTACTACGACTATTACCAGCCCGAGGCCTATGTCCCGGAGCGGGACCTGTTCATCGACAAGGACGCCAAGATCAACGAGGAGCTGGAGAAGCTGCGCCTCAATGCCACCCGTTGCCTGCTGGAGCGCCGGGACACCATCGTCATCGCCTCCGTCAGCTGCATCTACGGCCTGGGCGACCCCTCCTCGTACATGAACCTGTCCGTGACCCTGCGCCCCGGCCAGACCATCGACCGGGCCATGCTGCTGCGGGATCTGGTGGCCATCCAGTACCAGCGCAACCACATCGCCTTCGAGCCGGGCAACTTCCGAGTGCGGGGGGACGTGGTGGAGGTCTATCCCGCCTACGAGGATGTGGGCTATCGCATTGAGCTGTGGGGCGACGAGGTGGAGCGCCTCTCCAAGATCGACCCCCTGCGGGGCGTGGTGCTGGAGAAGCTGGAGGAACTGACCATCTGGCCCAAGACCCACTACGTGACCCCCGAGGACAAGCTGAAGACCGCCATCCGGGAGATCAAGGCCGAGCTCGAGGCCCGCGAAGAGGCCTTTCGGGCGGAGGGCAAGATCGTTGAGCTCCAGCGCCTCCACCAGCGCGTCATCTACGACGTGGAGATGATGAAGGAGATGGGCCACTGCAGCGGCATCGAGAACTACAGCCGCTTCCTGGATGGCCGCCAGCCGGGCCAGCCCCCGCACACGCTGCTGGACTACTTCCCTGAGGACTTCATCGTCTTCATGGACGAGAGCCATGTGGCCACGGGCCAGCTCCACGGCATGTACAACGGCGACCGGGCGCGGAAGACAACACTTGTGGATTACGGGTTCCGCCTCCCTTCAGCCCTGGATAATCGCCCTCTCAAATTCGAAGAATTTGAGAGCAGGGTCAAACAGGTCGTCTATGTCTCGGCCACGCCCGGCGACTATGAGCTGCGCCAGTGCGGCGGGTCCTTAGTGGAGCAAGTGGTGCGGCCCACGGGGTTGGTGGATCCTCTCGTGGAAGTTCGGCCCGTGGGCACCCAGGTGGATGATCTGCTGGCGGAGATCCGGGAGGTCACGGCCCGGGGCGAGCGGGTGCTGGTGACGGTGCTGACCAAGAAGCTGGCGGAGCAGCTGACCAGCTACTACCGGGAGCTGGGCATCAAGGCGGAGTACCTGCACAGCGAGATCGACACCCTGGAGCGGGTGGAGCTGCTGAAGAACCTGCGCCGGGGCGTGTTCGATGTGCTGGTGGGCATCAACCTGCTGCGGGAGGGCCTGGACCTGCCGGAGGTGACCCTGGTGGCCATCCTGGATGCGGACAAGGAGGGCTTCCTGCGCAACGCCCGCAGCCTCATCCAGACCATCGGCCGGGCGGCCCGCAATGTCCGGGGCAAGGCCATCCTGTATGCGGATGTGATGACGGGCTCCATGAAGCAGGCCATCGGTGAGACCGAGCGGCGGCGCCAGAAGCAGCTGGCCCACAACGAGGCCCACGGCATCACCCCGGAGACCGTGAAGCGCAACCTGGATGACGTCATGGGCGAGGCCCTGGCCCGCGAGTTCATCAACCTGGTGAAGGAAGAGGCCGCCGCCGAGGAGCCGCTGCTCTACCTGGAAGACAAGGCCTTCGAGCGGGAGCTGGCCAAGCTGGAGAAAAAAATGAAGGAGCTGGCTTCGCAGATGAAGTTCGAGGACGCCGCAGCTCTTCGTGACCGGATATTGCGCGCCCGGCGGGACAGGCTCATTCAGGTGAACTGAAAAGGGCCTTTTGACGGGGATAAATGAGATGGACGGGGAGGAGCGGGATAAAGCACTTGGGGCCGTGCTACACGGCGCATGGGCTCCATCTCGGGGCGCCGCTGCCGCGCCTCTTGGGGGGCGCGGCCGTGGCACCCCGGGATGACTTCCGGCGACGCCGGAAGCCGCCTGTGGCGGGCCCATGCCTGAATGCTCGGCGCTGCCCCCGAAAGCTAGGACAGACCATCTGCGGCCATCTGCGTCATCTGCGGTTGCTCTTTTATTTCCCCTGTCGTTTTCTTGCATCCCCGTCCATCTCTCTTATCCCCGTCCAAATTTCTTTTTCCTACCAACCAGCCACCCCTTTCAGGTGGCCGGGAAGGGGCCGAGGGTGGGAAACTGGTGGCTTCCCCCGGAGCTGCGATGGCCAAGAATCCTTACCAGAACGATGTGGTCATCTCCTGGGCTGAGCTGCACCGGGACACCCGGTACCTTTCCCACGAGCTGCACCAGCTGGGGCAGTGGAAGGGCATCATCGCCATCACCCGCGGTGGCCTGATCCCCGCGGCGCTCATCGCCCGGGAGCTGAACATCCGGCTGATCGACACCATCTGTGTCACCAGCTACGGCGCCGAGGCCTCCGGCGAGGCGGAGCAGCTGGCGGGCCAGGCCAAGGTGCTCAAGGGCGTGACGGGCGACGGCGACGGCTTCCTGCTCATCGACGACCTGGTGGACACCGGCGGCACGGCCCGGCTGGTGCGCAGCCTCGTGCCCAAGGCCCACTTCGCGACCCTCTACGCCAAGCCTGCAGGACTGCCCATCGTGGACACCTTCGTGAAAGAGTTCGAGCAGGACAAGTGGATCTACTTCCCCTGGGACATCGAGTACAAGTTCGCCACCCCCATCCGCGACCGGGCCCTGCCCGACTAACTCGAACCGGTTCTCGCAAAGTCTGGTTCTAGCGCAGAGGCGGCCTTGGTGCAG
>CAIRQL010000250.1 GCA_903880675.1 uncultured Holophagaceae bacterium | reverse complement strand
CCCGCTCCGCCAGGTCCCGGGTGGTGCGGATGGCGGCGCCCTGGACCGCCCGGGCGATGGCGGCGGCGTGGGGCTCGTCGGCGTTTTCCACGAGGAGGTCCACCAGGGTCGCCTCGTCCAGGCTGGCCAGGAGGTCAGCGGCGGTGCGACCCCGGTTGGGGTTGAGGCACAGGTCCAGGGGGCCGTCCGTCTTCCAGCTGAACCCCCGGGCCGGGTTGTCGATCTGCATGGAGGAGACGCCCAGGTCCGCCAGCACCACATCGAAGCCGCCGGACTCGGCCTGCAGGCGGGGCAGCCCGGCGAAGTTCATGCGGCGCACAGAGAGCACATCCTCGCCGAAGCCCAGGTCCCGCAGGCGGGCCTCGGTGCGGGGTAGCTCCAGGGGGTCCACATCCACGCCGTAAAGGTGGCCGCCCGGCAGCAGGTGGGGCAGCAGCTCCCGGGTGTGGCCGCCGTAGCCCAGGGTGGCGTCCAGGGCCACCTCGCCGGGCTGGGGATTGAGCACCGCCAGGATCTCCACCACACAGATAGGCCGGTGCGTCCCGGCCGGCGTGTGCCCCCGGGCGATGACCTTCTCCAGCTCCGCAGCGTGGTCGCCGGGAGCCAGCTCCTTGTACTTCTCCTGGAAGCGCCGCGGATGCGTCCCCTTGTAGCGGACCCGGCGGCGGGGAACCTCGTCTTCAGTCATTCCCGAATGGTAGGGGCAGGAGGGGTTCGATGAAAGGCTTCAAAGGAAAAGGCTCAAACCTCCGATGAACACCGTTAATCCTGCTTTTCTTCGTGTCTTCGTGTCTTCGTGGTGAATCTTTTTCTTTCCCTACTTACGGTTCGGGTCATGGGTCGTTGCCAAGGCGTTAATGAACTCAGTCAGGGCGGCGAGCACGGCTTCGGGCTGGTCCCGGTGGGGGGAGTGGCCGCAGTTTGGGAGGGCCAGGAGGCGGGTGCCGGGGACCTGTTCGGCGATGACCTCGATCTGGCGCAGGCTGGCGTATTCGTCATCCACGCCCTGGATGGCCAGGACGGGGCAGGTGATGTGGGGCAGGCGGTCCACGATGTTCCAGTGGCGGTACTCGGGGGAGAGCCAGATGTCGTGCCACTCGCGGAACACCCGGGCGGCGTCGGCATGGTGCCGGGCCAGGCGGGCGGGCCACTCCGTGGTGCGCCAGACCTCTCCCGCAGCCCGGATACCCACGAGGGTCTCCTCCTCGATGTACTCATGGGGGGCCATGAGGGCGATGCCCAGGGGGGCGTCTGGGTGGGCCGCCGCATAGAGCAGGGCCATGGTGCCACCGTCACTGTGGCCGATGACCATGGGGCGCACCACCCCCAGGGCCGCCAGGAAGGCCGGCAGGGCCTCCTCTCCCTCCCGGTGCTGATAGCGGGTATTGCGAGGTTCGGGATAGGGCTCCGACTGGCCGTAGCCCGCGCGGGAAGGCACGAGGACCCGGCACCCGGTGACCTGCGCCAAGCGCTCCGGAAACTTGCCCCACATGGAGGCCGAGCCCAGCCCCTCGTGGAGCAGCACCAGCACCGGCCGCCCTGCCACCGTGGCCGGCAGGTCCCGGTACTCGATGCGTCGGCCCTCCAGGACCAGGTGCTGCATGGGCACGGCGGCCTCCCTTCTCCATCCTAGGGGTGCATGCCGCTACCCTTCCAGCATGGAGATGCCTTCTTTCCACCCCATCGGCTTCGTGCGCTCGCCCTATGCGAAGCGCATGGATGCGCCGCACCAGCCGACGGTGGTGGCGGGCACCGAGTCGGGCGCCGTGGTAGAGGCCACCCTGGAGCTGGATGCGGCCCTACCTGAGACAGTGCTGCGGGACCTAGCGGGCTTCGACCGCATCTGGCTGGTCTTCCTATTCCACCTCAGCGAGGGCTGGGCACCGCTGGTACAGCCGCCCCGGGGGCCCAAAGGCAAGCGCGGCGTGCTGGCCACCCGGTCGCCCCACCGGCCCAACCCCATCGGGCTATCCTGCGTAGAGCTGGTGGCTGTGGAGGGCCGCACCCTGCGCCTGCGGGGCGTGGACCTGCTGGATGGCACGCCCGTGCTGGACATCAAGCCCTACGTCCCCTACGCCGACGCCTTCCCCCAGGCCCGCGCCGGCTGGATCGACGCCGTGGATGCCGCCACCGGAGTCCACTCTGCGCCGGGGCCGAAGAAACCGAGGCGCGCGACAAAATGAACCGGGGGGCTGCTCTGGGTTGAGCGAAAAAGGAAAAATCAGCCACCGATGAACACCGAGAAAAGCTGATGAACACCGAAAAAACAAACGGCATTGACTTGTCTCCGCTTTCCTCTGCTCCTCGGCTTTCCTCTGCGTTCCTTCAGTCGTTTCTTTTCGACGTGAATGAACGCCAGGGGAACTCTCGCTCTAAGGGCTGCCCAGCCTACGGGAAGGGCTAGACTCGTCCCATGGACAAGCCCGAGCAGGACCACTACGGACGCATGGCCTACCGGGGCCTCATCGCCTGGCCTGAGCGGATCCGGCGGGAAGCCCCGCTGCTGGAGCAGACGCTGGGTGGGGGCCCCTCCCGGCGGGTGCTGGACCTGGGCTGCGGCAGCGGCGAGCACAGCCGCTTCCTGGCCTCCCGGGGCTTCGAGGTGACCGGCGTGGATGCCTCGCCCTCCCAGGTGCAGGCGGCCCAGGAGGCCGACCCCGTAGGCCGCTATCTCCAGGCCTCCCTTACGACGCTGCCGGTGGCGCACCTTGCTCCCCAGGGTGCCGCCCTCTGCGTGGGTAACACCCTGCCGCACCTGACGGAAGAGGCAGATCTGCGGGCCTTCTTCACGGGCCTCGCCGCCTGCCTGGCCCCCGGCGCACCCTTCCTGCTCCAGATCCTGAACTACGACCGCATCCTGGACCGGGGCGAGCGCACCTTTCCGCTGGTGCTGCGGCCCGGCGGGGCCGAGGGGGAGGACACGGTCTTCCTGCGCCTCATGACCCACCACGGCGAGGGCCGCCTCACCTTCACCCCCGCTACCCTGCGCCACCGGCCCGGGTGCGTGCCGCCCCTGGAAGTGCTGGCCGCCGAGGAAGTGTCCCTGCGCGGCTGGCGCCGGGCCGAAGTGGAAGCGCTGCTTGAGGAATGCGGCTTCCGCCTCCGCGAGACCCTCGGCACCATGACCGGCGACCCCTGGAGCCCGACCTCGTCAGATCTCGTGGTCATCGCTGAGCGGATTTGAAAAGGGCCAAAGGCTAGATGTAAGCGGAGGACTGCCGAGGAGCGGAGGAGAGCGGAGAACAGCCGCTCTCTGGAAGCAGGAGGTAGGAGGCCGTGCCCGTTGGCCGGGAAGGCCCAGCACTGCATTCATGGGGCTAAACGACATTCCCGAGGTGCCCCGAACAATTACGAACAGTCACTGGCCCGCGTTGTCCTTCTCCGCTTCCCTCTGCTCCTCAGCTTTCCTTCCTTCAGTTCACTCAAACCCGGCGAAGAAAGGCTCACCCCTCGGGGTAGCCGAGGTACTGGCGGAAGGTGAGGCCCACGGGGGCACCCTCTTCGAAGGCTTTGTGGCGGGCACCCTTCTGGATGCGCAGCTCGTGGGGGCCGACGCGGACGCGGTACTCCACCAGGTCCCCCAGGTAGACCCGGCGGGCCACGATGCCTCGCAGGCCGCCCTCGGCGCTCAGGTCGATGTGGGTGGGGCGGCAGTTTGGGAACTTGCGGACCCCGTTGGATGGCCGAACCTTTTGGAAGCCCCCTCCGAGGAAGTCCATGGGCCTCACCCTCCTCCCCCCCGGCCACGGCGCCTACGAGCGTCTGGTGCGGCGACTCAACCGGTTCCCCCAGGGGGCACCCCCCTCGGAGCGCCTGTTTCAGATCCTGCGGCTTCTGGTGAGCGAGGAGGAGGCGGGTCTGCTGGCGCAGGTCCCCATTCGCCCCTTCACCGCTCGCCGGGCCGCGGCCCTCTGGGGCCTACCCGAGGCCCGGGCCCGTCAGGTGCTGGAGGGCCTGGCGGACCGGGCCATGCTGCTGGATTTCCCGGACGGTGATGAGACCCGTTATGTGCTGCCGCCCCCCATGGCTGGCTTCTTCGAGTTCTCCATGATGCGGGTGCGGGGCGACCTGGACCAGCAGGCCCTGGCGGAGCTCTACTATGAGTACATCAATGCCGATGAAGACTTCTGCCGGGAGCTGTTCGCCACGGGGCAGACCCAATTGGGGCGGGTCTTCGTGGACGAGACGGCCCTGCCCGCTGGGAACAGCCGGGTGGTGCTGGACTACGAGCGGGCCAGCGAGGTGGTGCGCTCCGCCAAGGCCATCGGCATCAGCGCCTGCTACTGCCGCCACAAGATGCAGCGCAAGGGCCGGTCCTGCGCTGCCCCCATGGACATCTGCATGACCTTCGGCAGCTGTGCGGACTCCCTCACCCGGCACCACGTGGCCCGGCGGGTGGAGGCGGCGGAGTGTCTGGACCTGCTGGACCAGGCTCGGGAGCGGGGGCTGGTGCAGTTCGGGGAGAACGTGCGGGAGCAGGTGAGCTTCATCTGCAACTGCTGCGGGTGCTGCTGCGAGGCTCTGATCGCCGCCCGGCGCTTCGCCTTCATGAACCCCGTGCACACCACCAACTACCTGCCGGAAGTGGACGCTGAGCGCTGCAATGGCTGCGGCAAGTGCCTGGATGCCTGCCCTGTGGAGGCGCTGGGGCTGGTGAGCGCCCACGATCCCCACCGCCGGGTGGCCCGCACAGCTCAGCTCCGGGAGGACCGCTGCCTGGGCTGCGGTGTCTGCGTGCGGGCCTGCGCCAAGGAAGCCATCCGCCTGCAGCCCAGGCCGGGCCGGGTGCTCACCCCCGTGAACACCGCCCACCGCACGGTGCTCATGGCCATGGAGCGCGGCCGACTGGCAGAGCTGCTGGTGGACGGTCAGTCCAGCCAGGGCCACCGGGCCGCCGCCGCCATCCTGGGCGCCGTCCTGAAGCTCCCCCCCCTCAAGCAGGCCCTGGCCTCCCAACAGCTCAAGTCGCGTTACCTGGACCGGCTGCTGGCGGGGTACTGAAAGGGAATTCACCACGAGAATTTATCTAACTCGGAATCGGCATTGCCGATTCCGAGAAGAACTGAAACTTCGTGGCTAGCGCTTACCGCCCTGCGGGCTTGGGCAGGCCCTCGAGGCAGACGAGGCCCTTGGCCATTTCTTCGTCGGAGAGGGAGTGGTCGGAGAGCTTGCCGTCCAGGAAGTCGCTGTAGCCGCTCAGGTCCATGAGTCCGTGGCCGCTGAGGTTGAAGAGGATGACGCGCTCCTTGCCCTCCTCGCGGGCCTGCTTGGCTTCGCGGATCACCTGGGCGATGGCGTGGCTGCTCTCGGGGGCGGGGATGATGCCCTCGGTGCGGGCGAAGAGCACGGCCGCCTCGAAGCACTCCAGCTGCTGGATGGCCACGGCCCGGGTGAGGCCTTCCACGACGGTCTGGCTCACCAGGGGGGCCATGCCGTGGTAGCGCAGGCCACCGGCGTGGATGCCCGGGGGCATGAAGGTGTGGCCGAGGCTGTGCATGGCCATGAGGGGCGTCATGCGGGCCACATCGCCGTGGTCGTAGACGTAGGGCGCGCGGGTCAGGGTGGGGCAGGAGGCGGGCTCCACGGCGATGATGTCGATGTCGGCGCCGTTGATCTTCTCCTTCACGAAGGGGAAGGCGATGCCGGCGAAGTTGCTGCCGCCACCCACGCAGGCGATGACCTTGTCGATCTTGCGCTCGCCCATGGCGGCCAGCTGCTTCTGGGCCTCGAGGCCGATGATGGTCTGGTGCAGCAGCACGTGGTTGAGCACGCTGCCCAGGGTGTAGCGGGTCTTGCCCGTGGGGTCCGTCACCGCTGCTTCCACGGCCTCGCTGATGGCGATGCCCAGGGAGCCGCCACAGTCGGGGTCCACCGCGAGGATGTCCCGGCCAGCCTGGGTCTCCATGCTGGGGCTCGAGATGCAGTCCACGCCCCAGGTCTTCATCATCATCTTGCGGAAGGGCTTCTGCTCGAAGCTCACCTTCACCATGTAGACCTTGCACTCCAGGCCGAACTGGCTGCAGGCGAAGGCGATGGAGCTGCCCCACTGGCCGGCGCCGGTCTCCGAGGTGATGCGCTCGATGCCCGCCTGCTTGTTGTAGTAGGCCTGGGCAATGGCGGTGTTCACCTTGTGGCTGCCGGCGGGGCTCACGCTCTCGTTCTTGAAGTAGATGCGGGCGGGGGTCTTGAGCGCCGCCTCCAGCGCCCGGGCCCGGTGCAGGGGCGTGGGCCGATAGCGCAGCATGATCTCCAGCACCTCGTCGGGGATGGTGATGTGGCGCTCCTGGCTCATCTCCTGCTCGATGAGGTTCATGGGGAACACCGCCGCCAGCTGCTCGGGCTTGACCGGCTGGCCGTCCGGGCCCAGCGGGGGCAGAGGGGCGTGGGGCAGATCCGCCGCCAGGTTGTACCACTGGCGGGGGATGTCGTTGTCGGCGAGGATGGCGCGGTTGGACACGGGGTCTCCTGGAATGAGGGCTTAGCCCTGAAGGCGGTGGTGGTGGTCCAGCAGGGTCCGCAGGGCCGAGCGGGGCTTCTTCAGCTCCCGGCTGCCGCGGGTGATCTTGCACAGGCTCACGCCCAGGTCGGAGGCGATGGCCCGCTGGCTCTGGCCCCCATCCAGCCGCTTCACCAGCTCCCAGCGGGAGCTGATGTCCGTGATCTCGGCGGGGGAGAGAATCTCGCGCAGGAACTGCTCCACCAGGGCGGGGTCGCCGGCCTGATGAAAGAGGTCCGCCAGCTCGGCGAGACGGTCCAGGTTGTTTCTATGCATAGAAACATTTTGACCAGAGCACCCGCCGGTCGTCAACACCTGGCCTTGTGGGGGCGAGCCCCTCTCCGCAGACAGAAAAACGGCGCGGGAGCAGCTCCCGCGCCGTTCGGTCTTGCTTGGCTGGAACTAGCCCTTCTTGCTGGTCATCTTGCCATCGGCCATGGCGTGGCAGTCCTTGCACTTGTCTTCCTTGTACTTGGGGAACATCTTGTTGGTGGCGGCATTGAACTTCTTGTCCTTGGGGGCGCCGTCGTGGCAGACGGTGCACTTGGCACCCTTCACGGTGGTGGGCTTGGCGGACGCGGGGACGACGCTGAGCAGCGCGATGGCGGCCAGCAGGATGAAAGAACGGCGCATGAGGCCTCCTGGGTTGGGTCGGGCCGTGAACACCACGGCGCACGAGTTCAGTGATGTCCCCATTCTGCCCCAAGTGTCACGGATTTGTGCAAAGGAGTTTTGAAGATCAGAGCACCCGCTCGGGAATGGGGACCGGTCGGGCATG
>CAIRQL010000249.1 GCA_903880675.1 uncultured Holophagaceae bacterium | reverse complement strand
CGCTCCTCCCCGTCCATCCCCGGCTAAGAAGCTTTTCCGACCCTAGCTTTCAGGCCGTTCTCCGCTCTCCTCAGCTCCTCGGTTTTCCTCCGCGTTCCTTCTTTTCAGTCACCCCTTGCCTGTTTTCCCCTGCGTTCTGTGCGTTCTCTGGGGTGAGACTTCTTTCCCTGAAATCCCGGAAGATCCTTTTTCTAGTTGCGGATGGGCAGGGCGTCGAAGAGGGGCTGGAGGGGGTCGGCGTTGGGCTGGCCGGGGGGTGGGGCAGTCGCGGTGGCTTCGCCCTGCCAGAGCACCTTGCCAGAGCCCCGCTCCACCAGCTGAATGATGGCCAGGGTGCCGTGGCTGGGGGGTGGGCTGCCCTCCTTGCGGGAGGAATCGCCCTTGCCGAGTCCTCCGCCCTTGCCGCCTCCGGAGCGGCCGCCGCCACCTCCGCCCCCGCCCTCCCGGCTGCGCTTCTTGGGCTCCGCTGCGGGGGGGTGAGCCGTCCCGCCCTGGGCCAGGAGATGGACGCCCACCCAGAGGTCGGCGGCCTCCGCCTCGGCTTCGGCGTACCCATGGGCGCCGAGGGCCTCCAGCACCTGGTAGCGCAGGTCTCGGGGGTTCAATGGGTGGAAGCCGTCGCGGATGAGCAGCAGCTCCGTGCGGGGGTCCAGGGCCACGGTGCGGTGCGCCACCGGGCTGAAGCCCGGGGTGGTCACCACCGTGAGTGGGGGCACCCGGGCGCAGGCCAGCAGGAGGAAAGGAATGGGCAGGAGGCGGAGGCAGGTGCGGAGCATGGCTCAGGGATGCCGCTGGGCGCCAGCAGGTTCACAGCGGCACGCAGATTTAGAGGGCCCGGATCTGCGCCATCCAGGCCTGGATCTCAGGATCGGGATCAGGGCTCAGGCGCAGGGCTTCGCGGAGGTCGGTGAGAGCCGGGGCCGGATCCTCCCGCTGCAGGTGGACGAAGGCGCGCTCCTTGAGGGGGCGGGGGTTCTCCGGCTCCAGGATGACCAGGTGCGTGCTGGTCCAGATGGCCTCCTCCCAGTTCTCGGCATGCATGAACCGCAGGTGGAGGTTGCGCACCAGGCGTACCAGGATCTGGCGGTCTTCCATGCGCTTCAGCATGTCCCGCTGAAAAGTCACCCGGCCGGCGGTGGCAGACCGGACCAGGGCCTCGCCGGTCTCTTCACCCACCGGCCGTCCACCGTTGAAGGGATCGAAGCAGAGCAGGCCGAAGTCCGTGCGGAGGGCTGCAATGAAGTGCCCCGGGAGGCCCACCCCCACCGCATCGAAACCCAGCCGCCGGGCCAGATCCACCCAGAGGATGGAGAGGGCGATGGGCAGACCTCTCCGGCGGGAGATAACGGCCGGCAGCAGGGCGTTCAGGGGGTCGTCGTAGGTCTCCCGGTCGCCTTGGAAGCCAAGCTCAGTGAAGAGCAGGTCATTGAGGGCGTCCAGGGCCCGGTGCGTGTTCCAGGGCAGGGGCATGCGGCCGGCCAGGGTGAAGGCCCAGTCGTCCAGCTGCAGCACGGTCTCCTGGGGATCGGGGTCATCCAGGGCCGGAGAGACGGCATGGATGGCGCCCACCGCCAGGTTCCGGCAGCCCGGATCTGCCTGGAGGTATTCCAGCAGGGACATCAGGCCCGCCGCCGAAAGACCAGCCGGGCGAGCAGGAGCAGGGCGGCGCCGGAGAGGGCCATCGCCCAGGTGCGCCAGGAGCTGGTGGTGGCGTTGGCCTTGCGTTGCTCGTCGGCCTTGCGGCTGTTCTCCTCGATGGAGAGCTTCGACTGGACCTCGCGGGCGTCCTTGACGGCCTTTTGGGCCGAGTCCTGGGAGGCCTTCAGCTCCTTGGCAGCGGCATCCTGCGCCTCCTCGGGGCCCAGCACCGCGATGCGCCGGGTGGCAGCGGGCACGGCCTTGGAATTGTCCTGCCAGTCCTGTCCGTTATCCAGCGAGTCGGCCAGGGTCTGGAGGTCCTCCCGCAGGCCCTGCAGCAGCAGGTTCTGGCGGTGGATCTGGGCGCCCTGGATCCAGAGAAGGCCCAGCTGGAGGGCCAGGAAGGTGGGGATGATCCAGCGGAGGGGTGAGCGGCGCATCAGGGCTCCCTGCCCAGTATGAACAGGGTCCGGTCATCCGGGTTATGGGCATCGAAGCCTGCCACATCCTGGAAGATGGCCTCGCAGGCCGCGCGGGGGCTGCCGGTGCCCCACAGGCGGCGCAGCTGGGCCCCCAGGCGGCCCAGGCCGTAGAGGCTGCCATCCCGGTCCATGGCTTCCGAGAGGCCGTCGCTGTAGAGCACCAGCCAGCCCCTGGGTGGCAGCACGCCCTCCGTGACACTCCAGTCGCCGTTGCTGGCGGGGCGCAGGCCCAGGCCACGGCCCTGGGGGATGATTTCCTCCAGGTCTGCTTCCATGAAGCCGCGCACCAGCAAGGCCCCGGGATGGCCCGCCCGGGCCAGGCGGTAGTTCCCGTCGGCATCCCACTCCAGCAGGATCAGGGTGAGAAAGCCCCGGGCGCCCAGGAGGTGCCGCAGGGTCTGATCCATGGAGCGGAGGATGGCCTCCAGGGGCTGGTCTTCCTGCTGGGCAGCCTGTTCGAGCAGGGCGGTGGCCTGGGCCATGTAGAGGGCCGCCGCCAGGCCTTTGCCGCAGACATCGCCGACGGCAGCCAGCCAGGTGCCTCCGGGCCGCTGCTTCACGAAGAGCAGGTCGCCGCCCGTCTCCAGGGCCGGCTCCAGGCGCAGGGCCGTCTGGAAGCCCGGCAGTGGCGGCAGATGGGAGGTGACCAAGCCCTCTTGGATCCGGCGGGCGGTCTCGAGCTCCTGGCTGAGGCGCTCCTGAACCACCAGGCGGTTGTGCATGAGGGCCGTCTCCAGCACCTGACCCGCGGCCAGAGCAACCTCCCGCAGGAGCTCCCGGTCCTCGCGGCCGTAGCTCAGCTCGGCGTACTTGCCGCCCAGCAAGACGGCGGTGTGAGGGGTGTCGCCGGCCAGGACGAGGAGGAGCAGCTGGGCCTCCAGGGCGTCCAGGTGGGCCCGGAGGGTGCCCCCCTGCTCCCGGATCCAGTCAGCCTCTTCGCTGCCCAGGCCCAGCACCAGCTCCCGGTTCTCCCGGGCCAGGCGCAGGTGGCCCGGAGGGATGCGGAGGACCTGCGGGGGATGATGGACCCGCCGGTCCTCCCGGTCCCGCCCGTTCGCTGCTGGCAACAGGATGCGGCGGTCCTCGATGGGGAGGACCTCCAGCAGCTGGGGCTGGAAGGCCTCCTCCAGGGCCCGGCGGAGGGACTTGAGCAGGGAGGCCTCGCTGAAGCGCTTGCGGGGCTCCCGCACCGCCCCCAGGGCGATGTCTCGGGTGCTGGCGAAGTCGCGCCGGAACCGTCGCCGGATGTGGGTCAGGACGCGCTTGAGGGCCCAGCCCAGGGGCAGGGCCAGGATGCCCAGCAGGGCGCCCGCCCAGCCGGTGGGGATGCTCGGCAGCCGGGAGAACACAAAGGCCAGGGCACCCAGATAGGTCGCCATGGTGAGGCCTAGGACGGCCATGTAGGTCACCCAGCGCAGCATCACCTTGCGGACGTCGAAGAGGCTGTGGCGGAAGATGGCGTAGGCGAAGCTGAGGGGCAGGAGGGGGGCCGGCAGGATGAAGATGAAGGCCTGCCGCTGGAAGAGGAGACTACTGCCGTAGCGGGCGCTTAGAAGGGCCCAGGCCAGCAGGTCCAGGCAGAGGATGGCAGCCACTGCCAGGGAGGGGATCAGGGCCTTGCGCAGGCCTTCCGGGGCTCTAATGATGCCGCCGAGAAAGAGGCCCAGGCCCGCCAGGGCGGAACCGATCAGGAGGACGCTGGCGTGGATGGAGAGGATGTTCAGGGCGGTCATCACCACCCGATCCGGGGCCGCCCCGCCGGGCATCTTCAGGGTGCCGCCACCGGCGATGGACCAGAACCGCACCAGGACATGGATCAGCGCCACGGTGGCGAAGGTCCCGTAGATGGCCTTCAGGATGGTCCTGTCCTGCCGCCACTGGAAGGGGTGGGGGAAGCGGAGGAAGAAGTGAATCCAGAGGGGAGGCAGCAGGCCCGCTGCCGCACCGACCATGAGGGCTGAGACCACGCCCACGGCCGGGGGGGCGTTGAGCGACAGGGCCAGGCCAGAGACCAGGAGGGCGGTGGCCGCCAGGTAGAAGAAGTGCCGCGAGGACTTCCGCTCCGGAGCCGAGAGGACCACCAGCAGGCTGATGGCCCAGGCCAGGATGCCGTTGGCCAGGAGGGCGATCTGGCCCAGGTCCAGGGGCTTCACCAGGCGGATGGGAATCAGGATCTGCCGGCCCTGGCGGCGGATGGTGTAGACCAGGATGGTGCCCTCGGGCTTGCCGTTGATGAAGCGCTGGGCGTCCAGGGTGCCGGCCGGGGTGGGCTCAAAGGCGCGCCCCTGGATCTTCACCAGCTCATCCCCGTCCAGGATGCCTGCCTCTTCGGCGACCCCGTCCGGGAGGATCTCGCGGATGGTCACCTTGCCCTTCTCGAGCACCCAGGAGCACTGGTCATCCGAGCCCGCATAGACCCACTGGTTGAGGGCAAAGCTGCCCAGGGCCAGGGAGAGGCAGACCAGACTGATCCAGGCCAGGCGCCAGCGGATGCGTTTGAGGTAGGGGTCCATGGTGCCTTTGTGGAAGAATGCCCGAATGGATCGCGAAGCAGGTACGGACAGGGCAGCCTGGGTGCTGGTGGGTGGGCGGCGGCGCTTGGGCCGGGCTCTCGCTGAAGATCTGGCCCGGGATCACGACCTGGTGCTGACCAGTTCAAGGCCCTGGGAAGAAGCTGCGTGGGTGGAAGGGTTGTCGAAGACTGCCCGGATTCAGACCCTGGAGTGGAGCGCAGAGGATCCGAACCTGGTTTCCCGCATGATGGCAGATCTGGATACTCTCAAGGCCGCCGGCTGGGTTATTTCCGGCGCAATCCTGGTGGCCGGGACCTTTCCTGAGGGCCCCTTCGGCAGCTGGACCCCCGAGGCGCTGGAGGCCACCTGGCGCACCAACCTGGGGTTCCCCCTCCTCTGCGCCCAGGCCCTCGCCCCGCGCCTCCAGCCCGGCTCCTGCCTCCAGATCCTCTTGGACACGGCCATCCACCGCCCCTGGCTCCGGCGCCTCCCCTACAGCGCCGCCAAGGCCGGCCTCGCCAGCCTGGTGCCGGGCCTGGCCCGCCAGCTGGCCCCGGACCTGCGCGTGGTGGGACATGCCCTGGGGGCGATCCTGCCTGCAGGTGATGCCGAGGCCGCCTACCTGGCGGACCGGACCCTGCTCCAGCGCACCGGCGACCCGGCGGACCTCTGCCGAGCCGTGCGCTACGCCGCTGACAGCCCGTTCCTGACCGGAGAGATCCTCACCCTGGACGGCGGCCGCCGCTGGGCAGCACCCTAAGCTGGACGCTCAGGGTTTGGGAGTCGGCTTCTCCCAGGCTTTGAGCTCTGTTTCCAAGTTGTCCGTGTACTCCTTGGGGGCCTTGCCTCGGCTCAGCTCGATGGCCCGCTTTAGATGGGTCAGGGACTTGGCCTGGTCACTGGCTTCGCGAAAGATGCGGGCCGCGGTCTCATGGTTCCAGAAGCTCTCCCCGGCGGCCAGGCTGCGGGTGATCCAGGCCTTGGCCTTGGCGGGCTCGAGGCCCATTTCCTGGCAGTACTTGGCGGCCTGATACCAGGGCACCCAGTCCGTGTCCGGGGCCTTGCCCAGGCGCTCCTCCAGGTGGGTCCAGTAGATGCCCCGGGTGTCGAAGACGATGGGGAAGGTCACCCGGAGCCGCTCCCAGCCCAGCTCCACGGTGATCTGGTTGGGGTGGGTGGGCACCAGGCGGTAGTCCAGGACTTCCTGGAAGGGCGCGCTCTGGGGCACCGCCTCCCAGCGCAGGAGGTCCTCCTCGGCCTTGTAGTCGTAGGCGCCCCACTGCTTGGCCTTCTTGTTGAGGATGAGGGTCCAGGCCTTGGGGCCGGGAATCACGAAGAAGCCATAGGTTCCAGCCGGAACAGCCCGGCCCGCCACCTGGGCCGGATGGCTGAGGGTCAGCACCGTGGCGCTGTTGGCTCCGGCGCGCCACACCTCACCGAAGGGGACCAGGTCGCCCCAGATCTTGCGGCCCTTCACGGTGGGGCGGGCAAAGGCCACCTCCACCTTGCTGATGCCGACCTCCTGGGTCACGGTGCTGGCCGGGCTTTCGCGCAGGGCTGTCAGGCGTACCGGGGCGGGCTTGTCCTGACCCAGCAAAGTAGCGACAAGGAAAAAGGCGGGCAGGGCTCGGCGCATGAAACCTCCGGGGGGAGGTCGAGGGTAGCACCACCCGGGTGGGGAGGGCAGGCCAGCAACAGCAGCTGCGGGCCTGACATGTTGCGGGACCGTCGTCAGGAAGTTCCAGCCCCGTCACATCCGTGCCTCGTTCAGCCCGCAAACTGAAGCAGGACTTGCAACCATGTCACTTGCCGATGATGCTTCCTCCACGCACGCTGCCCGACCAGCGGTTGCGGCAGTGCCTATGCGTCTGGCCCATGAGCGCTTGCTGAATCGTGAGCTCAGCTGGCTGGACTTCAACGCCAGGGTCCTGGAGGAGGCTGAGGATCCCACTGTCCCCCTCCTGGATCGCGTCAAGTTCCTGTCCATCGTCTCCAGCAACTGGGATGAGTTCTTCATGGTCCGGGTGGCCGGCATCTGGCGGCAGATCGACGCCGACATCAAGACGCCAGGCCCGGACGGGTACACGCCGAGGCAGACGCTGCAGGCGATCTCGGAGCGAATTCACCAGCTATCCGCTTACCAGCACCAGCTCTTTCACCAGGTCCTGGTCCCGGAAATGGCCCAAGAGGGCATCCGGATCCTCCGTCCAGAGGATCTGCTGCCTGAACAGAAGGCCTACCTCTCAGACTATTTCGATCAGGTGCTGCAGCCCCTGCTCACGCCCCTGGCGGTGGATCCGGGCCACCCCTTTCCCCGCCTGGGCAATCGGGCCCCGGTGCTGGTGGCCCAGATCGAGCCCGAGGGAGACACCCTCCTCGGGGGACTGCCGGTCTCCAGGCTCAGCTTCATCCATGTGCCCTCCACCCTCGTATCCCGCTTCCTTCTGCTCCCATCCGCTGCTGGGAGCTACGACTTCGTTACCCTCGAGGACTTTGTCCGGTACCACCTGGACCGGGTCTTTCCGGGCTACACGATTCTCAGCTGCCACATGATCCGCGTGACCCGGGACTCGGACCTTCCCGTGGAAGAGGACTCGGAAGAGGACCTGATGAAGGTCATTGAGGAAGGCCTCCGGGACCGCCGCCGGGGAGCGGTGGTGCGCCTCCAGTACGAGCGGGACCTGCCTCCCATGCTGCTGGACTTTCTCCGGGAAGAGCTGGAACTCGCCCCCGAAGACCTCTATCCAACCGAAGGCGTGGCTGCCTTCTCCGACCTGTTCAGCCTCTACAACCAGGTCCAGGCTCCGCACCTGAAGGATCCGGTGCTCCAGCCGCTACCGGTCCCCCAGCTCGAGGCGTCGGGGTCCATCTTTGAGGCCATGGCCCGGCAGGACATCCTTCTCCACCACCCGTACCAGAGCTTCGATCAGTCTGTCGTGCGCTTCGTGCGTGAGGCTGCCGAGGATCCCAAAGTCCTCGCCATCAAGGTGACCCTGTACCGCATGACGCAGAGCAGCCCCGTTGCGGCGGCCTTGGAACTGGCGGCGGAGCGGGGCAAGCAGGTCACGGCCATCATCGAGCTGCGGGCCCGCTTCGACGAGGAGGCCAACATCGCCTGGGCGCGTCGCCTGGAGAAGGCTGGCGTCTACGTCGTCTATGGCCTCCCCCGCTTCAAGACCCACTGCAAGGCCTGCCTCGTGCTGCGCCAGGAAGCGACGGGCTTCAAGCGCTACTGCCACCTCGGTACTGGCAATTACAATGAGAAGACCAGCCGCCTCTACTCCGACCTGGGCATCTTGACCGCCTGCCCCGAGATCGGAGAGGACCTGTCCGCCTTTTTTAACTTCCTCACGGGCTACACCCGGCCGGCTCGCTACAACCGCTTGGTTGTGGGCCCCCTGGGCCTGCGCCCCTGGCTGCGGGAGGGCATCCAGCGGGAGATCAGCCACGCCCGGGAGGGGCGACCCGCCAGTCTCTGCTTCAAGATGAACGCTCTGGTGGATCCGACCGTGATCGAGCAGCTCTACGAGGCCAGCCAGGCCGGCGTGAAGGTGGACCTCATTGTCCGGGGTACCTGCTGTCTCAGGCCCGAAGTGCCTGGCCTCTCCGAGAACATCCGCGTGGTGTCTGTGATCGACCGGTTCCTGGAGCAT
>CAIRQL010000248.1 GCA_903880675.1 uncultured Holophagaceae bacterium | reverse complement strand
GGTGGCGCTGTTGCAGGCCAGCTTGGAGGAGAACAGCACCTCGCTGCCGTCGAAGTCCACCAGCACCCCACCCTCCGCCAGGTTGGAGGCGATCTCCAGGCTGTCCGCCAGGCGGGTCTGGATGGCCGGGGAAACCTTGAGGCGGTCGATGACCACCTCCAGCGTGTGCTTCTTCTGCTTGTCCAGGTCGGGGATCCCGTCGGTCATGTCGATCATCTGGCCGTTCACCCGGGCCCGGATGTAGCCCCGCTTCATGAGGTCCTGAAGCAGCTTCTTGTACTCGCCCTTGCGGCCCCGCACCACGGGGGCCAGGATCTGGAGCTTGGTGCCTTCGGGCCGCGCCAGGATCTGATCGGTCATCTCCTGGATGGTCTGGCTGGCGATGGGCTGGTGGCAGGCCACACAGGTGGGCCGCCCAGTCCGCGCGTAGAGCAGGCGCAGGTAGTCGTAGATCTCCGTGACCGTGGCCACGGTGGAGCGGGGGTTCTTGCTCGTGGTCTTCTGCTCGATGGAGATGGCCGGCGATAGTCCCTCGATGCTGTCCACATCGGGCTTCTCCATCTGGTCCAGAAACTGGCGGGCATAGGCCGACAGGCTCTCCACATAGCGGCGCTGCCCCTCGGCGTAGAGGGTGTCGAAAGCGAGGCTGGACTTGCCCGAGCCCGAGAGTCCGGTGATGACCACCAGCTGGTTGCGGGGCAGGGTCAGGTCGAGGTTCTTGAGGTTGTGTTCCCTCGCACCTTTGATGTGGATGTGTTCCATAGGTCCTTAGTTTACTCCGTTTTTTTTTCGCTTTCCCGTATTGCGTCTAGAATCATCTGATGCATCCAGCTGAACTGGCGATCCTCCTGCACCGCTCTCTTGAGCTCCGCTTGGCTCGCCTTCAGGAGCTTTTGGGGCGGGAGGACTGGTCCGAAGACATGGAGCAGCTCCATCAGGTGCGGGTAGGAGCCCGGCGCTTGGGGGCTGTGTTGGACCTGGTGGATCCGGAAATTTACCCGGGCCACAAGGCCCAGCGACGAGCCCTCAAGGAGCTGGTGGACACCCTGGGCCTCCCTCGAGAGCTGGATGTCCACGCCGGGATCCTGCGCACCTACCTGGCGGGGACCCAGAGGGTTGCTCACGCCGCCTCCATCGAACACGTGCTAGTGCTGGTGGACCGGGGCCGGGCCAAGGCCCGGCGGAACATGGCCAAGAGCCTGAAGCGCCTGCGACTCCCGGACCTGGAACGCCTGCTGGAGGTGCCGGCCCTGCTCGAGCCCTTCCAGCTCACCACCCTGCAAGAGAGTGCCTGGGCCTGCCTGGAGCCCCGGGCTGAGGCGGCCCTCGGGGGCCTGGCCGCGCTGACCGAGCGGGAGAACCCTTCCGCCATGCACAAAACCCGAGTGCGCATCAAGAAGCTGCGCTATGCCGTTGAGGCCCTGGAGGCGGCCTTTCTGGTGCCCCCAGAGGCTTGCCTCAAAGACCTGCGGAACCTCCAGACCCTCCTCGGAGACCACCACGACATGGCGGTCCTGGAGGATCTGCTTTGGACCACCGAGGCAGGGCTTCGGACCGGCGGCCACGGAACGCTTGGTGAGGGGATCCTGGACCTGCTAGGCGAGGTGGCCGAGGACCGCAGGGCCTTGTTCGGCCGCTTTGTCCAAGCGACCCAGGGCCTGGACCCATCGACCTTTGCGGCGACGGTGTGCCCCCTGCTTGGGCTGGATGCAGGCGGCTCCCCATGAAGCCCTGGCCCCTCCGCTTCCGTCCCGCCGCCTGGCTCCACAGCCTGCACGCCAAGCTGTTCCTCCTCCTGGGTCTGGTGACCAGCGTGATCACCGTGGCCGTGGCCTACTCCATCGTCCGCAACAGCGGGCGGGAGCTGGAGAGCTACACCCAGAAGCTGGTCATCGAGACCGCCGGCACGGTGGAGACCGACATCCTGGAGCGGGATCCCACCTTCAAGGACCCCGATGCCCTGGACCAACTGCTGGCGAGCATTGCCGGCCCGGATCGGAGCATCTTCCAGATCGACGTCTTCCGCCGCCTGGGCCGGGGCAACGAGGTGGAGCTGGTCCGCTCCTCGGGGGACGAGGGGGCTGTGGAGTGGGGCCCGGAGATCGGCTCCTACCTCTCGCTCAAGGGCCCCCAGGCGGAGCTGGTGGACCTCAACACCGGCGGCCGGGCCTGGAAGGTCTACCTCCCCATCCGCGGCCACCGGCCGGGTCAGCCTCCCCTGGGTCTCATCCGCGCCTACATCGACTTGGAGCGGTGGGAGGTGATCTGGAACAAGAACCTCAATCGCACCCTGAAGACCCTGCCGGGCGTGCTGCTGGGCGAGTTCATCCTGCTCTGGCTCATCCTCCGCATGCTCATCAGCGACCCCATCGATGCCATGGTCGAGACCATGCAGCGCCTGGAGCGAGGGGATCCCAGCGCCCGCGTCCCGGTTCGACGGAGCGACGAGCTGGGCCTGATCGCCCACCGCTTCAATGACATGGCCATCCAGCTGGAGCTGGCGGGGGAGGAGCGCGAGGCCCTCATCCGCGAGGTGCGCGGCCTGAACAGCAACCTCCAGGACCGCATCGATGCCGCCCTGGCCGAGCTCAAAGCCAAGAACGACGAGCTGGCCGCCCAGGTGGAGCGGAACGCCCTTCTGCGGGAGGAGCTGGGGGCCCAGGAGCGCCTCGCCGTGGCGGGCCAGCTCACGGCCACCTTCGCCCATGAGGTGGGCACCCCGCTCAACCTCGTGGCGGGCCACCTCCAATTGCTGGAAACCCAGAAGGGTCTGCCCGAAAAGGCGCGGGAGCGGCTCGGGGTCATCCAGTCCCAGATCCAGCGGGTGGGTGACATCGTGCGCCGTCTCCTGGACCTCACCCGCCGACCCCAGCTGCATCGGGAGCCCCAGACCTTTGCCGACCTGTTGGCGGACCTGCAGCAGCTCTGGACCCCCACCCTGGCCGCCCACGCTGTCACGGTGCAGACGGATGCGCCTCCCGGTTGCGCCCTGGATGTGGACCGCAAACAGATGGAACAGCTCTTCCTGAACCTCATGAACAACGCCATGGACGCCATGCCCGGCGGAGGCTCGGTGCAGCTCACGGTGGGTCCCTCGGGAGACAGCACTCCGGGCGACCTGTGGTGGGAGCTGCGCTTCCGCGACACCGGGCAGGGCATCCCCGGCGAGGTGCTCGGCCAGGTGTTCCGGCCCATGTTCACCACCAAGCCCGAGGGCGAAGGCACGGGCCTGGGCCTCAGCATCTGCCGCGAGATCGTCCGCAACCACGGCGGCGAGATCCACATCGAGAGCACCGAAGGCCAGGGCACCTGCGTGGTGTTCACGCTACCCGGGGCCGAGGCCATCTAACTCTGGCACTCATAGAAATAGATTCATGACGAATATACCTATGCCATGGATTTAATTTGCCCGGTTTGCGCCTTAAGCTTTTTTTCTCTTGCTTGGCCATAGACGAAACCTATATTTTGTTTCGTTCTTCCGTCAAACAAAACCCGCTACCACACCTCTGTGGCCGTTCTCGTCCTCGGGCGAGGAGAAAGGAAGCTTATGTACGGATTCCACCGCTGGACCTCCCGCGGCCTCCTCTGGGGCGTCACGGCTTCCCTGGCCCTCCCCTTGTCGCTCCCTGCCCAAGACGGGGGGAAACTCCCCATCACCTGCGTCTCCAAGGAAGCACGTGCCCTCTTCGAGCGGGCCAGGGACCTGGCAGAGAATGCGGAAACCGTCCTGGCCCGCCCACTCCTGGACCACGCGCTGGGCAAGGAGCCCGACTTCGCCATGGCGCACGCCGTTCGTGCAGTCTCTGGAGGTGGCTTTCAGGTCCAGCGGGATCACCTGAAGAAGGCCGTGGATCAGGCTGGAAAGGTTAGCCCGGCCGAGCGGGCATGGATCTTGGGGCTCCAGGCCCAATTTGATGGTGCCAGCGCGGAACAGGGTCGGCAGGTGGCCGAGTTATTAAGGCTGGCCCCCGCGGATCCCCATGTACGCCTTGCCGCCGCCTTCTACTTCCAGGGTGGGCCTGCCGACACAGACACCTCCCTGCAACATCTCCGCAAAGCCTTGGAGATCGACCCCGCCTATGCCCCCGCTTATAACCTGCTGGGCTACACCTTCACCCGAGTGGAGCGGTTCGATGAAGCGGAGAAGGCCCTGCAGCAGTACATCAAGGTTCGCCCAGGCAAACCAAATCCCCATGACTCCTATGCGGAATTCCTGCTGACCCGCGGCCGGTACGACGATTCCATCACGCAATACAAGAAGGCTCTTGAGGCCCAGGCTACCTTTGTCAGCGGGCACGCGGGGATCGGCCATAACCTTGTGTTCAAGGGTGAGTTCGCCAAGTCCCGCGCCGCCTACCAGCGGATGTTCGAGGCTGCCAATGGGCCCGGAGAGAGACTCGGTGCCCTCTACTGGAAAGCTGTGTCCTATCTTCATGAAGGAGATGTGGCCAGCGCCCTGACTGCCCTGGAAGACCGGCGACTGCTGGCCCAGAAGGAAGGCCAGTTCCCTGGCGAAATCAATTCCCAATGGTCCATGGCCTTTGTCCGCATGGAGTCCGGAAACCTTGCTGCCTGCGCCAAGGGACTGGAGAAGACTGGACAGAGCCTAGCCTCCTCTGGCGTGAGCCCGGCCCTGAAAACCCTGTGGGGCCACTACCTCGACCTCGCATGGGCCCAGGTATTCACCCGGGCCCATGCCTTTGAAGCATCGCAGGCCCTTCTCGACCGGGTCCGGGCCGCTGCGGAACAAACGCAAGACGCTGCCCTCAGGCGAGCGGTGGAGACGGGCCTCGGTGAGCTGGCCCTGGAGTCTCACCACCCTGATGAAGCCCTGTCCCATTTCGCCAAGGGCGACCGCGAGGACCCCTACCTTTGGCACCTGCAGTCCCAGGCATGGGGGGAGAAGGGCGATGCCGCAAAGGCCATGGAATGGCGACAGAAGGTGCTTCGTTGCAACCTGAACAGCCTAGAGTTGGCCTCCGCACGACGCTTGGCAGCCAAATAAGGGCTCCGGGAGAAGAACCTCCCTAGATCTCCACAACCTCAATTTCCCCCAGGGGCTCCTCAAGGAAGCGGTTTCCCACTTCCTTGAGGCGGCTGCTGGCGTCCGTCAGCTGGACGGTGAGCCCACCGCGGGAGCCGGCTGTGCGGTAGCCCAGGCTGCCTCGCAGCAGGTGATCCACCGCCCGGGCCGTGACCTGGCCGCTATCGATCCAGCGGGTGCCGGGGCGGCTGCGCTCCAGGCTGATCATGAGTGTTGGGTAGTGGGTGCAGCCGAGCACCACGGTGGCCACCTCTGCGGGCAGCTGCGCCAGGTAGCGCTGGCAGATGGCATCGGTCAGCGCATCGTCGAACCAGCCCTCCTCCGCCAGGGGCACCAGCAGGGGGCAGGCCACACTGTGGATGGTGCGGGTGGGGTCGTGCCGCAGGACCGCGGCCTCGTAGGCCCCGCTGCTGACGGTGGCGAGGGTCCCGATGATGCCGATGGCGCCCGGGTGCTGCACGGCCGCCTCGGCGCCGGGTTCGATCACGCCGATGACGGGGCAGGGGCTCACGGCCTGCAGGGCCGTCAGGCCGTGGGCACTGGCGGTGTTGCAGGCGATGACGATGAGCTTGGGGCGGTGCCGCTGGAGCAGCTCCCCCATCTGGAGGGTGTAGCGCTCGATGGTGCGATGGCTCTTGGTGCCGTAGGGCAGGCGGGCGGTGTCGCCCAGGTAGACCAGCTCCTCCTGGGGCAGCAGCTGGCGCAGGGCGTGGATGACCGTGAGGCCCCCGATGCCGGAGTCGAAGACCCC
The DNA here is from genome assembly GCA_903880675.1 of uncultured Holophagaceae bacterium. Classification (GTDB taxonomy): domain Bacteria; phylum Acidobacteriota; class Holophagae; order Holophagales; family Holophagaceae; genus Geothrix. Next base: position 15,043 of record CAIRQL010000248.1, on the reverse strand, counting down.
AATGGGCTGGTCTGGGTTCACCGGGCCTCCCGTTCGGCCAGCACGGCGATCCACTCGCCTTCCTGCACCACCCGAACTGGCTTGAACCCATAGGCCACGAGGCTCACCAGGGCCTCATCGGTGCGCTCTGCCAGGATGCCGCTGGCCACCAGCCAGCCGCCAGGCGCGGCCACCTCCGCCATGCGGGGCAGCAGGTCCTGAATGGTCTCCAGCAGGATGTTCGCCAGGAGCCCCGCATAGGGCCCGTTGACCTGGGGATCGTCCAGGGTCCCCACGAAGCTGGTGTAGGGCTGGGCGCCCCCCAGGAGGTGGGCATTCAGGTCGATGAGCTCCCCCATGGCGGGGCCGCAGTCGGGGTCGATGTCGAAGGCCGTGATGCGCTGCCCGCCCAGCAGGAACGCCGCCAGGGACAGGATGCCGGTGCCAGCGCCGATATCGAGGATGGGTCCAGCCAGGCGCTCCGCTGTGGCCAACTCCTCCAGCAGAGCCATGCACAGGCGGGTGGTCTCGTGGCCACCGGTGCCAAAGGCCAGGCCCGGGTTCACCACCAGGTCGATGCGGTCCGCCGGACCTGGGTTCTCATCCCACAGGGGACGCACGTGGAAGCGGTTGCCGACCTCGAAGGCGCCGAAGCCGTCCCGGCTCCGGGCCAGCCAGTCCTCATCCCCAAACCCTTCGGCGGCCAGCAAGGCCACGCCAGGGAAGGCCGCCAGACCCGCCTCATCGGGGGCGGCGAGGCCCGGGGGGAAGTAGGCGTAGCAGGTGCGGGGGGGGTCAGCCTCCCGGTAGAAAGCCGAGGAACTCCGGGCCTCCAGCCAGGCGCAGAGGCCCTCTTCCTGGAGGTCCGGGACCTCGAGTTTCCACCTGAGATGCAGCACGTTCGACATGCTCCCAGGGTAGCAGGGGCCTACTCGGCCTCGACTTCCGCATCCTCGAGGTCAAGGCGCTTCATCTTCTCGAGGAAGGTGGTGCGCTTGAGGCCCAGCAGGTCGGCGGCGCGCTTCTTGTTGCCCCGGGTGATGGCCAGGCTCTGGAGCATGAGCGTCTTCTCCATGTCCGATACCACCTGGTTCAGATCCAGCCCCTCGGGAGGCAGGTCCATGCCGGTGCTGGAGACGGATTGGAGGTGGGTGAAGGCCTCCGCCGGGAGCTCCGGTGGCAGGGCCGAACCGGCCGGGGTTGACAGGCCCATGCGGTCCGCCAGGAAGGCGAAATCCGCCCGGGTGAGAACAGGGCGCTTGCCGGAGAGCACGATGGCGCGCTCGATGGCGTTCTCCAGCTGCCGGACATTGCCGGGCCAGGAGAGCTCCATGAGCAGGGGGTCCACGCTGGGGTGGAGGGCCTTGGGATAGAGGCCGTGCTCCCGTGCCTTGCGGTTGAGGAAGTGCTGGGCCAGGTAGGGCACCTCTTCCGGGCGGGCCCGCAGGGGCGGCAGGACGATGGGCACCACTTCCAGGCGGTAGAAGAGGTCCTCGCGAAAGGCCCCCTCCTGAACTTTCTTCCAGAGGTCGACGTTCGTGGCGGCCACCACCCGCACGTCCACCCGCACCGGGGCGCCACCGCCCAGGGGCTGGACCTCCCGCTCCTGGAGCACGCGCAGCAGGCGCACCTGGGCTGCCGGCGGCATGGTGCCGATCTCGTCCAGGAAGATGGTGCCGCCGTGGGCCTCGCGGAACTTGCCCGGCGTGTCCTTGCGGGCATCCGTGAAAGCGCCCTTGTTGTATCCGAAGAGCTCTGACTCCAGCAGGTTCTCAGGGATGGAGCCGCAGTGCACCGCCACGAAGGGCTGGGCGGCCTCGGCGCTCATGCGGTGGATGGCCTTGGCGATGACTTCCTTGCCGGTGCCGCTCTCGCCGAGGAGGAGGACCGTGGCCCGGGTGGCGGCGGCACTGCGGGCCCGCCCCAGCACCTCGCGCATGGCCTGGCTGGCCCCCACCAGGCCGAGGGAGAGGGCCTGAGAAGCGCTCAGGGGGGGAACCGTGGTCGCCCGGGGGCGAAGGCCGCCCGAGGGGGGCTCAGGGCCAAGGGTGCCCCAGCGCACGGAGCCCAGGCGGCCCCACTCCGCCAGGTCAGCGGGGGCCAGGGCCGGCGCCTCGGGATCCAAGAGCAGCAGGATGGGCAGGGCCCCGACCTCGGGGACCAGGCGGAGCAGCTCCGGCAGGGGCCGCTCCCCTTTGGCGTTGATCACCCAGAGGTCCGTCTCCGTGGGCGGCAAGGCCGGTGCGGCGCCGCGGTCCACGGTCACATCCCACAGGGTGGACCAGCGCTGCTCCAGACCGCCGGTCACCCCGCCGAGGGTGGACCAGTGCAGACGCGGGAGGGAGGTCATGAGGTCCTCGGGGCCACCGGGCCGGGAAGGCTGCTTCCATCCAGGACCAGGGAATGTCCCGAAGGAAAAAGAGGGGCAGGCGGAAAAAGGGGGCAATAAGTAATAAAGCGTATGTCCAACAAAATCTCTGCGCTTTGAACCCCTGTCAAGGAGGGTCGTGACCTAATACCGTCAGGTGTTCCCTTTCAGGTCCTGCAACTTTCAGCGGAAACACAGTGTGGGACTGGGTTTATGGCCCGGCAAACGATACCTTTCAAAAATAATCTGGTCATCGATTTTTTCACCATTAACTCGTTGATCGATTTGCCTGTTGCCGTTTTTTTCTTAAGCCAAGTTCTCTACATCCCTCCGTGCTTCCTTTACGCCAGAGCGTATGCTGGGGTCCTCTTCCGGAGGTCGCCATGTCGCTCAAGGAATCCACCATGGTTCCCCTCGGCGTCGCCTGCCCGGACTTCACCCTGCCGGGCGTGGATGGGCGCCTGTGGTCCCTCCATGACGTCCACACCCCCGCCCTGCTGGTGGTGGTCATGTGCAACCACTGCCCCTATGTCCAGGCCATCGACGGACGGCTGGAGGCCCTGGCCCGAGCCCAGGCCGGCCGCTGTGCCGTGGTGGCCATCAATGCCAACGACGCCGTCAGCCATCCGGAGGACAGCTTCGAGGACATGCGCAAGCGCGCCCACGCCCATGGCTACACCTTCCCCTACCTGTGGGACGAGGAGCAGACGGTGGCCAAAGCCCTCGGAGCCGTCTGCACGCCGGACTTCTTCCTCTACGACTCCCACCGGCGCCTGGCCTACCGGGGCCGCCTGGACGACAACTGGAAGGACGCCACCCGGGTCACCCGCCACGACCTGAGCGAGGCCATCGAGGGTGTCTTGGCGGGCCAGGAGCCCCTTGAGGTCCAGCACCCCAGCATGGGCTGCAGCATCAAGTGGCGGTAGCCGAGGGCGCTCCGCCAGCGCCCCCCAAAGTTACAGACGGGAAACCGGAGTGGCGACTGCGGACGCTATGATCTAGGTTCTCCCTGGAGCCCCTGTGCGACTGGCCCTGCTTCCCTTTCTGCTGTCGGCTCTGCCCCTCTGTGCCCAGTGGGACCTTCGGTTGGAGCTCCCCCGCCCCTCGGGCCAGAGCCTCCCCCAGGCCATGCTGTCCGGTTCCGGTCAGCTGGTGGCAGGGGACCTGGGGACCGGCGGCGGCTACATCGCCACCCTCAGCCATCAGCTCTTCCAGTTGGGGCCTCTCCTGAGGGTGGAGGGGGGCATTGAGTACTCCCAGCTGAATGCCACCGGCGACCTCAGCAAGGGGACCGCCGTCCAGAGCACCCGCCTCAAGCAGCAGGGCATCGGTGCGGGTCTCAATGCCCAGGTGTGGGTCCCCTTCGTGGGTCTGGCGGGCGAAATCGGTCTCTTCCAGCGCATGCAGCGCTACACCTTTGACACCGCCGGCGCCAGCAGCTCCAAGGATCTGAGCCGCACCTGGCTGCGCGTGGGGACCCGCTATCGGTTGCCCTCCATTGGGGTCCAGCCCTACCTCGTCGCCAGCTACCAGCAACCCGTCAGCAAGGACCGCCCGGTGAAGCTCTCCTCCGTGTCCGATCTGGCCGCCTACTTTACGGCCCAGGGCAGTGGACAGGAGTTCGAGCGCCTCTGGACCTTCGGTGCCGGGGTGACCTTCTGATGACCCGCAGGCTGCCGCTATCACTGCTCCTGCTGCTGGTCCTGCCGCTGCCAGCGGCTGCTCCGACGCCCCGTCCCAGCCTGGTGGTGGTGGTGTCCGTGGATCAGCTCAGCGCCCAGCTGCTGGACGCCTTCGGTCCCGGGCTGACCGGCGGCCTGGGACGGCTGCAGAAGGAGGGTCTCTGGTTCTCCGAGGCCTATCAGGACCATGGCCTCACGGAGACCGGACCGGGGCACTCCGTCATCCTCTCGGGTCGCTTCCCCGCCCACACGGGCATCGTGGAGAACCGCTGGGTCAATCGCGCCACGGGGAAGCCGGTCTACTGCGTGGAGGATCCCAAGGGCAAGGCTCTGCACAACCTCAGCCTGCCGGGCGCGTCCAATGCCCAGTTTCTGGGGGATGCTCTGGGCGACTGGCTGCAGGCGCAGGTTCCGGGCAGCCGCGTCTTCGCCGTCTCCGGCAAGGACCGCGCCGCCATCCTCATGGCCGGCCGACGGCCCACCGGCGTCTATTGGTTCACCGGCGCCGCCGGATTCACCAGCTCCACCCCCTACCAGGACCGGCTCCCCAGCTGGCTGGTGCGCCTCGACACCGACCTCTCGGAGCGGCTCACCACCGACACCTGGCTGTGGATGAAGGACCCGGCCACCCCTGAGGGCCGCACCGCCCAGTGGACCTATGGGCCCATGCTCCTGCGCAACGGCGCCCTGCCCCGCCTCATCCATGGTTCGGGCATGCCCATGGACAAGGGCTTCGAGAACCGCTTCCGCCGGTCCCCCTTTCTGGACGCCGTGACCCTTGAGGCCGCCGAGGCCCTGCTGGAGGGCGAGGCCCTGGGCCGGGGCCCCGGCACCGACCTGTTGGCGGTGAGCTTCTCGGCCACGGACTACATCGGCCACGCCTACGGCATGTTCGGCACCGAGATGCGGGATCAGATCCACCGCCTGGACCGCGCCCTGGGCCGCCTGCTGGATCGGGTCCGCAGCAAAAACCCGGACGCCTGGGTGGTGCTGACGGCGGACCACGGGGCCCTCGACATCACCGAGGCCCTGGTGGAGCAGGGCTTCCCGGCGCGTCGCGTGGAGGTCGCCCCCTTCATGGCCGCGCTCCAGACCGAGCTGCGCACCGCCTTCAAGACCAACCAGGATCTGGTGTTGCCGGCCTACGATCCCACCACCCTCTACCTGAACGAAGCTGCGGTGAAGGCCGCCGGCCTGGATCGCGAGGCGGTGCTGGTGAAGGCGCAGACCTGGCTACGGGCCCAGCCCGACATTGCCGATGCCTTCACGGCCCGGGAGATGCAGGCCACGGATCCCGCTGCCACCGGCAGCCCCCGGGACAGCAGCACCCGCGTGCTGCTGCGGCGCAGCTTTCATGCGGAGCGCAGCGGTGACCTCCTGGTGGCCGCGAAGCCCTTCGTGGTCTTCGGCACGCCCCCAGCGGAGTACCCCGCTGGCCACGGCTCCCCCAACGCCTACGACCGCCGGGTGCCGCTGATTTTTTGGGGGCCCTGGCAGGGTGGCCGCCGCCGGGAGCCGGTGCGCATCGTGGACCTGGCCCCCACCCTGGCCCGAGAGCTGGGCATCCAGCCCGGGCCCGTGGATGGCAAGGCCCTGGACCTGGGGGCGCGCACCCCGGCCAAGGCGGCCAAGCCCCGCCGCTGAAGGTCTGCGCCACCATGGCAGCCTCCATCGTCCTCCTGACCGGTGCCGGCATCTCGGCGGAGAGTGGCGTGCGCACCTTCCGGGACGGGGACGGCCTCTGGGAGCAGCACCGCCTGGAGGACGTCGCCACCCCCGAGGCGTTCCGCCGGGACCCCGCCCTGGTGCACCGCTTCTACAGTGAGCGGCGGCAGGCCTTGGCAGGCGTAGAGCCAAACCTGGCCCATCAGGCTCTGGCTCGTTTGGAGCGGGAGCGGCCCGGAGAGGTGTTACTGGTCACGCAGAATGTGGATGACCTCCACGACCGCGCGGGCTCCCGCAACCTCATCCACATGCATGGCGAGTTGCTGAAGGGGCGCTGCCTCGCCTGCGGCGCGGTGTTCGCCTGGCCCGGGGACATGAGCTGCGACAGCCGCTGTCCAGCCTGCAGCGGGGTGGGCCGCGTGCGTCCCCACATCGTCTGGTTTCACGAGCTGCCCATGGACATGGACCGCATCTACGACGCCCTGCAGCGCTGCGCCCTGTTCGCTGCCATCGGCACCAGTGGCCACGTGTATCCGGCGGCCGGCTTCGTCGAGGCCGTGGGCCCGGACACCCGCACCGTGGAGCTCAACCTGGCGCCCAGCCTGGTGGCGAGCGCCTTCCACGAGCTCCGCACCGGCCGCGCCACCGACCTGGTGCCAGCCTTCGTGGACGAGCTGCTGGCGGGGCTCTGAGCTCCCCTTCATCCCCTTCATCCCTGTTTTAAAAAGCATTTTTGACAGGGATAACTGCGGATGAAGGGGATAAAACCGTAGTGCTCCTTTGAGTGCTGCCAGCTTGTTTGGGCTTGCGTGCGGTCCCTACTTCCCTGTGGCCGCCAGCGGCACCACGGGTAGCTCTACGAAGCTGTCTTTGCCGGGGGCGTGCCAGATGCGCTGGGTGGCGGAGCGGTAGTCGGCGGGCTGGGCCAGGAAGATGTTGGGCACGAAGGTCTGGGGGTTCCGCTCGTAGAGGGGGAACCAGCTGGACTGCACCTGCACCATGATCCGGTGGCCCGGCAGGAAGACATGGTTGGCCGTGGGCAGGGCAAAGCGGTAGCGCAGCGCGTCGCCGGGCTTGATGGGCACGGCCTTCTCCAGGCTCTCCCGGTAGCGGCCCCGGAAGATGTCGGCGGAGACCATCTGCTGGAAGCCGCCCAGGCCGGGCTGGGAGGGTACCTCGTCCGGATGGACGTCGATGACCTTCACCACCCAGTCGGCGTCCGTTCCTGTGGTGGAGGCCACGAGGTTGGCCATGGGCTCGCCACTGATGCGCAGGGGTGCTTTCAGGGGCTCGGAGACGAAGGCCAGGACATCGGTGCGGCCCGAGGCCTCGCGCTGGTCATCCGTGAGCCACTGGGGCCAGGTGAGCCCCTTGTCGTAGCCCACGGGCTGGACGGGCCGGGCGCGGAAGGGGATCGGCTTCGCGGGATCCGAGACGTACTCATCGAAGGGTGCCGAGGCGGCCTTGGGCGCCTCGGCCGACACCGTCAGGCCCGCGCCCAGGTGGTACACCGTGCCGGGCCGGGCGGTGCCCTCTCCCGCCAGGGGCCAGCCCGGCAGCTTGCGCCAGGTGTTGGTACCCGTCTCGAAGGCGCTGACCGGAGGCAGGCCAGAGGGCGACCCGCCCTTGAGGTGCTGGTCCAGGAACGGCTTCAGCACCTCGCGCCGGAACTGCAGGGCCGTGTCCTGGCTAAAGCGGAGCGGGCCCAGGGTGCTGCCTTCCCCGATCTGGCCGCCGTGGTTCCAGGGCCCCATGGCGAGGAAGAGCAGATCCCCCGTGCGGTCCTTGGGCTTGAGGGCCTTCCACACCGCCACCGCGCCGTAGATGTCCTCGGCGTCGAAGAGGCTATGCACCAGCAGGGTGGGCACCACCAGGGGCCGGGCCGCCAGGATGCGATCCATGGCCTGCTGCTGCCAGAAGGTGTCGTAAGTCGGATGCTCGACGATCTTGCGCCAGAAGGCCAGCTGCTCCATGCCGTAGCGGCGAGCCATCTCACCCGTGGCACCACCCTGCAGGTACAGGTTGTAGTCGTCGAAGTGGCTGGTCCACCACTTGTGGTCGTTGCCGCGGGAGGCCAGCTGCTCGTAGATGTAGGACAGGTTCTGGGCCCTGAAGGCGCCATTGTGGAACCAGTCGTCCCCCCGCCAGCCATCCACCATGGGGTTCATGGGCACGGCGGCCTTGAGGGCCGGGTGGGGCTCCACCAGGGCCATCAGGGCCAGGAACCCGTCGTAAGAGATGCCCAGGATGGCCGCCCGGCCGTTGCTCTCCGGCAGGTTCTTCACCAGCCAGTCGAGGGTGTCCCAGGTGTCGGTGGCGTGGTCCACGGCGGTGGGATTGAGGGGTCCCCGCAGGGGCCGGGTCATGACGTAGTCGCCCTCGCTGCCGAACTTCCCGCGGATGTCCTGGACCACCCGGATGTAGCCGCCCTCCACGATCAGGTCCGAAACATTGTCGTAGCCCTGCAGCACGGGCCCCAGGTGGGAGCTGCCGGCGTGGGAGGTCAGCTCCACGGCGTTGTAGGGCGTTCGTGTCAGCAGGATCGGCGCCCCCTGGGCCCCCCGAGGCACCAGGATGATGGTCTTCAGCTTGACCCCGTCCCGCATGGGGATCATGACCTCCCGGCGCGCGTAGTCCCAGGTCCCCGTAGCGACCTTGAACTCCGCCGGCATCTCGCTGGGCAGGGCTGTCGGCGCCTGGGCCCTCAAGCCAAGGCCGCAGGCCAGCAGCAGGATGGCGTTCAGGATAGGACGCAGAAATGAGAACCGCATGCGGGGCTCCTTGGATTGGTGGGGCATTCCGGTTCAGCCCCTCAGCAGCCGCGCTTCGACGAGGCGGAGGAGGTGCTCGGTGGCGAGGACGCCGTCCTGGTGGTTCAGGCGCTGGAAGTGGCCCCGCAGGTGGCGCAGGGTGCGGGGGATGGCGGAGGCGAACTGGGCCTTCCGGCGGTGCACGATCTGGTGGCCGAAGGTGCCAAGGATCTTCACGTTCCGCTGGATGGCGCTGAGGGTCAGCTCTTCCTGGAGGGCATCGTGGCCCCAGCCCAGCTCCCCCTGGAGGGGGGCGAGCATGGCGCGCCCGGCCTCGGGGGACCAGTCCCAGTAGCCGTCGTAGATGAGGCTGGCGAGGTCGTAGGTGGCGGCCCCCCGGCGGGCATCCTGGAAGTCGATGGCCACCAGCCGGTCCCCGTGGACCATGAGGTTGCGCACGTGGAAGTCCCGATGGACGAAGAAGTGGGCCCGGGTCTCCAGGCTGGCGTGGATCTCTTCCATCAGGCGATCGAGCCAGCGGGGCGGCTCCTTCTGCAGGAAGTCCTGGAAGAAGTTGGTGCGGCAGTAGTCCCACTCGAAGGTGAACTTGGGCGCGTCGAAGGCCCGGTTCATGAAGAAGCTGTGGCCCGGTGCCCCCAGGGTGAGGGGCCCGGCGAGGGTGGCCAGCAGCTCTCCCGCCCCCTGCGCCCACTGCACCTCTTCTTCGGGGTGGGTGACGAGGCGGGCCTCCAGGGTCGTGTCCCCCAGATCCTCCACCAGCAGGCAGCGATTGTCCTCATCGACCTGGAGGATGGTGGGCACCCGCAGCAGGGGATCCAGGTAGGCCTGCAGGGCGCAGAACTCGTAGAAGCTGTCGTCCACCTTCTCCGGCGTGTCCAGCGGGTGCAGGACCACCATGGCGGTCCCCAGGTGGGGATGGGCCACCCGCACATACTGGCGGGCCCCGGCGTCGCCCGTCACAGGCCGGGGCTCCGTGAGGCTCCAGCAATCCAGGGCTCGGATAAGACGAGGGTTCATCCCCCCAGGGTAATCCGCTGGGCGGCGATGGCCACCAGGGAAGCGGCGAGACTCAGACCGGAAGGCCCAGCCGCACCTGTCGGCCCCCCTCCTGGAACCAGAGGGCGGCGCAGTCTGTGGTGGCCTCTGGCGGGGCCGCACCGGGCCCCAGAACGCACCGGACGAGCTGGCCGGCGGGGTGGGCCGCCGGGTGCACATAGCAGCCGGGAAGGCGGCCCTCCTGCCCAGGGGCGAGGTCGGCGGCGGCAGCGATCAGGGCGTCCGGCGTGCCCACCTCCCGCCAGGGGAAGGGCTCTGCCACCACCCCCAGGTGCAGGGGCAGGCGGGGCCGCAGGGTGTCCGCCTCGCTGGGGCCTTCGGGGAGCAGGGCCAGGGCCTCCGGCGCCCAGGCGGCGGCGCCCGTGAAATGGTAGGGGCCGCGGGGACCGGCCACCCCCTTGGGCAGCACCCGATCCGCCTCGTCCAGATAGACCGGGTTCCAGGGGCCGCCCGGGTGGGGGACCAGCAGCCAGCTCAGGGTGGCCCGGGCCTGACGGTGGCGCTCCCGGAGCAGGGCGAAGGGGACGGCGTCCGCCCACACATCGGCATTCCAGGTCAATAGCTCGGCAGCGACGCGGCCCCGGGCGTGCAAGAGGGCGCCGACGTTGCCCAGCAGGTTCGGCTCCTCGCAGACCTCCAGGCCCGTCGCCTCGGCCCGGATGTCCCAGGGGCGGTGGTGGGCATTGCAGGCCAGGCGCTGGGCCCCGGCGCTGCGCAGGGCCTCGGCCCCCCACTGGAGCAGGGAGCGCCCCCGGAGGGTCCAGGCTGGCTTGGCCAGGCACTGGCTGAGGGGCCCCATGCGCAGGCCGAGGCCCGCCGCCAGGAGGAACCCGTCCAGGGCCTCAGGCATGCCTGTCCCCGGGCTCCGGGGGCAGGGGCTTGAGCAGGAACTGACCCGGGGCGAGGCCCCGCATGGCCAGCACGCGGATGCGCCAGCCCTGTAGCTTCAGCTCATCGCCGGGGCGCAGCACCCGGCCCAGGCGTTCCTGGAAGAAGCCGCCCAGGCTCACAGAGCCCGCCTCGGCCTCCAGGCTCAGCTGCAGGTGGTCCTCCAGCTGCTCGAGGGTGACATTCCCCTGGGCCAGCCAGCCGCCGCCCCGGGTCTGCCGGAGCTGGATGGCCTCGCGGTCGAACTCGTCCTGGATCTCGCCCACCAGCTCCTCGAGGACATCCTCCAGGGTCACCAGGCCGTCCACCCCGCCGTGCTCGTTCACCACCAGGGCCAGGTGCTCCTTCCGCTGCTGGAAGTCCAGCAGCAGGCCCTGGATCGGCTTCATCTCCGGTACGAAGAAGGCGGGGCGGGCCAAGGCCCGCAGGTCCAGCGACCGGCCATGGTCCTGGAGGGCCCAGAGCAGCTCCTTCAGGTGGATGATGCCCACCACGCGGTCGAGGTCCCCCTCCACCAGCGGGATGCGGGTGTGGGGCGTGGAGCGGGCCAGCTCCAGGTTGGCCTCCAGGCTCCGGGTCAGATCGAAGCAGACCACCCGGGCCCGGGGCACGGCGATCTCCTTGACCGTGCGGCGGCTGAAGTCAAAGAGGTTCTCGATGAGCTCCTTGCGGTCCAGCTCCAGGCTGCCCTCCGCATGGCTTCGCTCGAGCATGCGACGGAACTCGGCCTCGCTGGGCAGCAGGTCCTCGGCATCACTCTCGGGCCGCGCCCCGAGGAGCCGCAGCACCCCGTGGCTGAGGCGGATCAGGCCCCAGGTTAGCGGCCGTACCAGGCGGGACCAGGCCAGCAGGGGGGCGGCGGTGCGCAGGGCCCAGGGCAGCGCCGAGCGGATGGCCAGGCTGCGGGGCACCAGCTCCGCCAGCACCACATGCAGGGTCGTCATTACCAAAAGGGCCAGGCCAGAGCTGAGCGGGAGCACCAGCCCCGGCCAGGGCAGGCGGTCGAAGAGGGTGCGGAAGCCGTGGCTGAAGAGATTCTCGCCCACGGCCCCGAGGGCCAGGGCGCACAGCACGATGCCCGCCTGGATGGCCGACAGGTGATGGCCCAGGCTCCGGTGGACCTCCAGGGCGCGGAGGGCGCGGAGGTCCGCCGGGGCCAGGGCCTCCAGCTGGGTCTCCCGCACCCGGACGGCGGCGAACTCCGCCAGCACAAAGAAGGCACTCACACAGATCAGGGCCGCGCAGACGAGGGCTGCAGTCAGGGTCACTCCTGGCCCCGGGCGAGGTCAGCAGCGCGGCGGAGGGGCTCCTGCAGCTCCCCCAGCAGAGCGTCGAGGCCCTGCAGTCGGTCCCGCTGGGCCGCAACCTCGGCGACGAGGGCCTGCTTCTCCTCCTCCAGGGCGGACAGCACTTCGACGATCCGGACCGCTTCGGCCTCCTTCTCCCCCAGGGCAACCATCAGCTCCAGGCGCTCCCGCTCGTGCTGGAGGCGGGTCTCCTCCTGCTGGCGGTGCAGCTCGTCCAGCTGGGCCCCAGTGAGGTTGCCTTCCTCCTGGTGCTGCTGGAGGGCCGCCTCCGCCGCCAGGGCCCGCTGCTCCTGCGCCTCGGCCGTCTGCCGGACCTCGGCCAGGGCAGCTTCAACTCCGGTGCGGGCAGCTTCCAGTTCCGCCTGGGCCTGCAGGGCTGCTTCCAGCTCGGTGCGAACGGCGGCGAGGGCAGCTTCCCCGGCCTGGACCCCTTCCGCCAGAGCCTGCTCACCGGCGGCAATGGCCGCGGCAAGGGCCTGGTGGTGGCCCTCGGTGGCGGTCTCGCGGGCGGCATCGGCATCGGCCCAGAACTGCAGGGCCTCCTCCCGCTCCTGGCGGCAGGTGGCCAGGGCCTGTTCCCCGGCAACGACAGCTTCCTGGAGGGTCTGGCGCTGCACTTCCGTGGCGGCGGCCTGGAGGGCCATGGCCTCCTGCAGCTCGTCAACCCGGCCCTGGAGCTGATCCTGGTCCAGCGTCGCCTGGCGGAGCTGATCCCGCTCCTGGAGCAGGTCGATCCAGCCCTGGGCCTTCTCGGTGGCATCGTGGGTAAGTGCCTCCACCTGCTGGCGGAGGTCCCCCTGGGCGGCCTGGGCCTCTTCCAGTTCCAGCTGGAGGTTCCGGACCGCGCTGCCTTCCCGGTCCAGGCGGGCCTCCAGATCGAAGCGCGCCGCTTCGCCTTCGGCGAGCCTCATCTGGGCCTCGGCGGTGGCAACCTCGGCGGCCTGCAGACGGCGATCCCGGATGCGCAGTTCTTCGTGGAGTGTCTGCACCTCCTCCTCGAGGATCCGCACCTTTTCGGCCCCTGCCGCATCCAGGCGCACCGTGGCGGCGGCGCGGTCGTCCGCCGTCGGGCCTTCCAGTGAGCTCCGCAGGCCGGCCAACCAGTCGCTGCCAAGGCTGGTGTCGGCGATGCCGCCCAGGGGGTTGTCAGGGTCCACCGCGCGGGTGGGCACAAAGGGCGCCAGGGCCGCCACCAGGCTGCTGGGGGTCATGGGCTTGTGGAGGTAGAGGTCGGCCCGCACCTTGAGGCCCCGGTGCCGTTGGAACTCCTCCTCGGTGGCCTTGGCACTGATCAGGGCGATCTTGATGCCCTCCAGGCCGGGGGCCTTCCGAATGGCGGAGCACAGGGCATAGCCCTTGTTTTCGCTCACTTCGACGCAGATGAGGACGGCAGCGTAGGCCCCGCTTGCCAGGCGGTCCAGCACGCCCTCAGAGGTCTGGATGCACTCGAGCTCGAAGCTCGAGCCCAGGGTGACCCCGTGCTCCTTGAGGAAGCTCCGGTCGCTGTCCACAAGCAGGAGGCGTTGGCCCATCGTCGATCCTTTGGCCGGGTTGAGTCCCCAAGGATACCAAAAAACCGGCAGGGCCCCGAGGATCCGGGGCCCTGGGCAGATCTGGACGAAGGGATCAGCGCGGCGGGATGGCCAGGGTGCCCTTCTGGTTGCCACTGGTGGCCTGGACGAAGAGGAGCAGGGTGCGCCCCCCGGCCTTCTTTACCTGGGCATTGAACTCCGCCAGGGTGTTCACGGGCATTCGGCCGACCTCAGTGATGATCAGGCCCGGGGCAAGGCCCCGCTCGGCCGCCGGGGAGCGGGGGTCCACGGAGGTCACCACCACGCCCTTGAGGCGGTTCTTGGGGTCGGCGGACTCAACGGTGAAGCCGTAGGTCTTCTCCAGGTTCACGCTCTTGGCCTCACCCGGCGCCTTCTTGCCCTGTTCCTCCTCGGGGTCCTCCCCGGCGTCACGGCGGCGCTGGTCCTCCAGGGCCTTGCGGTCCCCCAAGGTCACGGTGAGGTTGAGCGTCTTCCCGTCCCGGATCACGGAGAGCTTCACGGCCTCCCCGGCCCGACGGTTGGAGATCGCGCTCACCAGCTCATCGGGGCTTTTGACAGCCTGGCCATCCACGGCGGTGATGACATCCAGGCGCTGGAGGCCGGCCTTGTCGGCGGGCTGCCCCTTCTCGAGGGTGCCGACGACCACGCCGGCCTTCACGCCCAGGGCGTCCTGGTAGGCCTGGTCGAGCTCCTGGGGACCGACGCCGAGGAAGCCCCGACTCACGGGCTTGCCCGAGCGGAGGTCCTTGAGGATCCGGTTCACCATGCTGATGGGGACGGCAAAGCCGATGTTCTGGCCCGCCGGGTTGATGGCCGTGTTGATGCCCACCACTTCGCCCCGGAGGTTCAGCAGGGGCCCACCGGAGTTGCCGCGGTTGATGGCGGCATCCGTCTGCAGGAAGGAGCTGACGCCGGTATCAAGCTTGCGACCCTTGGCACTGATGATGCCCTGGGTGACGGTGTGCTCCAGGCCGAAGGGGTTGCCGATGGCCACCACCCACTCGCCGATGCGCAGCGAGTCGGACTCGCCAAGCTTGGCAAAGGGCAGGTGGGCCGCATCGATCTTGATGAGGGCGATGTCGAGCTCCTTGTCCTTGCCCAGCACCGTGGCCTTGAAGGACTTGCCGTCGCTGGTCTTGACCTCGAGGGTGTTGTCCCCGGTGCCCATGCTGGCAATGACGTGGTAGTTGGTGAGGATCTCGCCCTGAGGGCTGATGATCACGCCAGAGCCACCTGAAACAGCCCGCTGCTCGTCCTCCCCCCCTCGGGGGGTCCGGCGCTGCTGGGGGTTCCCGGGGCCGAAGAAGAAGTCGAAGAAGTCCTGGCCGCCGACCTGCGGATGATCGAAGCCGCGGCCCTTCACGAAGCTGGTGTTGGTGATGGCCACCACGGTGGGATTGAGCTTTTCCGCCACGTCCGCGATGGGGGGCAGGCGGTCCAGCCCCTTGGCATCCACCACCACGGGTTTTTCTTCCTGGGCTGTAGCAACCCACCCGTGGCTCAACCCCATCCCCAGGGCCATGCACCCGGCTGCAAACGCCGACAACCCTAGAACCTGCTTCACCTGACGATTCATGGAACTCCTCACTGGCCGAACCCCGGCATGCCATTCGATGACAGCAGTCCGCCGAAGGTTCCCGCTGGTCATCCCGACCGGCCGCGGATAATCTGAATGGTCCAACGGCGGCTGTAGCTCAGTTGGTTAGAGTACTGGATTGTGATTCCAGATGTCGCCGGTTCGAGCCCGGTCAGCCGCCCCAGATTGAAAAGGCCC
>CAIRQL010000247.1 GCA_903880675.1 uncultured Holophagaceae bacterium | reverse complement strand
TCGTCGTCCAGGGGCCGCATCGATGAGCTGCGAACCCTTCGGCGATTCTCCCCTTTCGCAACAGGTCATCAGGTTCATCACCCTCGCCGCCACTACTGATGGGAACCGCTCCTCCATCGGAACTTCAACGATCCCACATCCAGGGCCCTTGGCGCAACCCGCTAGCGGAGCTCAGCCAGCAGTTCCTCCCCGCGCCTCCAGGGCCCATGGCCGCTGGCCACATTCAGGTGCCCCACAGCCCCCAGGTCCACCCGCCGGGCCCCCCAGGCCTGGCCCAGGGCCACGGCCCGGTCGTGGGTCATAAAGACATCGTTGGCAGAGGCCGCCAGGATGGTCGGGAAGGGCAAGGTGCGCTGGGGGATGGGTCCAAAGGCACGGAGGGCCTCCAGCCCGCCGGGTCGCTCCACATCCGCAGGGGCCGCCAGGAGGGCGCCGTGGATGGGGGCGGCGTGGCGCAGGGCCCAGTACACGATGGTGATGCAGCCCAGGGAGTGCCCCACGAGGATCGGCGCTTCGGCGCAGGCCGCCACTGCCGCAGCCAGGGCGGCGAGCCAGCCCTCGGGCTCCGGATGCTCCCAGTCGGGCATCTCCACCCGCGTGGCCTGCGGCAGGGCCGCTTCCCAGAGGGTCTGCCAGTGGCCGGGGCCGGAGCCCTGGTAGCCCGGGACAAGGAGGACCGGCCGCACGGTCAGGCCCGGCGCGTCGTCGGGGTGGGGGTAGGCACCAGGGCATCTGCCAGGCGACGCACGTAGCCACTCAGGTCGGTCACCTCGGCCACGGCTTCGGGCGTGGAGCGCAAAAGCTGGAAGTAGCCCGCATAGGCCGCATAGGCCAGGAGGGCCCGCTGGCGGGCGTCCTCCTCGTCGAAGCCCAGGGCCAGGAAGGCCTCCCGACCCAGCTCGAGGCGGCGCGCCGTGGCCCGCCGCAGGTGGGGCTGCACGCGGGGGTCCTCGCTGGAGGCCGCCAGGGCTGCGAAGACCTTGCCGTTCTCGGTGTCTTCAAAAGCCGCAAAGAGCAGTACCCGCAGGCGGCGCCGGGGATCCTCGATGCCCTGGTAGCGGGTCACCACATCCAGGCTCTGGTCCTGCTCCCAGGCGTCCAGGACAGCCTGGACCAGATCGTCGCGGTTGCTGAAGTGCCAGTAGAAGCTGCCCTTGGTGACCCCCAGGACCTGGGCCAGGGGCTCCACTGCCACGGCCTGAAGGCCCTCTTGGGCCACGGCGTTCAGGGCGGCCCGCACCCAGGCGTCCCGGGAGAGGGTGGTGTTGCGGGAGGGTTTTTTCGGGAGGGCCATGGGATCCCTTGACAGGAGACCCCCAGCTTAACATACTTCACCGTATGGAACCCATACGGTCCCGTATTGAGCTTGGAGGCATCATGCGCATCCCTGCCCTCACCGCCCTCGCCGCCCTCGCCGCCGTGCTGTTGTTGGCCCTAGGGTGTGCCACCCCGGAATCTGTCCAGCGCCGCAGCAGCCTCACCGCCTACCTGGGGGGGAAGGACGCCGCCCCCCTCGCCGCCAGCGGCCCGGCGAAGCTCCAGTTGCCCCTCCGCCTGGGGGTGGCCTTTGTGCCCAACGAGAGCAGCAAGCGCGCCGGCAACAACCTGGCCTGGGGCGGCGCTCCGGCTGCCCCCGGGGGCCCCGTTCCCGCCGACCAGGAAGCCCGCCTCAACCAGCGGGTGGAAGAGGTCTTCAAGAGCAAGCCCTGGGCCCACTCCTTCAAGATCATCCCCAGCCAGTACCTCACCCTCAGCGGCGGCTTTGAGGACCTGGACCAGGTCTCCAAGACCTTTGGCGTCGATGTGATCGCCCTCATCAGCGTGGACATCCTGCAGTTCAGCGCCCCAACCTGGTACTCCTGGACCTACTGGACCCTGGTGGGGGCCTATGTCGTGCAGGGCGACAAGAACGACACCACCGCCCTCATGGACGCCGCGGTCTACCATGTGCCCAGCCGCACCTTCCTGTTCCGCGCCGGGGGTCTGGGCCAAGTGAAGGGCAGCAGCAGCTGGTCCAACCGGGAGGACGCCTTCCGCCAACAGGCCCAGCAGAGCCTTGAGTTGGCCATGAAGGACCTCTCCACCAACCTGGATGGCGGGGTGGTTGGCTTCAAGCAGGACATCATCAAGGGCGTCCGCAAGGATGTGGTCCTGGTGGACAAGGACGGCAACCCCGTGGGCTCAGCAGGCTACGACCCCAACCGGAAATAGCTGGGCACCCCGGAGGCACCATGCGATCGGCTGCCCTGACGCTTCTGCTCCTTGCTTCCCTGGCCTGCGCCCGGATCTACCGGCCCGTTGAGCTGGCAGCCGCACGCCCCCAGCCCCAAGGGCAGGGCTTGGCCGGTACCCTGGTGCCCCAGCCCTGGGGAGACAACTCCCGCAACGAGGGAAAAGCTCAGTCGGCTCACCTCCGGGTGCTGGTCCTCGGCCTGGACAACCCCTCTGCTGCCGGGCTGGAGGTTCTTCGCTTGGGCGTCCCCGAGGGGGTCACAGCCCTCTCGCCTGAGGCGGCCGCCGACCTGGTGAAGCAATACAGCATGCTGCACCTTCTCTATCCCCTGATCCCGGCCCTCCTTGCCGGTGGCTCCAGCGGGGCCGGGAATCCTGCCAGCTGGGGCCCAACGCCTGCGATGGTCTTCGAGGCCATGGCCGTGCTGGGCCTCTTGGTGGGCATGCCCAACCTGCTGGTGGCCAACAACAGCAACCGCCGCCTGGGGGAGTTCTTCCAGAAGCACGCCTGGTCCCCCGGACACCTGGAGCCGGGTCAATCCCGACGGGGCCTGGTGTTCCTCCGCTGCCAGGATCCGAGCACCGCCTTCCAGGTAAAGGTCTTCTACCGGGCCGGGGACGGCGAGCAGGTGTTGGATCTGACCTGCCCGGCGCCTGCGCCACGCTAAACCAGGGCCTGTCGAGGCTAGACTGGTGCTTCGGAGCGCCCATGTCCCTCGTCATCGCTGGCAAGACCCTCGAGAACCGCCTCATCCTGGGGACAGGCAAATACAAGGACTTCGCCACCATGCAGGCCTGCTACCGGGCCGCGCGGGTGGACATGGTGACCCTGGCCGTGCGCCGCTTCAACCTGGAGGCCCAGGGCGAGGAGAACATCCTCAACTGGATCCCCAAGGACATCGCCCTCCTGCCCAACACCGCCGGCTGCTACACCCGGGAGGACGCCCTGCGGGTGGCGCGCCTGGCCCGAGAGGCCCTCAACACCCCCTGGGTGAAGCTGGAGGTCATCGGGGACGCCAAGAGCCTCTACCCAGACAACGAAGAGACCCTGGAGGCCGCCAAGATCCTCGTCAAGGAGGGCTTCATCGTCCTGCCCTATGTGAACGCCGATCCCATCCTGGCCAAGAAGCTCTGTGACGCCGGGTGTGCGGCGGTCATGCCCCTGGGCAGCGCCATCGGCTCGGGCCTCGGCGTCCAGAACCCCATGACCCTGCTCCTCATCAAGGAGATCACCGACAGCTACGGCATCCCCATGATCGTGGACGCCGGTGTGGGCACCGCCTCGGATGCCGCCCTGGCCATGGAGCTGGGGGCCGATGGGGTGCTGCTGAACACCGCCGTGGCCGAAGCAGGCGACCCCATCCGCATGGCCCAGGCCATGGACCATGCCGTGCTGGCGGGCCGCCTTGCCTTCGAGAGTGGGCGCATGCCCAAGCGCCTGTTTGCCAGCGCCAGCAGCCCGATGACGGGCGTCATCGGGACCTAGGTAGAGGCGTACCAAGGACGGGTCCACGACCCGCCCCTGGTACACCGTCCTGACCTACTTGACTGTGGCTTGGCCCTGGGCCTCCAGGGCTTGGTTCAGCAGGTCCACGCCATCCTTGGCGGCCTTGATGGCACCCGTGAGGGTCTCCCGGGCCAGCTCCGGGTTGTGGAAGCCGTCGCTGTTTTCTGCGGTCCAGAACTCCCACAGCACGTGGGCTTCCTCGTGCTTCTCCCGGGCCTTGGCCAGGGTGGCCTCAGGAACACCACTGCGCTTGGCGACCACATAGGTGTCGATGAGGCGGCCGATCCAGTACTCGGACTTCCGCATTTTGCCCTTGATGAAGTTCCGTACGGTCTCGATCTCGTACTTCCTGGCCTCGGCACCACCCTTGGGGTGGCAGCCCACACAGGAGGCCTTCACATCCGCCAGAGGACGCAACACCGCGTGGGTGGAGAAGACCTTCCCGTCGGCCCCCTTCTTCTTGGGCATGTGGCACTGGTGGCACTGCACGCCGGCCTTGTCGTGGGCGCTGCCCGCAAAGGCCTCGGCCTCCGGGTGCTGCATCTTGATGAGACGGGCACCGGTGATGGCGTGCTTGAAGTCATAGAAGTCCAGCTTCTTGTAGTGGGCCAGCAGCTCCTTGGCGTTCTTCAGGGGGAAGTGGTTGGTGCGCTGGTCGTCGTAGCCCACCTTCTTGCCGTCGGACCACTGGGTGCCAGCGTTGCAGGCGTATTCCACATGGCACTGGGCGCACATCATCCGGGAGTCCGTCTTCTGCATCACGCCGATCTTCCGGAACTCTCGGAAGTCGATGACCTTCAGGTCGGTCTTGCCGTTGCGGGCAAAGATGCCCTTGGCGCCCTCACGCTCGATGGCCTGGATGAGGGCATCCCGGACAATGCGCGGCTGGGTGCCGTGGGGATCGTGGCACTGGATGCAGCCCACCGGGTTATGGGTGGCCTTGGCCATGTCCACCACGCTGGAGGTGCGGTCCCAGCGGGCCCGGGCGTCCTTGTCCCCCATGAACTTCCAGGTGAGGATGTGGTCCGAGGTCTTGCACTTCATGCAGGTCGCATTGCCCGCCATCGCTGTCTCGGGGAGCTTGAACAGGGGGCCCTTGTCCTCCAGCACATCCCAGGTGCGGCCCACCTCAGTGACCCCCTTCCAGCCGTTCTTGAACTGGAAGCGCCCACCCTGGAAGCGGTCCACCGAGAACTGATCGACCACCATGAAGGCGTGCCCGCGGGGCTCGTTGTGCTCGAAGGTGAAGCCGTGACCCGCCAGGAGCTTGTCTTGCATGGGTGAGCGACCCGCGGGAATGCCCTTCTCCCGGCGGGCACCGCCCTCCAGGTTGGTGGTGAAGAAGCTCTGGTACTGGTTCTTGTGGCAGCCCCCGCAGAGGGCTGGATCCAGGCTGGTGGCCGGCTTTTCCGAGCCGGAGCTCTCCACGTGCCGGGCCAGGTCGCCGTGGCAGACCTCACAGGCCAGCTTGGCGTGCTTGGAGCCCTCTTTCAGCGCTTTGACCTCGTCATGGCACTCGTAGCAGGTGGCCCGTGCGATGGCTGGCTTACCCTTGGCGACCGCTGGCGGGGCGGCCTTGAAGCCCAGGGCCAGCAACAGGCTCAGGGCCCCGGATAACCCCCAGAGGGCGGTTCGCAAGGAGGGTGTTGGCATCATGGTGATCTCCCGGAGGGGTGCGGCGGCTGCCGCCGCGGGGAAGAGGAAGGTTCGGGGTGGGATTACACCCCCCGACAACGTTTAAGACCTGGCGGTCCTCAACGTCTGCAAAAATAAGGATACGCCGGTCCTAAAATATTTCCAGGGGACCTTCCGTGGATAATGCCCCATGACCGACCTCGACCTTGCCCCCCTCGAATGCCGCATCCTGGGCTGCCTCCTGGAGAAGCAGCTCAGCACGCCGGACATCTATCCCTTGTCCCTGAACGCCCTGCTGAATGCCTGCAACCAGTCCAGCAACCGGGAGCCCGTCCTGGCGCTCACAGAGCCCGAGCTGCAGTTGGCCGTAGCAGACCTGGTGGCCCGAGGCCTGGCCGAGCACTGGCCCGGCCGGGTGCTCAAGATCGCCCACACCGCCAAGCCCACCTGGAACCTGTCGGTGCAGGAAGCGGCCCTCTTGGGTGAGCTGCTGCTGCGGGGTCCCCAGACGCCTGGGGAGCTGCGCACCAACACCCGGCGCATGTACACCTTCCCTGACCTGGACGAGGTGGAAGCTTGCCTGAATGTGCTCATGGAAGCAGAGCCGCCCCTGGTGGTGCGCCTGCCCCGGGCGCCGGGTTCCCGAGAGGCCCGGGTGGCCCACCTTCTGTCCGGCCCGCCGGCCGAAGGCAGCGCTCCCCTGGCCGTGGAAGGCGCGGTGGTGCGCACCGGCCGCCTGGACCAGCTTGAGACCGAGGTCGCGACCCTTCGGACCGAGCTGGCAGACCTCCGGCAGGCCTTCGAGGCCTTCCGAGACCAGTTCTGAGGGTCTCGGCTTGAGCTGTATTCAAAAAAGAGGACCTGGTTATCGGCCTTGCTCCGCCAAATCGGACCTTCAAAGATCTCCACTAAGGACACGAAGAACTGCCGATAAGCAGGAAAGAGGATCTTCCGGGATTTCAGGGAAAGAAATCTCACCACAGAGAACACAGAGAACTCAGATGAAAACAGGCAAGGGGTGGCTGAAAAGAAAGGAAGGAACGC
>CAIRQL010000246.1 GCA_903880675.1 uncultured Holophagaceae bacterium | reverse complement strand
CATGGACCGCCTGGCGCAGGCGGGCCTGCTGGTGGAGGGCGACAAGGGCGCCCGCATCATCAACCTGGAGGATGTGGGCATCGCCACCCCCTGCCTGGTGCAGAAGGGGGACGGCACCAGCATCTACGCCACCCGCGACCTCGCTGCCGCGCTCTACCGCCAGGAGGCCTACGCCTTCGACCGCTGCCTCTATGTGGTGGGCACGGATCAGGTGCTCCACTTCCAGCAGATCTTCGCCGTGCTGGCCAAGCTGGATCCCTGGTTCCAGGGGCGCATGCTGCACACGCCCTTCGGCATGGTCAAGCTGCCGGAAGGCAAGATGAGCACCCGGAAGGGCAACGTGATCTTCCTCGAAGACGTGCTGGACGAGGCCCGGGAGCGGGTGGCGGCCATCATCGAGGAGAAGAACCCGGACCTGGCCGACAAGGAGGCCGTGGCCGAGATGCTGGGCATGGGCGCCGTGGTGTTCTTCGATGCCATGAACGACCGGGTGAAGCCCATTACCTTCACCTGGGACCGGGTCATCGCATTGGACGGCGACACCGGCCCCTACGTGCAGTACGCCCACGCCCGCATTCTGAGCGTCCTGCGCAAGGCCGGCGATGGCTGGGCGGCCAAGGCCCAGCCCGGCGCCCCCCAGGGCCCCTGCCTGCCCTTCGCCCCGCTGACCCTGCCCGCCGACCTGGGCGGCTTGGCCGCACCCGAGGCCCAGGCCCTGCTCTTCGAGCTGGCGGGTCTGCCGGGCGCCATTGCTGCGGCCGCCGATGGCAACATGGCCACGCCCCTGGCCCGACAGCTGGTGACCCTGGCCCGGACCTTCAGCGGCTACTACACCAACTGCCCCATCCTGGCTCCGGAGAACACCCCCGCAGTCCGGGAGGCCCGCCTGGCCCTCTGCGTCGCCACCGCCCGCGCCCTGCGCCAGGGCCTCCACCTCATGGGCATCCAGGCCCCGGAGGAGATGTGAGCCTCGGCCGGTGCCAGCAACCTCCCCTGCAAAAGAAAACCACTCTCGCAGAGGGGCGCAGAGATGGCGGAGGTTTGCTGAGGAAGGATGGCCTCCGGAACTCAGATGCATTCCTCGGCGAGCCTCTGCCTTCTCGTCCTTTCTCTGCGAGTGTTTTTTCTTGTTCTTGAACCCATGGCCCATGCAGGAGCAATTCCATGACTAAGTATGTGTTCGTGACCGGTGGTGTGCTGTCGTCCCTGGGCAAGGGGATTGCGGCGGCTTCGCTGGGGGCGCTGCTGGAGGCCCGGGGGCTGAAGGTCACGCTGATGAAGATGGACCCCTACCTCAACGTGGATCCGGGCACCATGTCCCCCTTCCAGCACGGCGAGGTCTTCGTCACGGATGACGGCGCCGAGACGGATCTGGACCTGGGCCACTACGAGCGGTTCACCTCGGTGCCCACCACCCAGAACCACACCATCACCACGGGCCGCATCTACAACACGGTGATCCAGAAGGAGCGCCGCGGCGACTACCTGGGCAAGACCGTGCAGGTGATCCCCCACATCACGGACGAGATCAAGGGCGTGATCCGCAAGGTCGCCAAGGACATGGATGTGGTGATCGTGGAGATCGGCGGCACCGTGGGCGACATCGAGAGCCAGCCCTTCATCGAGGCCATCCGGCAGTTCAAGCTGGAGTCGGGCCTGGGCAACGCCCTCAACATGCACCTGACCTATGTGCCCTACATCAAGGCTGCGGGCGAGCTGAAGTCCAAGCCCACCCAGCACAGCGTGAAGGAGCTGCGGGCCCTGGGCATCCAGCCGGACCTGCTGCTCTGCCGTGCGGAGCAGGACATCCCCCAGGACCTGAAGGACAAGATCGCGCTGTTCTGCTCCGTCACGCCGGATGCGGTGTTCAGTGCCCGGGACGCGCACTCCATCTACGAGGTGCCCCTCAACCTGCACCTGGAGGGCCTGGATGCGAAGGCCGCGGCCCTGCTGGGCCTGGGTGAGAAGACCCCCGACCTCAGCGCCTGGCAGAAGCTGCTGGACCGGATCCGCAACCCCAAAGGCAGCGTGCGCATCGGCATCGTGGGCAAGTACGTGGAGTTCAAGGAGAGCTACAAGAGCCTCATCGAGTCCCTGCACCACGCGGGCTACGGGCTGGAGACCTCCGTGGACCTCAAGTGGATCGAGGCGGAGGAGCTGGAGAACCAGGATCCCGCCAGCTTCCTGCAGGACTGCCACGGCATCCTGGTGCCCGGCGGTTTCGGCGTGCGGGGCACTCGGGGCATGGTCAAGTCCATCCAGTACGCCCGGGAGCAGCGCATCCCCTTCTTTGGCATCTGCCTTGGCATGCAGATGGCATCCGTGGAGTTTGCCCGCAACGTGGCAGGGCTTGAGGGCGCGGACTCCACCGAGTTTGACGAAGAGCCCAAGCACCGGGTCATCTTCAAGCTGCGGGAGCTGGTGGACGTGGAGGAACTGGGCGGCACCATGCGCCTGGGCGCCTATCCCTGCCGCCTGGCCCCGGACAGTCAGGCCGCAAAGGCTTATGGCAGCAGCGAGATCAGCGAGCGCCACCGGCACCGCTACGAGTTCAACCACGAGTACAAGAAGGCGCTCGAAGCCAAGGGCCTGGTCTTCACCGGCATGAGCCCCGACGGCGTCTTCGTGGAGATCGTGGAGCTGAAGGACCACCCCTACTTCCTGGCCTGCCAGTTCCACCCGGAGTTCAAGAGCCGGCCCCTGAACCCGCACCCCCTCTTCACCGCCTTCGTGAAGGCCAGCATGGAGAACCGGGGCTAAGGGCGACCGATATTAGGCAGACTTTGGGGCCTTGGGCGCCCTTGGCGTCTTTGCGGCCTTGGGTGTTGTCCAATCCAGGCGCAGGTGCTTGCGGGTGGTGGCGCACTCCCGCAGGTAGAGGTTGATCAGGGTCTGCCAGGGGATGGCCATCTCCAGAGACAGGCCTTTGAAGTAGGTCAGCGTGGGCTCATCCAGGCGCAGGGTGATCTGGCGCTTCAGGAGCCGGGCGTAGGGGTTGGGGCGGGCATTGGAAAAGTCATAGTGGGCCTTCATGGCTTAAACCTCGCGAAGTAGAGTG
>CAIRQL010000245.1 GCA_903880675.1 uncultured Holophagaceae bacterium | reverse complement strand
TTGAACTTGGTGCCGCGCTGGCGGACGAGGATGGAGCCACCGGGGACGAGCTCGCCACCGAACTCCTTCACGCCGAGGCGCTGGGAGTGGGAATCGCGACCGTTGCGGCTGGAACCAACGCCTTTTTTATGTGCCATGGGATTACCTCTTCATCTGAATGTCGAATGGATCAGTAGGTTTCTTTTCACATCTAACTTTTTCGCAAGCGAATAAGTTAGCCGTTGATCGCCTTGATGCGAACCTCGGTGTAGCCCTGGCGGTGGCCCTTGGTGCGCTGGTAGGTGGTGGTCTTCTTCTTCTTGAAGATGATCACCTTCTTGGCGCGGTCATGGGTGATGACCTCGGCCTCGACCGTGGCACCGCTCAGGGTGGGCTGGCCCACCTTCAGCTCGCCGGCGTCGTCGATGAGCAGGACTTCCTCGAAGGTCACGGCCTCCTTGATGTCCTTCTGCAGGGTCTCAACGCGGATGATGTCACCCTCGGAAACCCGGTACTGCTTCCCGCCGGTCTTGATGATTGCGTACATGAAAACCTCTATGGTTGGGGCACATGGGCGGCAGTCCTGTCGGACGCACTTGGGAGCCCACGGCCAGGGCAAGGCTCATCAGTATGCGGGGAAAGGCCTGTTCACTCAAGGGAAAATCCTGGTGACGGGGGGTCACCAGGTCAGGCTGAGGCCCGCCACCAGGATCCGACGGCTGAAATAGCTCTCGTTCACCCGGCGGACGCTGAAGTCGGGCGTGTAGGAGTACGAGGCTGCGTTGTGGCGGCCCAGGAGGTTCATGACCTCCCCGAACACGACCCAGTTGCCCCCCCAGCGGCTGAAGAGGTGGGTCAGGCGGAGGTCCACCCGGTGGTAGACGGGCAGGTTGTCGGAGTAGTGGGGGCCCTGGACGGGGTCCCATCCCCCGCCGGGATTGGCGGTGGCGCCCAGCACCGGGGTGACCGGGGCCCCGGTGGCATAGCGGAAGGTGCCCGCCAGCTCCCAACCCTGGGCCAGGGTGTGGCTGGTGACGGCCGTGAGGTTGTGCGGGACGCTGGTGGGCGCAGGGCCGAGGGTGGTCTGCAGGTCCTCCTTGCGCCGGGTGTCCAGGTAGCCATAGCCGACCCAGCCCCGCCAGCCCGGCAGGGCGGCCTTGAGCAGGAGGTCGGCCCCCTGGGCATAGCCCCGGCCGGAAGAAACGAAGCGCAGCAACGGGTCCTGGACAACTAGGTTGTCGTAGTCCTTGCGGTAGACCTCCAGGCGCAAGTTCCAGTCCACCGAGCCCTTCCAGGCGGCGTCCAGGGAGGCCAGGGCATGGGTGGCCCGCATGATCTTGAGGTTGGGGTTGCCGGCGTGGGGATCGACCTGGGTGAGCAGGGGGGCCTGGTGGAAGGTGCCGCCCGCCAGACGGAAGGTCATGCCCTCCCGGATGAGGCAAGAGAGGGTGGCCCGGAGGTCCCGGGTGGTCTCCCGCTCCAGGGCGTAGTGGTCCTGGCGGCCCCCCACGGAGAGGCCCCAGCTGGGGCTGAGCAGCAGGCGGGCGGTCAGGTAGGTGCCGGTGCGGGTGGCGTCAAAGCCGTAGGCAAAGGTCCGGGCGGCAGCAGCCGGATTCCAGTTGGCCAGGTTGAAGGGCACCTCCCCCTGGGGGTCCACGTGGGTCCGGTCCAGGTCGCCGCCCCCTTCCAGGGTCAGGCGGTCGCCCAGGGGGAGCGTCAGCTCGGCGCGAGCTGAGCGGCTCTGCTCCCGCTGGTCGATGCCCCACTGGTTGAAGGTCCAATAGATGTGCGACTGGCTCTGGGAGGCCGCCAGCGTGAGGCCCGCCTGACCGAAGACCGTGCCTGCCCACTGAAGACCCCCGAAGCGGGTGTCGCTGTGGTTGTGGTAGGTGTCCTTCAGGTTGGCGATGGTCACCTCTGTGGCCAAGTGGTCCTGGGAGTAGAGGCCCGTGGCGATGAGGCGTCCGCCCAGGAGCGGCTGCTGCCAGCTCAGCTGGGCGTCGTGGGACAGGGGGGACTCTTGGAAGGTCTGGGCCAGCCCGTACCACTTGTCCAGCAGCACCGTATCAGAGCGGCGCACCGAGGCCCGGAGGAGGCCCTCCCCCAGAGGCCGCTCGGCCGCAAAGCCCTGGGTGGGGATGGTGATCAACAAGGTGTTCGAGGCCACCGGTGTGGTCTGGTCCGTGGAGATGTCCAGCACTGCTGATAGGGCATCGCCGTAGCGGGCCGAGAAGGCGCCGGGCACGAAGTCCACCCGGGTGACAAGGGCTGTGTCTACGGCGGAAAAGATGCCGCCCTGGGTGCTGGGGTGGTGAAAGGGACGGGCGAGGCGCCCGCCGTTGAGCCAGATGCCCACCTCCTCGGGCTTGCCACCGCGCACGAAGAGCTCCGCACCCTCGCTGGCATTGCTGACACCGGGCAGGCCCTTGGCGGCCTGCATCACATCCGCGGCGGCACCGGGAGTGGTGTAGATCTCCATTCGGGAGAGGGTCGAGGTGTTGCCCTCCTGGCTGCTGTAGCCGCTGCCTTCCACTACCTCGACCACGGTGCCCTGCACAGCTGGCGCGAGCATCACCAGCAGCGCCTCCCCAGGACGGCCCGAGCGGGTCTGCGCCTCCATGCCGGGAGCACTGATGCGGACCTCGACCGGGCCGGGCGCATTCAGGGCCAAGGTGAAGGCGCCCTTGGCATCGGCCTGGGTGCGGCGTCCGGCGACTTCCACCTGGGCCCCGGGCAGCGGCTTGCCGCTGGGGCCGAGGACCACGCCGCTGAGCTCCAGGGCGGCCTGCAGGAGGACGGCCAGCATCACTTGCCCTTGCCCTGCAGGCGCGGTAGCACCATGCGGGTGACGAAGCCATTGCCGGGATCCAGGGTGAATACTCGGTCCACGGTCTGCTGAGCGGCGGGAAGCTGCTGGGCTTCCACCTGGGCCAGGGCCAGCCAGCCCAGGCTCTCCACCAGGCCCCAGCTGGGCTGCCAGGGATCGGTGGGCTTGGCTTCCGCCTCGGCCAGCCGCACCGCCGCTTCCACGAGGGGCAGGGCTACCTTCACGCCACCCCCGACGAAGGCCGGTGTGTGGAGGACGTGTATGGCCCGCAGCAGGGTGATGCGGGGGTTACCGGGACGGGCGGCCTGGGCCTTGTCCAGGAGGCCCATGGCCTGGGGGCTGAGGGTGATCCCGGACATGGGGGAGAAGCCGATCTTGAGGCCCAGCAGGCCTGCCACGAGGGCCTGGGACTCAGCCTCCTTGGTGCCTTCGAAGGTCTTCAGGGTGCGCTCAACCAGGGCCTTGCTGGCCTTCGGATCTTCGGTGCTCAGCCGGCTGGCCAGGACGTAGGCCAGGTGGAGCTGGTGGTAGGCCTTCTTATCCGTTGGGGCGGGGTCCATGGCCAGCCGGGCTTCGAGCGAGCGCACCTGGTCGGTGGGCAGGCGCTGGAGGCGGGCCAGTTGGGAAGGCAGGTCTGAGGTCTGGGCCAGGCAGATGGCGGCGGGCAGGACGGCAAGCAGCAAGCGCATGGGAGCTCCGGGTGGCACAGGGTGGCCAGACCCAACATCACCCAGTTGCCAGAGGGCAGCCAGGCCTGCCGCACCAACGGTTGGGAATCCCAGACGAACCGGGTTCAGAGGGCTCCGAGTCGGCTGCGGAGCTCGGACATGCGGTCCCGGCTCACGGGCAGGCGCGACCCATCCTGGAGGCGAACCTCGCCCGTCCCCCCAGGATCGGGCAGTAGCTCCCGGATCTGGTCCACGGCGGCCATGGCGGAGCGGTGCGTGCGGAAGAACCGCGGCGCCAGCAGGCCCTCCAGCTCATCGAGGGTGCGGTCCAGGACGAAGCGGCCCTCGGGTGTGTGGACGAAGAGGAGTCGGTTCTCCGTGCGCAGGTGGCTGACCTGCGCCCAGGACAGCACGAGGATGCGGCCCTTCACCAGCACCGTGAAGCGCTCCGGCATGGCCTTCTGCCGGGTGGCCTCCAGGGCCTGGGTGAGCAATCCCAGGTCCAGGGCGGCGTCCTGGGTAGGTACCCGGGCCAGCGTCTCCAGCAGGCGCTCCCGGGCCACCGGCTTCAGTAGGTAGTCGCAGGCCGCCCAGCGAAAGGCCTCTAGGGCGTGCTGGTCGAAGGCGGTGACGAAGGCAATGGGTGGCAGGGTCAGGCCGGCCTGGCGCGCCCTCTGGAGCAAGCCGAAGGCGCCCTCCGGCGGGAACTCGATGTCGAGGAACAGCAGGTCCACGCCGCCCCGCTCAAGCAGGGCCAGGCCTGCCAGGCCGTCGCCGGCTTCGGCCACGCACTGGGCCGAGGGGTCCAGCTCTGCGACCAGCCGCTTTAGCCGGGCGCGGGCCGGCGGCTCGTCCTCGATGATGGCGTAGCGCCGGGTCACGCGAGCCTCACTTCCACGGCGCAGCCTTGCTCGACCGCAGGCCACACTAGGCTGCCCCCGGTGGCGAGCAGGCGCTCCCGCACGGTGCGGAGCCCCACGCCTTCAGGCGCATCAGCCCGCCGCCCCACCCCGTCGTCTTCGATGCGGATGCGGCCATCCTCGGCCTGGATGCGCAGGTGGCAGGGGCCAACCTTGCTCCGGAAGCCGTGCTTGAGGGCGTTCTCCACCAGCGGCAGCAGCAGCAGGGGCTGGATGGGTAGCTCCGCCATGGCTGGGTCAAGGTGCAGCTCGAAGGTCAGGCGGTCCCCGAAGCGCAGCTCCTCCAGGCGTAGGAGGTGGAGCAGCAGGTCGAACTCCCCTTGGAGGGGCCACTCGGGCTGCTCCAGTGCTCCCAGGATCTGCCGGAGCAGGGCCGACAGGCGCTCCGTGGCCTCCTCGGCCAGGCGAGGATCCTGGGGGATCAGGGCGGCGATGGTGTTCAGGGCATTGAACAGGGTGTGCGGCTGCAGCTGGGCCTGGAGTCCCAGGAAGCTGGCCCGGGCCTCGGCCTGGGCCAGGGAGCGTTCCGCTTGAACATGGTGCTCCACTGTTTCCTTGAGGCCGATGATCCCTGAGGCCGCCAGCCCAGCCAGGCCGCTGTAGATCAGGACGGCGCGGAGGTGCAGGAAGTTGATCCCCGTGGCCAGGCGGACCAAGCCAATGGAAAGCGCCAGCAGAACCACGTAGAGCAGGAGCAGCCAGGCCACAGAGAACAGGCCAATGTGGGCCGCCGACCAGTGGCGGGGCAGGCGCTCCATGGGGGTGTGCAGGAGGTCAAAGCCGCCCCACATCACCAGGCTGAAGATCACGCCGATGAGCACGGACTGGAGGGGATTCCAGAGGGGCCCACCCAGGGCTGCGTGGACGCCAAGGCCGATGGCGGTTCCCAGCAGGCTGGCCTTGACCAGCCACGCCAGGGGAGACTTCAGGACCATGCTCTCGCGTGCCATGGCACCAGGATCGGCCCCGATTCCATCCCCGGTCCAGGGTTTTGGACCAACGGCGGCTTCCGTCGCACCAGTGGGGATGGGATCATGGCACATGAGCCATGACTTCCAGACCTTCCTGAAGAAGCTTGAGAACTGCGGTGAGCTGAGCCGGGTGGGTCCGGAGGTGGATCCCTTCCTGGAGATGGGCGCCATCGCCGACCGGGTCTCCAAGCAGGCGGGGGGCGGGAAGGCCCTGCTGTTCGAGCGCCCCACGGGCAAGACCATCCCGGTGGCCATGAACGTCTTTGGCAGCCTGAAGCGCATGGAGATGGCCCTGGGTGTGGACGGCGAGCCTCGTGGCCTGGATGCTCTGGCCGACCGCATCGAGGCGCTGGTGCAGAAGGCCATGCCCAAGCCCGGCGCCACCCTCTTCGAGAAGCTGGGGAAGCTCATGTCCCTGGTGGAAGTCGGCTCCTGGCTGCCCAAGACCGTGCGGAAGGGCCTCTGCCAGGAGGTCGTCCTGAGGGGCGACCAGATCCGCCTCACGGACCTGCCGGTGCTCACCACCTGGCCCGAAGACGGCGGCCCCTTCATCACCCTGGGCATGAGCCACACCCGCAACAAGGAGACCGGCCACCGCAACATGGGCCTCTACCGGCTGCAGGTCTACGACGACCGCACCCTGGGCTTCCACACCCAGCTGCACCACGACGGCGCCCGCAACCGCCACGGCTACGACGCTGACGAGCGCATGCCCGTGGCCGTGACCTTCGGCGGCGACCCAGCCCTCACCTACGCCGCCACCGCCCCCCTGCCACCCTTCATCAGCGAGGTCATGTTCGCCGGCTTCCTGCGGGGCGAGGGCATCGAGACCGTCCGCTGCATCACCAACGACCTGGAAGTGCCGGCGGATTCGGAGCTCGTCATCGAAGGCTACGTGCTCCCCGGCGAGCTGCGCCGGGAGGGTCCCTTCGGCGATCACACGGGCTACTACTCCCTGGCGGACGACTACCCGGTGCTGCATGTGGAAGCCATCACCATGCGGAAGCACCCGGTATTCCCGGCCACCATCGTGGGCCGCCCGCCCCAGGAGGACGCCTACCTGGGCCTGGCCACGGAGCGCATCTTCCTCCCGCTGCTGCGCATGGTGCTGCCCGAGATCTGCGACATGCACCTGCCCGCCGCCGGGGCCTTCCACAACCTGGTGATCCTGAGCATGAAGAAGGAGTACCCCGGGCACCCACAGAAGGTCATGAGCGCCATCTGGGGCACGGGGCAGATCATGTTCACGAAGGGCATCGTCATCGTGGATGAGGACATCGATCCCCATGACCTCACCGAGGTGCTCTTCCGGCTCACCAGCAACGTGGACCCCAAGCGCGACCTGCTCTTCACGGAGGGGCCGCTGGACGTGCTGGACCACGCCGCCGACCGCTTCGCCTACGGCAGCAAGGTGGGCGTCGATGCCACCCGCAAGAACAAGCCCTGGGATGGCTACCCCCGCGAGTGGCCGCGGGACCTGGCGTTCCCCGAGGCCGTCCTGGACCTCGTTGCCCGCCGCTGGAGCGACTACGGGCTGTAGGCTGGGTGCTGCACCCCATGAGAGGGAGTCCTGAATGCTGCCTCCGCAAGTCACGCCCTTCCTGCTCACCCTGGCCATCAGCGCGCTGATCGGCATCGGCCTGCGGGACTACTACGAGTCCGAGCAGAAGTTCGAGACCTTCGGCACGGTCCGCACCTTCGTCTTTATCGGCATGCTGGGCTTCATGCTCTGCCAGATCCCGGGGGCGGGTACGACGGCCTTCCTGGTGGGCATGGCTGCCCTGGTGCCGTTCCTGGTGGTGTACTACAGCAACAAGGTCCACCAACAAAAGAGCCCCGGCATGATCGGGATCCTCATTGCGCTGCTGACCTATGCCACGGGCCCAGTGGCGCTGTACCAGCCCCACTGGTTCCTGGTGCTCTACGGGGTCTCGATCCTCTTCGTGCTGCACTCCAAGGGTCGGGTGCGCCAGTTCACCGACCGCCTGGAGACGGGCGAGGTGGTCACGGCCTGCAAGTTCCTGGCGATCGCCGCCGTGGTGCTGCCGCTGATTCCCGAACTGAACACGGCCACCGGCTTGCTGGGGACCCTCCTCCGCAACCTGCCCGTCAGCCCCCGGCAGATCTGGATGGCGGTGGTCATCACCACCTCCATCTCGTACCTGGGCTATGTGTTCCAGACCTACCTGTTCCCCAAGAAGGGCGTGCTCCTCACGGGCCTCATCGGCGGGGTCTACTCCAGCACCCTGGCGGTGTTGGTGCTGGCCAAGAAGTCCAAGACCGACCCCGGCCACGAGGTGGAGAGCGCCGCCGCGATCCTGATGGCCGTGAGCATGATGTACCTCCGGGTGCTGGTGCTGGTGGCGATCTTCCGCTTCCACTCGGCGATCCACCTCGGACCGGCCCTCCTGATCCTGGCGGCCGGGGCCGCGGCCTACGGGCTGTGGCTCCGTCGGGAGCCTGCGCCGTCCACCGCGCCGGTGCCTGCAACAGAGCTTCCTGCCGAAGGCCTGGAACCCTCCATGCGCAGGAACCCCTTGGAGCTCAACTCGGCCCTCTTCTTCGCCCTCATGTTTGTGGTGGTGTCCCTGGCCACGAAGTACGCCCTGCTCCACTACCAGGGCATGGGCCTCCGGGCCCTCTCCTTCCTGGTGGGCTGCTCGGACATCACGCCCTTCGTGCTGTCGGTGCTGCAGGGCGACCTGGGTCTGGGCACGCCCCAGATCCTGCAGGCCATCATCCTGGCCACCGCCAGCAACAACGTTGTGAAGGCCGTCTACACCTACCTGTTCGGCGCCCGGCGCACGGCCCGCCTCGCCGCCACAGGCCTGCTCGCCGGCGCGGCCCTCTCCATCCTCTACGCGGTCCTTGCCCTCTAGCTGACGGGATCAGAAGCGGAGGGTGACCTCCGCCTGGAGGGTGCTGGCGGAGAAGACCTGGGAGACCCGGCTGTGCCCGTAGCGCAGCTCCGTCCCGAGGGTCTCGGTCCACAGATAGCCGATCCCGAAGGAGACACCGGGTCGAGTCCCGGCCGAGGTGGCCTGGCTGGTGGCGAGGGTGGTCCGGAGGGACCAGCGCTGGGCGGCGAGGCCCAGGGCGAAGTAGAGGCCCTCGGGCTTGCCCTCGACAAAGAACAGGTAATCACTGCCCAGGCTGAGGGAGGTGGCGCGCTGGCGGCGGGCGCCGAAGGTGGCTTCCGGGAGGCTGGTGTAATCCAGGCGGGGCCGCAGCAGTTGGCCGTCCCCCAGGTCGAGGGTGGCGTGGAGTCCCAGGCCAGGGCCCAGGTTGCCGTCCACGAACTGCTTGAGGTCGCCCCGGGGGGAGGCCACCTGGAGCTGCACCCCGAAGCGGGTCTCCTCAGCCCACAGGGACCCCGCAGCCAAGGCGGCCAGCAGGATGGGGGCGGCGGACTTCATGGCTCCTCCCGGAACGTGCGGTTGCTTCCTGCCAATTCTGGCACAGGGCGGCGTCCCCCGGTCCCTGTCCCTGGACAAGGAAAGGGCGCCCCACGGGACGCCCTTTCTGGATTGCCTGGAGCCGAAGCTAGTTGACGGAGCGACGCTCCTTGAGGCGACCGGCCTTGCCGAGCTTGTCGCGCAGGAAGTAGAGCTTGGCGCGGCGGACCTTGCCGTGGCGCAGCACTTCCAGCTTGTCGATGGTGGGGCTGTTGAGAGGGAAGATGCGCTCCACGCCCACACCGCTCGCAACCTTGCGAACGGTGAAGGAGGTGCGCATGCCGCCGCCCTTGATGCTGATGACGATGCCCTGGAAGAGCTGGATACGCTCCTTCTCCCCTTCCTTCACCTTGACGTGCACCTTGACGGTGTCGCCGGGCAGGATGCGGGGCAGATCGGTGCGAAGCAGGGTCGCTTCGAGGCGGTCGATGATGTTGGTCATGGTGGCTCCTGGGCCAGCGGTCCCGAATGGACATGGCTCGAAAGTCCCCGAACGGGGAGTCCACCAGTCTATCGGAATGGTCAGAAAAGGGAAGCAGGGGCTTTTCGCCTTAGCCTCGGGCCGAGCGCCCGGTCCAGCCCTTCCACCCCTTCGGCTTGGGGCGGTCCCAGTCCCCGGGATGTTCCACCTGCCAGGCGCACCACTGGGCGGGGCGATCCAGGTCGGCCAGGCGGTCGCAGAGGTAGCTGGCCCAGAGGTCTGGCCTTAGGCGTTTGGTCCGGGCCATGGCCTCCCGCAGGCGCCAGAGCCGGATGGCCCCGTGGTCGCCGCCCTGCAGCACGGCGGGCACCTCCAGGCCTTCGAAGGCTGCGGGCCGGGTGAAGTGGGGGTGGTCCAGCAGACCCGTGGCAAAGCTGTCGGCAGTGGCGCTGCCCTGGTTCCCCAGGACGCCGGGCAGCCAGCGGCAGACCGCATCGATGAGGAAGAGCGCCGGCAGCTCCCCGCCGCTGAGGACAGCCTCCCCGATGCTCAGCTCCTCGTCCACGCAGCGGTCCACGGCCCGCTGGTCGGGGCCCTCGTAGCGGGTGCAGACCAGGATGAGCTGATCCAGGGCCGCCAGCTCCAGGACCTTGGCGTGAGTCAGGGCCGGGGCGGCCGGGCTGAAGTGGATGACCCGCCCGTTCCCTGTGCGGGGCACGGAAGCCAGGGTGTCCCGCAGGACCTCGGGCCGCAACACCATGCCGGGGCCGCCGCCGACGGGGGTGTCGTCCACATGCCCGAAGGCGTTCCCGGCGAAGGGGCGGAAGCTGTGGGTGGCCAGTTCATGCCCCAGCTCCCGGAAGGCCCGACCGGTGATGCCCAGGCGGGCGGCCTCGAAGAACTCCGGGAAGAGGGTGAGGGCATCGAAGCGCATCAACCCACCAGGGCGTGGAGGGCCTTCAGGTAGGCCTTGGCAATCAGGCTGAAGCTGGAGGCGAAGTAGACGGTGTTGCCCACCATGGCGGCAGCGCCAATCCAGGCCCAGGTGGGGCGCTCCTCCAGGAGGGCGGCACCCAGGAGACAGAGGATGGCGGCAGGCAGCTGATTGCCGAAGGGCAGGGGCACGGGGGTGGCGAGGAGGAAGCCGGTCCAGGCAATGCAGAGGCCCACCCAGCGGTGGCTGAGGGGTCGCTGCTCGGCCCTGCTCCAGCGGAACCGGTTGAGCTGGACCTCCAGTCGGGCCAGGGCATTCTTGATGTGCCCCTTGTGGATGGCCTGGGCCTGAATCCGGGCCGGCACCCAGGGATGCGGCGTACCCCAGGCCAGCTGGGCCCCCAGGCCGATGAGGCCGATGCCACCCACCGGGGCCAGACCCAGGTTGAGCCCCGGCACCAGGTTGGGCAGGGCGAGCAGCAGCACCAGGAACCCGTAGGTCTGCTCACCGGCGGCCTCCAGGAGCTCACCCAAAGTAATCTCCCCCTCGGCACTGAGGAGCGCATGCAGGGTCTGGAAGAAAGGCTTGGGGGAGGGTTCCACTCCCCAAGCATGACTGAAACGGGGCCGCCGTCCTCAGTCTTCGGTGGGGGGCGGGACCCCCTGGCCTTGGCGGACCAGCTGACCACAGGCCCCCGAGACGTCCTGGCCCCGGCTCCGGCGGACGCTCACGGGCACCCCGGCGTCCACCAGCAGACGGCAGAGGGCGCTGATGCGGGCCTCGTCCGGTGCTTCGTAGCCCGTCCCCTCGTGGGGATTGAAGGGGATGAGGTTGATCTTGGACGGGAAGCGGCGGGCAAAGGCGGCCAGGCGCCGTCCGTCCTCCATGGTGTCGGTCTCACCGCTCAGCAGCACGTACTCGAGGGTGATGCGCTCGCCGGACTGCAGGGGGAAGCTCCCCAGGGCATCCGCCAGGTCCTCCAGCCCCCAGGCCCGGTTCACGGGCATGATGCGGGAGCGCCGAGCGTCCGTGGTGGCGTTGAGGCTGAGGGCCAGGCGGGGCCGCCGGGGCAGGTCCCCCAGGCGCTCGATGCCGCTCACCAGGCCGGCGGTGGAGACCGTGATGCGCCGGGGCGGGATGGCCAGGCCCTCGGGGTGGGTGAGGGTATCGAAGGCGGCCATCAGCTGATCGAAGTTGTGCAGGGGCTCGCCCATACCCATGAAGACCAGGTTCACCGGCCGGTCTGCCGGGTGGTCATGGTGGTTGAGCATGGTCACCACCTGGCCCACGATCTCGGCGGCGGTCAGGTTGCGGATGATGCCCATCTGGCCCGTGGCGCAGAACGTACACCCCATGGCGCAGCCCACCTGGCTGGACAGGCAGAGCGTGGTCCGGTCCCCGTAAGGCATGTTTACGCCTTCAACCTGACGCCCGTCTCGGAGGCCGAACACATGCTTGGTGGAGCCGTCCGCCGAGGCCTCGCTCTGCAGGATGGCGGGCCAGACCAGGTCCACCTCCGCCTCCAGGCGGCTCCGCAGGGCCTTGGAGAGGTTCGTGAACTGGTCCCACCGGGTCCAGCGTTGGCGCTGCAGGCCCTGGAACAGCTGCCGCCCGCGCCAGGCGGGCTCCCCCAGGGTGGTGACCAGGGCGGAGAGTGCTGCCAGTCCCAGACCGGCGGCATTGGGGCGGGGGGAGGAGCCCCCTTCCGGGGCTGGTGCCTCCCAGGGATGCAGCAACTCAGTCCACCCGGATCTTGAAGGACTGCATCAGGCGCAGGTCGTCCTCAGAGAATGGCGTCGCGGGCTCCAGACCCTCCCACTCGGCATCCTCGGCGGTCTTGTTGCCCAGGGGTGCCGCCTCAAGGATCAGCATCAGCCCGTAGCCCTTGGCCTGGATCTGGAAGGCCAGGTCCCGGCAGTGATCGTCCTCGGCGAGGGCCTTCACCAGGGAATCGCCCAGCTCGCTCACCAGGTTATGCAGTTGCTCTGGCAAGTCCATGAGGCCTCCTCGGCCGATTATACCCCTGGCGTCCCGCCGCCCCGCTGGAGTTCCTGCGCTTCCCGGTAGGCCTGCACCACCCGGCGCGGCTCCCGCTCCCAGAAGGGGCGGATGGCGGCGATGCCTGCCAGCCGGGGATGGGCCAGGGCGGCCGCATTGTCCGGGGTCACTCCGCCCAGCGCCAGCAGGCGTGGACCGTCCGGGGACAGGGTGTCCAGGAAGGCGTGGAAGCGGCGTAGCTCCCAGGGGGCGCCCTTGCCTGGGCTGGCAAAGACGGGAGATACCAGCAGCTGGTCTGCCCCCTGGCGGTCGGCCCACTGGGCTTCCTCGTGCAGAGGGCGGGACAAGGGACCCAGACCCGGCGCCAGGTCGGGGTAGGCCTCGGGGGCATGGACCCCGCACCCGGCTGCCAGGGCCACATCCAGGCGGCCGGCCACCCACAGGGCCAAGCTGGGGGCCGCATCCTGGCACCACCGGGCGGCCTCCAGCAGGCGGCGAGCGGACAGGCCCGGCTCCCGAATCAGGAAGCCATCCACGCCGGCATGGAGCACAGCTCGCCACCGCAGGGGCTCGAAGCCGAGTCCGGGGGTGATGGCCAGCAGGATCATGGGGGGCCTAGCCGTCGAGCTCTTCCTTGATGCCGCCGGAGCCCATGGTCACCAGGCGATCCGCCGCCCGCCGGGCCCACTCGGAGCCCGGATAGCTCTCCACCAGCTTCTGGTAGTAGCTCTTGGCCTCGGTGCGGTAGACCTTCACCCGCTCGGCTGCGTAGGCTGCCACGGCCTTGTTGTAGTCGGCGGCCTCGTCCTTGGAGAGGTCCCTGAGGTCCTCCCGCTTGAGCTTGGCGGCGTGGTCCTTGTTGAACTGGGTCAGCTCCTCGTCGGAGAGCAGGCGCTGGCGCAGGGCCTCGCCCAGGTAGTAGTAGGCCCGCTCCCGATCCACATGGTCCGCGTAGGTCTCCAGCAGGTTCTTGAGCCGCCGTTCGGCGCCGGGGTAGAAGTAGGTGTTCACATAGAAGACGCCCACCACCAGCTCGTGTTCGGCGATGCGCCGCCAGCACTGGACGATCTTGGCCCGGGCCTCGCGGACATAGGGGCTGCCCGGGGACTCGGTCACCAGCTGCTGGAAGCCCTCGAGGGCCTTGCGGGTCTCGGCCTGGTCGCGCTCGGCGCTCTCGATGGCCGAGAAGTGGCAGAGGGCCCGGTGGTAGAGGGCATAGTCCCGCCGCTCGTGGCGAGGGAAGTAGTTCAGGAAGCTGGTGTACTCCACCTCGGCTTCCGGGTAGCTGGGGCTGGGCTGGAAGAAGTAGCTGTCGCCCAGCAGGAGCTTGGCTCTGGGGAACTCTGCGGAGCCTGGGACATACTGCTCCAGGTGCCGGAGGGTCAGGCGGGCTTCGTTGAACTTGCCCTCCTTCATCTGCTTGTCGGCGGTAGCCAGGAGATCCACCGAAGAGATGGTCTGGTCGGCGGTCTTGGGCTTGCGGCAGCCCATGCCCAGGCCCGCCAGGACGGCGGTGAGGGTCAGGGCGGTCAGAAGGGGCTTCATGCGGACTCCAGAGGCGGTACTTCAGTCATGGCGGGACGGGGCGAAGGGTTCCAGCGGTGGCGCAGGGTGGTGAGCCAGGGCTCGACCAGGGCCTGGGCCTCGGCTCGGCGCCTGTCATGGAAGATCTCATGGAAGACGCCCGGAAGCCTGTGGCGTTCCAGGAACTCGGGGAGGATGCCGGCCCAGAGGGACTCCGAGGCGTCCGGGTCCACCACCGTGTCGGCGCCGGACTCCAGGAGGAGGATGGGCCGGTCCAGCTCGTGGCCCAGGGGCAGCAGCTCCGTCCGGGCCTCATCCAGGGCGTGGCCGAAGGCGGCGGTGGCGAAGCGGTGGCAGAGGGGGTCCGCCTCGTAGCGCTGGACCAGCACCGGATCCGAGCAGACCCGATGCTTGTCGCCGTGGAGCTGAATGGGGTGGTGGGGGAGGACCCAGCGGAGGACCCGGGACAGGATGAGGAGGAGGTGCGAGTTGGACCGCACGGCCACTGCAGGGCTGGAGAGGATGAGCCCGTCCAGGGTGTCCCCGTGCCAGAGGGCGGCCAGGAGGGCCACCAGGCCGCCGAAGCTGTGGCCGAGAACCACCTGAGGGCAGACCGGCAGCGGCGGCATGGGCACGCCGTCCACCAGGCGGGGCGGGGCTCCGGTGCGGGCCGCATCATGCCGGCGTTCCTGGCGGAGGAAGAGGGCCAGGTCGTCCACGAAGGCCCGGATGCCGTCGGCGTCACCCCGGATGCCACCGGAGCGCCCGAAGCCCGTGTGGTCCACGGCGGAAACAGACCACCCGAGGCTGTGCAGCCAGTGGGCCGTGTGGCGGTAGCGCTCGCCGTGCTCACCGTAGCCATGGGCGATGACCACCCGCCCCAGGGGCGCCGGGTGCTCCCACCGGGCCCAGGCCAGGGGGATTCCGCCATGACCGGTCAGGAACCCACGGCCGGTGGGCTCCAGATCGGCGGGGATCACGGGGGTGGGTCCGGGCATCCAACCAGAATAGCCTGGGGGCCGGATTCTCCGGAGGGCGATTCAGCAGACCGGCGGCTGCTGCCGCATTGTCGGGGCCGCCCGGGGGCCCTAGACTGAAAGGCTCCCCCTCCGCCGGAACCTGGGCGGTGGTTCCGGAAAGGCTGAGCATGGATTTCGACACCCTGGTGCGGGCAAAGAACGAACTGGAGCCCCGCGTCCAGCAGCTGGTCGCCCACCTCGACCCGGAA
>CAIRQL010000244.1 GCA_903880675.1 uncultured Holophagaceae bacterium | reverse complement strand
GTGGACGGCGTGGCCACTGGGATTCCGGCCGATCAGCTGCCCAGCGGCACGATCGTATTTAATCCCGCCATCGTGACCGGGCTAAAGACCTACACGGTGACCACCAACACCCAGGGCAACGGGGGCTGCGCGCTGACCTGCCACAGCCATGTGCACACGGCGGCGGTGAACGACTGGACCTCGGTGGGGACGCCCCACCCAGTACCCTTCCTCGCCGGGCAGACAGACACCCAGGGCAACGGCCACTTCACCACCACCAGCACGACCTTCACCAGCGACTGCGGAAGCTGCCACGCCCACACCGGCACCAGCCCAGTGGCCACAGCGCCGCTGTGCAGTGTTTGCCATACCCTCGGCAACCCGACGGCCGCTGGCCTCGGAACCGGCACCTGCCTCTCCTGCCATGTGGGCGGCGCAGGCCTTCCCAATGGCCCAACAAGCGGAACCTTCCCGAGTATCGCCGGGGCGCACAGCAAGCACATGGGTCTGGCGACCAGCCTCACCTGCAACACCTGTCATGCGGGTAGCGGCACAGGCACGGCCACCCACTACACCAATGCCAACGCAAGGACCAGCGCTCCCACTGGCCCTGCCAGCGTGGCCATCGACACGGTCTACAACGCCAAGGGCGCCACGGCAGCATTCAGCCCCTCGGCCCTCACCTGCAGCAGCGTCAGCTGCCACGGCGGCCAGACCACGCCGGTGTGGACGGCCAGCGGCAGCATCAATGCGGCCCTGGACTGCACCAAGTGCCACAGCGTGAGCCTCACCGCTGGGGACCCGCAGTACAACAATGCCTTCGGCCGCCACAGCCTGGGGACCCACGCCGCCCACACCTGCATCACCTGCCACAACATGGCCAATGGCTCGCCCGGGGCACTGGCCCACTTCAAGTACCTGAATACCCCGGCGGTGGACGGTGTGGCCACGGGGACGCCTTCGGATCAGCTGCCCAGCGGAACCATTGAGTTTGATGCGACCGTGACGGGACTCAAGACCTACACCGTGACCACGAACACCCAGGGCAACGGCGGCTGCACCCTGACCTGCCACACCCACCTCCACACCCCCACCTACGAGACCTGGACTGCCAGCGGTTCACCCCACCCCATCCCCTTTGGAGCGGGCCAGATCGACAGCCAGCTCGTGGAACACTTCCAGGTCACAGCCACCACCTTCGCCTCGGACTGCAGCATCTGCCATGCCTACTCGGGGACCACGCCCAACGCCGCAGCGCCTCTATGCAATGTCTGCCACAGCCGCGGGAACCCTGTGTCCGATGGCTATGGCCCGGGCACCTGCCAGTCCTGCCATGAAGGCGCCACCGGCCTGGTGGGCGGACCCGCTGGCGCCACCTTCCCCAGCAAGGCCGGTGCCCACAGCAAGCACCTGAACTTGGCCACCACCCTCTACTGCGAGAGCTGCCACGCCAATAGCGGCACCGGTACCAGCCGACACTATCTCAACGCCGATGCCCGCATCGCCATCCCGGTGGGACCGGCCACCGTCAATGTGGACCCCATCTACACCGCCAAGACCGGGGGCAGCATCGCCTTCACCCCCGCCACCTTGACCTGCTCCAACATCAGCTGCCACGGAGGGCAGGTCACCCCCAACTGGCAGACAGGCAGCCTCAACTCCGGCACCCAGTGCACCGCCTGCCACGCCACCACGGCCCAGGCCGGGACCGCCACCCAGTACAACGACGCCTATGGCCGCCACAGCATGGGCACGCACAACGCCGTGGCCTGCACCACCTGCCACACCATGACCAACGGCAGCCTGGGCGCCAACGCCCACTTCAAGTACCTGAACACCCCGGCGGTGGACGGTCTCAATCCTGCCGCCACCCCGGCGGACCAGCTGCCCAGCGGGACCATCCTCTTCGATCCCGCGGTCGCTTCGGGGCTCCTGACCTACTCCGTCAATGGTGGCACCCAGGGGAATGGGGGCTGCGCCCTCACCTGCCACACCCACATCCACGTGCCCACGGTGGAGACCTGGACCTTCAATGGGCCGCCGCATCCCATATCCTTCCTTGGGAACCAGCTAGACACCCAGGGCAACGGCCACTTCACCACCACATCCGCCACCTTCGCTTCGGACTGCAGCCTCTGCCACGTCTACTCCGGAACCTCGCCCAACGTCACGGCCCCCGCCTGCAACGTCTGCCATGCCAAGGCGGATCCCACCCAGATCGCCACGGGAACGGGCACCTGCCTCTCTTGCCACACTGGGGCCAGCTTCCTGACGCTAGGGCCGGACGGCAATGCCTTCCCCAGCTTGGCCGGCAAGCATGCGAAGCACCTCTCTCTGCCCACCCCGCTGGACTGTGGCACCTGCCACAACGGCGTGGGGGCGGGCACCTCCACCCACTACCAGAACGCCAATGCTCGCGTCGCCACCCCAGTGGGGCCCGGAACGGTGCGGATTGCGTCCACCTACGATGCCGAGACCGGCACACCGAGCGGTGCCTCTGCGGCCTTCAACCCTGCGGCGCTCACCTGCTCCAGTGTGAGCTGCCATGGTGGCCAGGCCACCCCCAGCTGGCAGACAGGGGCCATCAACAGCGCCACCCAGTGCGGCTCCTGCCACGCCATTAACGGCGGGGCCCTGGCGGCGCAGTACAACGACGCCGTGGGGCGCCATGCCTGGGGCACCCACGCCTTGGCCGCAGCGGCCGACTGCACCCTCTGCCATGACATGAGCACCGCCCGGCACTTTGCCTACCTGGACACCACAGCCCTCAGTGGCGTGGCCACTGGGACACCCGCGGATCAGCTGCCCAGCACCACCATCGTCTTCAAGACCAACAACGCCACCTACCCCATCACGGGCACCCGGTCCTACACCATCTCTGCCAGCACCCCCCAGGGCGACGGTGGCTGTGCCCTGTCCTGCCACAGCATGACCCATGTGCCGGCCAGCCAGCACTGGGACGCCCCCAAGGGCTCTGCAGCCCACCCCGTGCCCTTCTACAGCACTGGCCTCAGCCTCTCGGGGAACGCCCACCAGAC
Organism: uncultured Holophagaceae bacterium; assembly: GCA_903880675.1. Lineage (GTDB taxonomy): Bacteria > Acidobacteriota > Holophagae > Holophagales > Holophagaceae > Geothrix. Next base: position 2,092 of record CAIRQL010000244.1, on the reverse strand, counting down.
CGTGAATGCCACCGTCTTCGCTGCCGACTGCACCGCCTGCCACGACGAGTCCGGCACCAGCTACAAGTCGGGGCCCGTCTGCACCACCTGCCACATCAAAGGCTCCCCCCTCTCCGCAGGCATGACCGTCGGCACCTGCCTGTCCTGCCACGTGGGCAGCAACTTCACGACGCTAGGCCCCGGCGACACCTCCTGGCCCAGCGTGAAGGGGGCCCACCTCAAGCACCTCTCCCTGCTCACCTTCACCCGGGCAACCCCGGCGCTGCCAGCGGGTCTGACCGCTTCGGCCTTCCCCAGGTGCGAGGCCTGCCATGTGGGGTCGGTGCCCTACGACAGCGCCCAGACCCACTACAGCAATGCCAACCGCCGGGTGGCCTCGCCCATCCTGACCGGGCCGGCCACCGTGTCCATCCACAGCACCTTCAACGCCAAGAGCGGCACTGCGGGAACCACACCCAGCGCCACCAACTTCACCTGCTCCAACGTCAGCTGCCACGGCGGCCAGGTCACCCCCGGCTGGCAGACCGGCACCCTCGCCGTCAACGCCAACACCTGGTGCATCTCCTGCCACAAGACCGCCTCCACGGCCACCCAGTACAACGACGCCACCGGCCGCCACACGGATCCTGGCCAGCACAACAACCAGACCTGCGACCACTGCCATGACCTAAACCTCGCCACGAACAACACCACTGGCGTCATCAACCACTTCAAGTATCTGGATACCCAGGTGGTCCGGGTCTCCCCCGACCAGCTCTCCAGCGACACCATCAAGTTCGGCAGTGGCGCCACGCCGGCCACTGGTAGCAACATCTACACGGTAAGGCCCACCCTGGGGCAGGGCGGCTGTGCGCTCACCTGTCACAGCAAGACCCACACCTATCCAACAGCAACCAAGTACACGTGGTTCTGAGACCGGCTGGGGCAGCCTTCTGGGTGTCTGGAACATCCAGCCACCCCAAGGACTACCGCAGTCCTGGCGTCAAGCAGAACCCGCTAACGGGCATATCGGCTAACCGGACTTGGCTTTGTAGAGCTCAGCCCTGGCCGCTGGGTGCGAGCAGATCTTCCAGGAAGAAGGCTGCCAGCTCGGCCCGTCCCTCGAGGTTGGCTTTCCGGTAGACCCCCTGGGCCTGCTGGCGCACGGTCGCCTCGCGGGTTTCCCGCAGGTCAGCGATGTCCCGGGTGGACAGCCCCTTTAGCAGCAGGAGGGCGACTTCCCGCTCGGCGGGGCTCAGATCCCAGCGGTCGAACTGGTGGTCGATGGCGTGGGACAGTCCCTGCAGGAGCTCGGAGGCCTCGCCTCGCCACCGGTCGGCCTCGGCCTTGGACATGGCCAGATCGCCCCGGAGCCGGTGGACCTCCTGCCGGTGGCGGCGCAGGGTCGAGAGGACCCAGGTCGCAGCACCCAAGGCGCCGAGGGCGGCCAGACCCTCCACCACCAGGTGCGCCGTACTGACCTGGCGCAGCGCCCGGTCCGTAGCCAGGTCCCAGGCGAGCAGGGCGGTGATGCCGAGCAGAATCGCGGCGAACCCAGCCTGGGGATGCCATCCATCATGTGTAGGAGCGGGCCTGGAATCCTTAGTGGTCACCAGGGTTTCCTCCAGTCTTACGGGTGTCGGATGGCGAAGGTGCTTCGGCTGGACGAAGCTCTACTCATCAGGAGGCTAGCATGCCCGAATTCGCACCCAAGGCCCTGCCGGATGAGTCCGGCCTGACCCCCCGGCTGGTCTGGGATCTCCCCACCCGCCTCTTCCACTGGACCCTGGCGGCCCTCTTCACGGGGGCCTTCCTTCTGGCCATCGCCAGCTCTGAGCACAGCCGGGTGTTCCTGGTGCACATGCTGCTCGGCCTGGTTCTGGCCTTTGCGATCCTGCTGAGGCTCGTCTGGGGCCTGGTGGGCTCGAAGCCGTCCCGATTTCGCTCCTTCCTCTACAGCCCCGCCGCCCTTGGGCGGTATGTGCGGCTGGCCATGAAGGGGGCGGATCAGCCCGGGTCTGGGCACAACCCCGGCTCCAGCTATGCGATCTACGCCATGCTCCTGCTGCCCTTGGCCCTGGTGGCCACGGGCCTCCTGAAGAGCTCAGGCCGG
>CAIRQL010000243.1 GCA_903880675.1 uncultured Holophagaceae bacterium | reverse complement strand
TGGCGACCTGCAGCCCGTGCCCCTGCCGGTGCTGGTGGAGTTGACGAACCCCAAGCTGGCGCCGGACCTGCGGGCCCGAGTCCGGGGCGAGGACCGGCCCCGCCTGCCCCTGCTGGCGGAGCGCCCGGGCCACGCCCGCCATGGCTGGCGCCTCCAGCCCCCCTGTCTGCCCGAGGAGGCGGGCCTCGCTGCCCGCTGCCTCCACTGGCTCTGGTCCGATCCCCGCAGTCCCCGCCGCCTGGCCCTGCGCTGGTGGGATGTGGATGGGGAGCTCCACAGCTGGCGGGCTGCCTCAGAGGACCTGGCGGCGCCGCCCCTGGCCCTGGCCCGCCGCATCCAGGAGGCCTTCCTGGCGGGGGCCACCCGCCGGGTGCTGGTGCGGGAGGCGGAGCTGCGCCTGGCCTGGGGCCTGGGGCGGGAGCGGGCCCTCTTCCAGGACCCCCTGCAGGCCCGCCTCGACCGCCTGGAGCCCGTCCTGGCCCGCCTCCGCCGCCGCTTCCCCGACCAGGCCATCCTCCCGGGCTGGGCGGGGCGGGGCGACACGATGCTTGAAACAAGCCAATAAAAGCCATGTTTGCTCTCGGCATCTCCGATTTCAGCACCGGTGAAGGTGTGTACCAGGCATCGCACCTCCTGCAGGTGGCCCGGGGCCTGGGCTACCGGGACCTGGTGTGCTGGGACCGGGGCACGGCGGCCTACCCGAAGCTGCGGGAGACCCTGGCCTGGTTCCACCGCTCCCGGGAGCTGGAGGGCCTGCCGCCAGACCCGGCCTGGGCCGGCTTCCGCCTGCACCTGGGCTGCCGCTTCAGCTGGCGGGGCCACGGCTACGGTGCCATCCCCGGCACGGATGCCGGGCACGGCGCCCTGAACCGCTTGCTCTCGGCCCAGGCCCACGGGGCGCGGCCGGAGCTGGCGGTGCCGGGTCTGGGGGTCGGCGAGCCACCCCGGGACTGCCTGCTGCTGGCGGAGGACCGGGCGGGCCTGGACGCCCTGCTGCGGGAGGGCTTCGCGGCGGCGCTGCTGGGCCATCCCCTGCGGGTGCAGGAGGCCCGGGCCGCCCTGGCCCAGGGCCTGACGGTGGTGGCACCCCAGGTGCTCCGCTTCCGCACGCCCGAGGGCCTGGCGCTGCACCGGCTCAAGCGGGCCATCGCCGGGCAGTCCACCCTGGTGCGCACCGAGAGCCTGTGGGCCCCCGCCGAGGCCGCCGTGCCTCGGACCGAGTGGGAGGCGCGCTTTCCTGCCGCCGAGCCCGCCGTGGCCCGGAGCACCGCCGCCCTGCTGGCGCGCCTGGGGGACTGGGCCATCCCCTGGGGGGACTGGGTGGTGGCCCGCCCCCTGGGCCTCGAGGACGCTGACCTGGACGCCCTGCTGCGGGAGCGGGCGCAGGCGGGCCTGGTGGCCCGCTTCCTGCGGCCCGGCGGGGCGCACCTGGCCCGCCTGGAGCAGGAGCTGGACCTCATCTCCCGCAAGGGCTTCGCCCGCTACTTTCTGCTGGTGCAGGACATCGTCCAGGCCCTGCAGCACGAGGGCATCCCCAGCCGCATCTGCGGGCGGGGCAGTGGGGCGGCCTCCCTGGTGGGCTACGCGCTGGACCTCAG
>CAIRQL010000242.1 GCA_903880675.1 uncultured Holophagaceae bacterium | reverse complement strand
GGCGCGGATGGCGTAGTCCACCGAGGCCTGGCCGGTCATGAGCACCACGGGCAGGCGGGGCTTGATGGCCTTGATGCGGTCGATGACATCGAAGCCGTTGAGGCCCTCCATGTTGATGTCGCTGATGACCAGATCGAACTCAGGGGAGGCCGGATTCTGCACCAGGTCCAGGGCATGGGCGGCGTCCGGGTAGGAGTGCACCTCCATGCCGTAGTGCTCCAGGGCCGAGTGGACCATCTCCAGCACCGCCAGATCGTCATCGATCAGCAGGATGTGCGGGGCGCGTCGTTGCATGGGGACTCCGGATGTGGGCGATTCTAGCCCGTCCTTGGCAGGAGCGGGGCCAGCAGGCCCCAGGTGCGGTCGAGGGCGCCCCGGAGGGCCGGGGGCAGCGGAGCGGCGCCCGAGGGCCGCAGGGGTGCCGCAGCCAGCACCTCGCCGAGCCTTCCGATCAGGACCTCCGCCGCCACCACCTCGATGAGGGCCGCCGCCAAGAGGGGCGGCACCAGGTCCTCGAAGTTGGTGTGGCCCGGGCCCAGCAGCGTGGGCACCCCGGCCTGCACGGGCTCCAGGGGATTGTGGCCCCCGGCCCCGTCCCAGCCCCCACCCACCAGGGCCACGGTGCCCTCGGCGTAGGCCGCCGCCAGCTCACCCAGGGTGTCCAGCAGGAGGATGTCCACAGACTCCCAGGCCGCCGCCTCGGGCCAGGGCGCCGAGGCCCGCCGCCAAGGCCGACCGGCACTGGCCAGCCGCGCCGCCACTGCCTCAAAGCGGGCGGGCTGCCGGGGCGCCAGGATGAGCCGCAGGCCCGGCTGCTGGGCCCGGGCCGCCGACCAGGCCGCCAGCACCCGGTCCTCCTCGCCCGCCAAGGTGTTCCCGGCCACCACCACCGGGTGGCCCGCCCAGGCGGCCCGCAGATCGGCCCAGCCCGGGTGCAGGGGCGCCGGTGCCGGCAGATCGGCTTTGAGATTGCCCCCCAAGGCCACCTGAGGGGCCCCCAGGCCGCGGAAGGCCTCGGCGCTGGCCTCATCCCGCGCCGCCACCAGGGCGAGGCGGGAGGCCGCCCGGCGCAGCCAGGGGCCGCCCCGGGCCAGGCTGCGCGCTGTGAGGCGTCCGTTCACCACGGCGCAGGGAATGCTTCGGTCGCCCAGCGCTTGCAGAAGGCCGGGCCAGAGCTCCGTCTCCAGCGCCACAAAGGCCCCGGGGGGATTCAGCAGGAAGGGCTCCAGCCCCGCAGGATCGTCCAGGGGAAAAGCCCCGCCGGTGATCAGACCCCGGCCCTGATCCCACCTGGGCAGCCGCTGCTCCAGCAGGCCCAGGCCCGCCGGGGTGCCCGTGCTCAGGTGCACCCGGTGGCCCGCGGCCAGGAGGCGGCTTACCAGGCCATCCGCCAGCAGCAGCTCCCCCACGCTCACCGCATGGAGCCACACCCAGCGCCCGGCGGGCAGCTCCGGCGCGTCCGCTTGCAGGCGCAGCGCCCAGGCTTCCGGCAGGCCCCGCACGCAGGCCCGAGCCACGGCGCCAGCCAGCGACGACGCAAGGCGGTAGCTGAGGTCCAGGGTGTCCACCCTTCAACGCTCTCATAAATCCGGGCTCTTGCGGTGGCTACCTGAAGCGGAGCTGCACCAGCGATGATCGCTGAGGGCCGGTAAGAAGAAGCCCTTTCCTGGTTATTGGCCAGACTCCGCTAAAAAAGGGAGCTTCCGGGATTTCAGGGAAAGAAGTCTCATGGCAGAGAACACAGAGACCGCAGAGGAAAACAGGCAAGGGGTGGCTGAAAAGAAAGGAAGGAACGCGGAGGAAAACCGAGGAGCTGAGGAGAGCGGAGAACGGCCTGAGTGCTTGGGTCGGAAAAGCTTC
>CAIRQL010000241.1 GCA_903880675.1 uncultured Holophagaceae bacterium | reverse complement strand
GGGAGCCCGCCATGCGGCGGCGCATCGAGGCCGAGTCCCACCGCCTGGCGGCCCTGGCGGGGTCCGTACCGCTGGTCTTCGGAACCGCCCGCCCCGCGCCCTCGGGCCGCCTCTGGAACGAGCTGTGGTGGTGCCAGGACGGTGCCCTCCGGCACTGCGCCCGCAAGCGGGTGCTGCCCAGCTACGACGTGTTTGACGAGCACCGCTACTTCGAGCCGGATGCCGCCCCCCAGCCCCTGGTGGCCTTCCGGGGCCACCGCATCGGCCTGTCCATCTGCGAGGACCTGTGGGCCGATCCCCAGCTGGGCAACGCCCCCGTGGGCTACGGCGTGGACCCCATCGCCGACCTGGCGGCGGCGGGCGCAACGCTGATCCTCAATGCCAGCGCCAGTCCCAGCGCCCTGGGCAGCCACCTGCCCCCGGGCCGCAGCGCCCCCTGGGCCATCCCCTCCAAGGATGCCCAGCGCCGCCGCCTGCTGCCGGGTCTGGCCCAAAAGCATGGCCTGGCCATCGCCTACGCCAGCCGGGTGGGCGCCGAGAGCTGGCTGCTCTTCGACGGCGGCTCGGGCCTGGCCCTGCCGGACGGCCGCTGGCAGGGCTGGGCGCCCTTCCGGGAAGGCATCCTGCTCGTGGATCCGGCCCTGCCCGGCGAGGCCTGGCGGCCCGCGGAGGAAGGCCCCTGGCTGCGCCGCGCCCTGGTGACGGGCATCCGGGACAACCTGGCCAAGCAGGGCCTGGAGGCGCTGGTGCTGGGCCTCTCCGGGGGCATCGACAGCGCCGTGGCGGCGGCCCTGGCGGTGGAGGCCCTGGGACCCGAGCGGGTGCTGGGTGCAGCCCTGCCCACCCGCTTCAGCAGCGCCGAGAGCAATGCCCTGGCAGAAGAGCAGGCACGGCACTTGGGCATCGGCTTCCTCAGTCTGGATGCAGACGCCCCCTTCGCGGGCTTCGGCGGTGCGCTCGAGCAGGCCTTTCCGGGCCGCAGCTTCGGGCTCACGGACGAGAACCTGCAGAGCCGCTGCCGCGGCAACCTCCTTATGGCGCTGACCTCGGAGCCCGAGGTGCAGCGGCGCCTTGGGGCCGAGCGGGTGGCCGTGCTCAACACCGGCAACAAGAGCGAGGTCGCCACGGGCTACTTCACGCTCTACGGTGACGGCATCGGCGTCTTCGCTCCCCTGGGCGACTGCCTCAAGGCCCGGGTCTATGCCGTGGCCCGGGACCTGGGCGAGGCCGTGCCCCGGGGCGTGCTGGAGCGTCCGCCCACGGCGGAGCTGCGCCCGAACCAGACCGACGAGGCCAGCCTGCTGCCCTATGTCCAGCTGGACGCCATCCTCGGCGCCGCCCTGGAGGCCCAGCGCCCCGAAGAGGGCCTGGCAGATGACCTCACCTTGCTGCTGGAGGGTGCTGCCCTGGCTCAGGCCCGCGCTGCCCTGCCGCGCATCCTGGGCCTGCTACGCCGCACTGAGTTCAAGCGCCGCCAGCTACCCTTTTCCTTCAAAGTGAGCCCCAAGGCCTTCGGTGCAGGGCGGAGAATCCCCCTTACTGCGCTCTGATTTTCGGGCCGACACCGGAACCCTACCCCGCCTGCGCACCTTGTGTCCGAGGGTACCGGTGCTCCTCTCGACGGGCCGCACCGACCAGACCGCTCTGGCCATGGCTGTGGCACATCCCGGGGTCACCCTGCTGGCCAAGCCCTTCGGGCTGAGGGAACTCCGGACACACCTTGAAGCCGTCGGAGTGGGGCAAAGCGCGGTTCCCCAGACCCTGTGAGCGATGGCTGCCAGATTGTGTCGGTTCATCACAATGATGCTGATAACAATAAAGGTGAGACCTTTCCCCAATAGGTGCTGGTCCCCCTCTGAGAGTCCCCTCCGCCATGTGCCCATGACCTCCCCGCCCCGGGTCACCTTTCTACAGGCCGCCAAGCTCCTGGATGTCGGCCCGCGATCCCGACCTCATGCGGCCATTGTCCTGGAGCGGGGAGTCCCCGAACTCGCCCACATGGTTCTGGCCGGCGCGGTGCGGCTTTCCCATGCCTCGGTCGTGGCGAACCTCCCGGCGAGCTTTCAGCGCCGTGCGGTCCAGGCTGGTTCAGGGGCAGTCAAGGCTGTGGCCACCGAGCTCCGGAAGGCCACCCCTGCCCGGTTGCATGCCTGGGACAAGGCCATCCTGGACGTAGAGGCGCTCGAGGCCTCTTCGGGCCAGGACAGTCCGTTGAAATTCTTGGACCTCTTCATGACTTTCCAGAGAACTGTTGCCGTGTCATTGGCTTTGGTGCAGGGAACCAAGAGCACCTAAGAAGACACCGCCATTGGAAGTTCAGGTGTGATACCAGTAAATAAAATAATGGTCATTCACATGAAAAAAGAATTACTATTCCGAAATTAAAAATTCAATATAATGAGTCCACACCACTGATTTTAGGGCATGCCCCCTAAACTGCCTGGTGTGCTAGGCCCCGCCTGATGGAGCAGTGGGAGCGCTAGTTCGGCACCACCTAGGCTGAGGCCAAAGGGGGTGAGACCGAATCGCCGCAGGGAGCCCTGCAACGACTCCAATGCATCCACCAGGGATGCTCTGTCGTTGTTTCATTCGAGAAACCGGAACGCACCATGTCCACAGCGCTTGCCCCCCATCCCGTGCGGAAGCTGACCCGTTTCGTATGGCCCCTGGTTGTGCTGCTGGCTGGCCTGGCTCTCACCCTCGGGGGCTGGTATCGCTACAGGCAGGAATACGACGCAAGGGCCCATGCTCATTTTGATCGCCGCAGTCTGGCCACCGTCAAGCTGATCCAGGTCCGCCTGGGGTACTACGAACAGGCGCTGCTGGGGGCCCGCGGCCTCTTCGCCGCCGGGGGGGCGGTCGGCAGCAAGGAATTTGCGGCTTATGTGGCCAGCCTCCAGGTGGATGAGAGCTATCCCGGGATCCAGGGGATCGGGTTCGCCCAGATCGTGCCTGCCTCTGAAAAGGAGCGGCATCTGGCGCTGGTCCGCAGCCAGGGCTTCCCGGAATACCAGATGCACCCGGACCAAAACCAGGCCATCTACAGCACGATCATCTACCTGGAACCCTTCAAGCGCCGCAACCTGCGGGCCTTCGGCTACGACATGCTAACCGAGCCCACCCGCCATGAGGCCATGAGCCGGGCTCGGGACGAGGACCGGATCAGCCTGTCCGGGAAGGTGAAGCTGGTGCAGGAAACCGATACGGATATCCAGGCGGGTGTGCTGGTCTATGTCCCCGTCTATGCCAACGGGCAGGCTGCGCTGACCGTCGCAGAGCGGCGGCAGAGGCTGCTGGGGTGGGTCTATGCCCCCCTCCGGATGAATGACCTGATGAACGGCCTGCTCAGAGCGAGTGAAGTGGATTTGGCCCTCCGGATCTTTGATGGCCCTGGAACCGATAACGCCGCCCTGCTCTTCGAAGAGGGCTACCCACTGACCACTGGCACCGGCACGGTCATGAAAGCCCAGCACAGCCTGTCCTTCGGAGATCGTACCTGGACCGTGGTGACCCAGCCCCTTCCGGCTCTGATGGTTGGGCTGGGCCTCGACCGGTCCATGATGATCCTGATTGGCGGGGCCCTGGGAAGCCTGCTGCTGGCTACCTACACGCTCTTCCTGATGAGGCAGTTCTACGACTTGCGCAGCACCAATGCGACGCTGCGACTACGCGGAGAGGAGCGGGATCGGGCCCAGGAGACCGTGCTGGAAGGCGAGTTGCACTACCAAACCCTGTCCAACAGCGGCGAGGCGCTCATCTGGACCTCGGGGACAGACAAGCTCTGCAACTATTTCAACGAGCCCTGGCTGGCCTTTACCGGCCGCACCCTGCAGCAGGAGCTGGGTAACGGCTGGGCCGAGGGCGTGCATCCAGAGGACCTGGCCAGATGCCTGGACATCTACCTCAAGGCCTTCGATCACCACGAGTCCTTCAGCATGGACTACCGTCTGCGGCACGCCAGCGGCGACTACCGTTGGATTCTGGAAAAGGGCACCCCACGACATGACTCCAAGGGGACTTTCCTGGGTTATATCGGGCACTGCTTGGACATCACCCGCAGTGTGGCTGATGCAGAGCAGCTGCAGCTGCAAATGACTGAACTCCAGCTCCGGGGTGAGGGCCTGCGACGCTCTTGGATTGAGCTGGAGGCGGAGCGTGCGCGCTATTACAACCTCTACGATCTGGCCCCGGTGGGCTACTGCACCCTCAACGAGCAGGGCCTAATCCTGGAGTCCAATTTATCTGTCGCCGTCCTGCTGGGTATGCGCCGCAAGGACCTGATTAACCGGCCCCTCTCTGAGTTCATCCTCGAGGAGGATCGGGTCATCTACTTCCAGCACCATGAGCAGGCCCTCAAGACCAGCTTGGCCGCAGCCTGGGAACAGCGCATGGTGGATCGGCATGGAACCGAGTTCTGGGCTCAGTGCACAGCCACCGCCGCGCTCGGGGCAGACGACAGCCCCGGGCTCCGCTTCGTCCTCAGCGACATCACCCAGCGGAAGCTCGCTGAGCTGGCCCTGCAGGAGCGCGAGGAACAATACCGCGTGCTGACGAATGCCGCGCCCGATGCCATCGTGACCTGCGACCGCACCGGGCGGATCGTGAACTGGAACCGCAGTGCCGAGGTCATCTTTGGGTACTCCGAAGCAGAGATCCTGGGTGAGCCTCTGCTGCGCCTGATTCCTGAGCGTTTCCATGCTGCGCATCAAGCGGGCATGGAGCGCATACGGACCGGCGGGGAGCTTCGGGTCATTGGTAGGACTGTTGAGCTCATCGGACAGCACAAGGATGGCCGGGAGCTGGCCTTGGAACTTTCCCTATCCCGCTGGGAAACGTCCTCCGGTTGGTTCATCACCGGCATCGTTCGCGACATTGGCGAACGCCAGCGCCTCCTAGACGTGCTCCGGAAGAGTGAAGAGAGCTTCCGCATCCTGGTGGACACCGCCCAGGAGCTGATCTGGAAGTGCGATACAGAGGGGCGCTTCACCTACCTGAACCCATCCTGGGAAAGAACCCACGGCTACCCGGTGGAGGAGATGCTGGGGCGAAGCTTTGGCGACTTCCAGCACCCGGAGGCGTTCCAACGGGATGTCCAGGAGTTCTCCAGGCACCTGGCGGGCGGTTTCGTGCGGGGCTACGAGACGACGCACCTTGCGAAAAGCGGCCAGGAGCTCACCCTGCTCTTCAACGCCAGCCCCATGCTGGACGAGGCTGGCCGGATCGTTGGTACCCAAGGCACTGCGACCGATATCAGCCACCGCCAGCGCGCCATGGAGCAGGAGCGTCTCATGGTGGACCATCAGCACCAGTCCGAAAAAATGGACAGCCTTGGCACCCTGGCGAGTGGCGTCGCCCACGACATGAACAATGTGCTGGCGGCGATCCTGGGTCTGGCCTCGGCCCACATCACAAGTCAGCCCGAGGGTAGTCCCGCCCACCATGCCTTCGAGGTTATTTCCGATGCCGCCGTACGCGGGGGCAAGCTGGTCCGGAGCCTGCTGAACTTTGCCAGGAAGACCCCGCTCGAAGTGCTACCCCTGGACCTGAACCAGATACTCCGGGAGGAGGTCCAGCTATTGCTCCACACCACCCTGGCCAAGGTGCATGTGGAGCTGGATCTGGCCCCCGACCTGCGCCTCATCCGGGGCGATGCTACGGCCCTGACCCATGCGTTCATGAACCTCTGCATCAATGCTGTGGAGGCCATGCCCGAGGAGGGCCGCCTCACCCTCCGCACTCGGAACGCTGACAATCACTGGATCGAGGTCCGGGTGGAGGACTCCGGCTCGGGCATGACCAAGGAGGTCCTCCAAAAGGCAAGGGATCCCTTCTTCACCACCAAGGCGAGCGGCACCGGCTTGGGCTTGGCCTTGGTCCACAGCAGCGTGAAGGCCCACCGGGGACAGTTGGAGCTCATCAGCGAGCCTGGGCAGGGTACCTGCGTAAGACTGCGCTTCCCGGCCTGCGAGCCAACCAGCGGGTTCCCTGGGCAGGGGCCGGAAGCTACGGACAAGACCCCCAGCAGATCCCTGTCCGTGCTGGTGGTGGACGACGACGTCATGGCCACGGGGGCCTTCGCAGAGCTGCTGCAGGCTCTGCACCACTCGCACCGCATCGCCGCCAGCGGGGAAGGGGCGCTGGCGCTGCTCCATGAGGGCTTCCAGCCCGATGTGGTGCTCCTGGACATCAACATGCCCGGTCTGGGCGGGACCGGCACCTTGCCGCGCCTGCGGGCCCTGCGGCCCACCCTGCCCGTTCTCCTGATCACGGGCCGCGCCGATCAGGAAGCCATCGACCTGGCCGCGACCCAGCCCGGCGTCACCCTGGTGGCCAAGCCCTTCGGCCTGGTGGAGCTCCAGCAGCATCTCGCATCGATCGGCCGCACAAGCGCTACGCTGCAGTCCCCCCCGTTGGACCTGGAGGGCCCCGGTGACTCAGGTCGCTCTGCAGAGGCGGCCCAGGACGCCCAAGCCCTCGACCCGAATGAGCCGCACGCCATAGGGGCAGGCCTGCAGCGTCCCTTCACGGTTGCGGGGGTCGAGGCGTGGGAAATACCGGGCACCTTCGACGATGGTGGCGGCCTCTACCTCCAGGTGGCACTTCGGAAACCGCCCATGAAGGGCGTCTCCAAGTCCTGGGTGTTCCGCTACCGCGATCTGGTCACCGGCCGACCGCGCGAAATGGGGCTGGGCGCGGCCTGGGATCTGTCCCTCGAGGACGCCCGCAAATCCGCCAGGGCTCAGCAGGCACTCTTGGGCGCGCATCTGGATCCCATGGCCACTCGCAACGCCCAGCGTGCCGAAGCCAAGACTGCACTCAAATGAATGCAAAAATTGATCAAAGAGATGCGCGCCGCATCATCCTTGGGCCCGACTTTGGGATCTCCTTCACCCTGAAGGGACATGTCTTCGGGAAGGTAGGGATCACCAATATCAGCACTGGGGGCTGCTTTGCCCTGATCGAGCAACAAGAGGCCTGGCTCTTTGAGCGGGGAGCCGTGCTGGAGGACCTCCAGCTGCTGCACCCCGACCTGCCTAAAACCCCCATCCTCGGGGAGGTGTGCCATGTGCTGGGGTGCCGACCTGGCGACGAAGGTACGTGGCAGGTCGGCGTCGGCATCCACTTCCTAAACGTGGACTGCCCCTTCCAGAAGGGCCTGGACGCTTGGGTAAGTGGTGCAATGGAGAGGGCCTGCCTTCAAGTTTGACGCGCCCTGCTTCCCTGCGCATAGGGCCGCCAGGACTCGCTGCACATTCATCTTCATAGGGCTATGGTTCGATCGCGTGAATTGAAAGGGCCGGGTCCCAATGGCAATCAAGCGAGTGAAGGTCGACGAGCTCCGCACCGGGATGTATATCCATGACCTGAACTGTGGCTGGCTACAGCATGGCTTCCTGCGCCAGCAGTTCCTGGTCAGGAATCCCGGCCAGATCCAGAAGATGAAGGTCCAGGGCCTGCACGAGGTCTATATCGACACCAGCCTGGGCGAGGATGTACCCGAGGCGCCGACCCAGGCCCAGATCGAGCAGACCCTGAAGCAGAAGATAAAGGAATCGGCCGCGGGACCCGCCGCCCTCATGCCGGCCCAGGTGAGTCACCGAGTGGAATCCATCGCGGCCAAACGCATCCTGGGCGAGGCCACGGATGTGATGGATGGGCTGCTCCAGGATGTTCGTCTCGGGAAGCAGGTGGATGCGGCCAAGGCTGCGCCGCTGGTAAAGGAGATCAATGCCTCGGTGCTCCGCAATCCCGGCGCCCTCCTCAGCCTGTGCCGGATCAAGGAGGCCGACACCTACACCTTCCAGCACTCTGTGAGTATCTGTGCCCTGCTGGTTGCCTTTTCCAACGCCCTGGGCATGGATGCCGCCACGGTCCATGAGGCGGGCCTGGGGGGACTGCTCCACGATGTGGGAAAGATGAAGATCCCCACGGAGATCCTGAACAAGCCGGGCCGGCTCACGGAGGCGGAGTTCTCGGAGATGAAGACCCACGCATTACTAAGCCAGGAACTACTCAACGAGGTGCCTGGCATCTCTCCACTGGTCATCCAGATCGCTGGGGAACATCACGAAAAAATGGGCGGAGGTGGCTATCCCAAGGGCCTCCCCGGGGCGGAGATCTCTCAGCTGGGCCGTATGGCCGCCATTGTCGATGTCTATGATGCCCTCACCTCGAGCCGGGTGTACCACAAGGCCATGGAGCCCTCAGAGGTGCTCAAAAAGCTGCTGGAATGGAGCGGCTCCCATCTGGACGGCGAACTGGTGGAGCAGTTCATCCGGACTCTCGGCATCTATCCCGTGGGCTCGCTGATCCGGCTCTCAGGGGGTCGTCTGGCCGTGGTGGTGGAGCAGGGGCAGGACTTGCTGCATCCGACCGTGCGCACGGTCTTCGACAGCGTCCGGATGATTGCCCTCCAGCCCCACGAACTCCAACTGTCCACTGAAACAGAGCAGATCGTGGACTACGAGGACCCCCAGGAGTGGGGCCTGAACGCCATGGCCTACCTCTGACTCGAGTCGGGGTCTCAGCAACCACCCACTGAACCTGTGCCTTGGTCTTCCCTTTACGCAAGATTCATCGGCCGACGGCTGAACGGAAGTAGAAGTCGAGCATGGCGTTCAGTGGCGAGGCATCCCGCTGCAGTCTGCTTCGCAACGCCGCACCTTCCCAGCAGTCCACCAGCAGGCAGGCCAGATGGCCAACATCTGAATCGGCCGGAAGGTCGCCGCCTTGCCTGGCCTCTTCCAGACAGGTGGCCATCCGCCTGGCAATTTCGGAGAAGCACCCATCGATCTTGCTCCGGAACAGCTCACTGATGCCGGACAGCTCCTGCCCGAGGCCGCCCAGCAGGCAGCCCATGTAGCCTTGACTCAGGTAGTGTTCCTGCGTCATCTCGAAAAAGTGGCGGACCCGCTCCAGCGGTGCACGCTCCTTGTCTCCAAGGCACGCATCCAGACCCGCATGCACCCCCCCCATGTACAGGTCGATCACCTGGAGGGCGAAGTCCTCCTTGTCCTTGAAGTGGTGGTAGAAGGAACCCTTCGGTGTATCGGTGGCGGCCAGCAGGGCCTGGATACCCAGATTGTTGTAGCCCTGCTTCAGCAGCATGGGCAGGCCCGCATTGAGCAGTCGCTGTTTTGTTGAGTGTGTCATGGGTGTTTCGAGTCTCGCATTGGGACGCTACGACCGTCCAGCAACGGCACCGCACCTTCCTACCGCCCAGGCTATCCCTTCACCTTCGCGATCATGTGCTGGATCACATGGCTGTGCTCATGCTGGGGACTGAACATGATGATCTCCGCATCAACGTCGACTTTCACGTTGTGCCCTGAAGGCCAGTAGAACAGGTCGTTGGCGTAGACGGTCTCTCTCGCACCGTCAGCATTGGTGGTGGTGAGCTGTCCGCGCAGGACGAACCCCCAATGAGGGCACTGGCAGAGGTTGCCTTCCAGCCCTTGGAAGAGCGGGGTGGTATCGACCCCCGCCGAAAGCGTGAAGCACTCGCCGCTGATCTGATCAAACCCACTCACACTGCCAAACCCCCTCTGCTGACGGAGCACAGCACCCGGGATCTCCAGCTGGACCTCGACTTCGTGTTTCGCAACCCGCATATTCGTAACTCCTTGTTAAAATAGATTGATGGGCTTCGAGTAGACCGGTCGGTCCAGATACAAAATAGGGCGCATCCGGAGGCTGTCAAGGGGCTGCCCCGCATTGATTCAAAAATCTTTCCTAATGACCTGCTTTGCTCCGCTGGGTCTGGGGGCGCTGATCCCATCCCAGTGCTTCAGGCCAGGCCTGCCGGGCGTCAAGAATAGGGATTGGACCAGCGGGTCTTCCTGAACCCGATCCGTGGACCGGGCTTCCCAGCGTCTGAGCTAAGTGCCTCTCCCAGATCAACCCAGATCTCTTGATCTGGAGACGGACGGTCCACGGGAAACACCAACTGGAAGGTCGTTCCCCCTCCCTTGGCTGCGAGGGCGAGCGGAAGGCTTAGCACCGCCGCCATCCTCTGAAAACACAGCCTGCCCGTGCCGATCATGGAGCCACCAGGAGGGTCCATTATTCCAGGAAACCCGCCCCTTGGCCTCCCATGCACCCTCAATGCGTGGATCGCGGCGGGGAGCCCGAGAACTGTTGTGAAGCTGGAAAGTGCGACCTGGGTTTGGCCACCAAAGGCGAGATCACCTTGCCCGCCTCCCAGCGTGATAGGCACCAGTGCCACGGGAGAAGAGCCGATCGGTGGGAAGGAGGACGCCCGGTTGTACCTCGGGCAGCGCCTTGACGCGCGGGTAGAGCGGGGCGAAATCAATGCGGTCCAGGTCCAGGAGGTCTTCCATCCTGTCGAGGACGAAGTAGGTCTCCTGGAAATCATCGATTCGGTAGCCCGTGCGCATCACCCGCTCAAGGTCGAAGCCGATCCTGTTGGGAGACGGGTCGTCGAGGCTGAATCGGCTTTCGCTGTGAGACGAGGCGATGCCGGCCCCGTAGATGCGTAGCCCCCCAGCCTGCGCCACAAGCCCGAACTCGACGGTGTACCAGTACACCCGGGCCAGATTCGGCAAACCTCCAAGTGCCTTGGCGCGCAGCCCACCCACCCCATAGGCCTGGATGAATTCCGCCATCACAGGGTTCATGAGCATGGGCACATGGCCGAACACATCGTGGAAGACATCAGGTTCCTCGAGGTAATCCAGCTCCTCCGCCCGGCGGATGAAATTGCCGGCCGGGAAACGCCGATTCGCAAGGTGCTCGAAAAAGACTTCGTCGGGAAGGAGGCCGGGCACGGCAACGATCTGCCAGCCGGTATGGCGCATAAGCACCTCTGACAGGATGCGGAAGTCCGGGATTGCCTCTGGGCCGATGGGCAGGGCACGCATGCCCTCCAGGTATTCACTACTGGCGCGTTCTTGCAGCAGCAGGGACTGCCGCTCAAAGAGGGTCTTCCAGCTGGCGTGTTCAGCTTGGGTGTAGGTTTCCCAGCCTTGCTCGACCGTCCAGTCGGGACGCAGGGGCCGTCCCGCATCCCCAGCTGCAGCGCCGTGCTTGGCCGTGTCTGGTGCTTTGGGAATCTTCATTGGACCAGTCCCGCCCAAGATCATACCGCTGGCCAGGACCGCCTCGGTGGCAGCACGGTACCCCTGCATTCCCCAAAGCCGATCCGCCGGCGCCCGGGACCCTCGCAGTAACCGCGCAGGATGACGGTATCTCCGTTCTCCAGGAAGGTTCGCAGCTCGCCGTTGGCCAGAGCGATGGGCTGCTGCCCACCCATGGATAGTTCCAGTAGGGAACCAGCCTGGTGCGATTCGGGACCCGACAGCGTGCCGGTCCCCAGCAGGTCACCGCTTTGCAGGTTGCAGCCATTCACCGTGTGATGGGCGACGAGCTGCGCCGGCGTCCAGTGGGCCCCCCGGTAGTTGGCCCGACTCAGGCACTGGGCGGGCTGGCCGACCTCCGCCATCTTGGCCGTCTGCAGCCACACCTCCACGACGATGTCAAAAGCACCGCCCTCGCGATTGGCCGCTGAATCAAGATAGGGCAGCAACTCCGGGGTACCTTCCGGCCTGGAATAGGCCGCCCGGAAGGGGGCCAGAGCCTCCATGGTCACCATCCACGGTGAGAGTGTGCTCATGAAGTTCTTGGAGAGGAAAGGCCCCAGTGGCTGGTATTCCCATGCCTGGATGTCGCGGGCGCTCCAGTCATTGAAGAGCGCCAGGCCAAACAGATGGGCTTCGGCATCGGCAAGGGCTATCGGATCGCCAAGGGTGTTGGGCTGGCCGATGAAGATGCCGAGTTCCAGTTCGTAATCCAGGCGGAGCGATGGCTTGAGCTCAGGTATCTCGGCACCTGGGCGCCGGGTCTGCCCGATCGGCCGTGGGAAGCTGTGGCCGCTTGCGCAGATGGACGAGCTGCGTCCGTGGTAACCCACAGGCAACCAGTGGTAGTTGGGCAGCAGTGGGCTGTCGGGACGGAACAGCCTGCCGACCGCCGTGGCATGCTGCAGGCTGGAGTAGAAATCGGTGTAGTCACCGATCTCGCAGGGCAGGCCCAGCTCAACTTCGGACTGCGGCACCAGCGCCTTCTCCCATTCCGATTGCCGCACGCTACCCAGCCGCAGGCCGCGCGACAAGGCGAGGCGCAGCTCTGCCCTATCGGCCAGACTCAAGGTCATCAGCTGGTTCATTCCCTCGACACTGGTAAGGCCTGCTCGCCGAAGGTCCAGGATCTGGTCGCCGATGGCGACGCCCATGCTCCATTTCTCCTGCTCCGACCTTCTAAATCGGCCGAAAGGCAGGTTCTGGATCGGGAAATCGCTGGACGGCTCGTTGGCAGAGCTGACCCAGCTTTGCAGAGCAGGGTCGTGCGTCTCATTGATGGTGCGGGTCATCCCTGGAACTCGCGCGCGTGCAGGAACGCCGCATGTCTTGGCGCCCGCTTTGTGCGCGACCACTCCTCGAGCATGTCCCACTTCACGGCGTCCAAGCGCTGGAGCATGGCTTCCTCATCAGGATCGGGACAGGCGAGTTCGATGCGGTGGCCATTCGGGTCGAAGAAGTAGATCGAATGAAAGGCCCCATGGTCTGTGACCCCAAGTACCTCAACCCCGTGGTGCTCAAGATGGGACCGGAAGGCCAGTAATCCCTCCCGGTCCTTTACCCTGAAGGCGATGTGCTGGACCCAGGACGGCGTATTGGGATCGCGACCCATCTCCGGCTGAGTCGGCAGTTCGAAGAAGGCGAGAACATTGCCGTTGCCGGCATCCAGGAAGACGTGCATGTATGGGTCAGGCTCCTTGGTCGAGGGGACGGTATCCTCGGCGATGGCGAGCACGAAGTCCATGTGGAGCATCTTCTGATACCACAGCACTGTCTCCTTGGCATCCCTGCAGCGATAGGCGACGTGGTGGATTTTCTCGACCTTCATGTCAGCCCCCGGTTTCCAGCACGCCTCGACGGATCTGATCGCGCTCGAGAGACTCGAACAAGGCCTTGAAATTGCCCTCGCCGAAACCCTCATCCCCCTTGCGCTGGATGAACTCGAAGAACACTGGTCCAAGCAGGGTTTCAGAGAAGATTTGCAGAAGGAGGCGCCTTCCGTTCTGGGTGCTGCCATCCAGCAGGATGCCCCGGACCTGCAGCTCTTGCACGTTCTCACCATGGTCGGGGAGCCGTTCCTCGAGCATTTCATAGTAGGTTGCTTGCGGTGCCGTCATCAGTGGGATGCCCGCTGCGCGCAGCCCGTCGATGCTGGCCAGAAGATCGTCGCTGAGTAGAGCGATGTGCTGTATCCCTTCGCCATTGAATTTCATCAGGAATTCCTCGATCTGGCCGGCACCCCTGGAAGCTTCTTCATTCAAGGGGATCCGGATCTGACCGTCGGGGGCGGTGATGGCCTTGGAGGTGAGGCCGGTGTACTCCCCTTTGATGTCGAAGTGTCTGATCTCTCGGAAATTGAAGAGACGCTCGTAGAAAGAGGCCCAGAACCCCATCCGGCCACGATAGACATTGTGGGTCAGGTGATCGACCAGCTTAAGGCCGTGGCCCTTCGGCCGACGATCCACGCCGTCGATGAATTCGAAATCAATGTCATAAATGGATCTGCCGTCTTCGTAGCGATCGATCAAGTAGAGCGGGGCCCCTCCGATGCCTTTGATGGCTGGCAATTTGAGCTCCATGGGTCCGGTGGGAATGTCGATGGGTTGGGCACCCAGCTCCAGCGCTCGGAAATAGGCCTTGTGCGCATCTTTGACGCGGAAGGCCAGACCACAGGCAGACGGCCCATGCTCATTGCAGAAGTAACCCCCGAGGCTCTTGGGCTCCCGGTTGACGATGAAGTTGATCAGGCCTTGACGATAGAGCAGCACATCCTTGGATCGGTGCCTGGCGACGAGACTGAAGCCCATCATTTCAAACAGGGGTTCCAGCAGATTGGGCGTCGGGGAGGCAAACTCGACAAACTCAAAACCCATCAGGCCCATTGGATTTTCATACAGGTCGGTCATGGGTCTTCCTCGGAGTCAGCCTGGGGATGCAAGCGCCCCATACTGACCTGGGTTCTGTGCCGTGGTCCAGTGAAAAGGAGGGAACTGCCAGGGATATGGTGCCCCCCGGTCGAATGAGGGCCTCCAAGCGCAAATCGAGGCCGGTAGGGTGGATAGGTGAAACAAAGGGTCAAGACACTGAATGGGGAAAGGACAAAGACCAGGCTCGTCGACCGAGCCAGTGGGTTGGGGCCTTGAACCGGGTGGGGAAGGCGCTTCGCTGCATCCTGCCTGCACCCCCAGAGTGGCTTGCTGGCCTGGCCGTCCCTGCCCGATTGGGCTTCGTCGTGGCCCCGATGAGGTAACGGCGTGGTAACGGCGCAAATCAGGGCAAAAAAATGGGTTCTTCGCGCTTTGGCGGGGTGCTCGCCAAAGGCTGGACAGGTCTAGGCAGGACTCCCCAACCTGGAGAGGCCCATCCCCTTCATCCCCTGCATCCCTGTTAATAAAGCAATAAGAAACAGGGATTAAGGGGATGAAGG
>CAIRQL010000240.1 GCA_903880675.1 uncultured Holophagaceae bacterium | reverse complement strand
TTGACCAATTGATCGCCGTAACCTGTCATTGCACTGGATGCCAGGAGCCTGTCGGACCCCGATTCGTTTTCGCTCCGAGCGTCACCAGTCCAAAGGGCAACCATGACAAAATCTGCGCTCACTTTCCAAAGGATCGACTTCTGGGGCGATCCCAAGATCAAGAGCAGCCTCGTCGTGGGAATCCCCCTCAATCCGTGCCCATCGCTCGACGCCTACTCCGATTGGCTCCAGGGCATCATCCAGGCCGTCAATGACCTCCAAGCCAAGGGCTATTTCTATCGGGTACACGAAGAATATGCTCAATTGGCGCATTCGCTGAGCAGTGAATCCAGTCGGAACCAGATAGGGCAGGACCAAGTGCCCTGGTTCGGGTGGAGTCGCCTCGTCCTTCCCATCGGCCAGGCGGGGGAGGAGTCATACACGCCCTCTGCATGGCCGGAAATCGAAAAGATGGTCTCAGACACGGGACGCGGACTCAGTTACCTGCCATCAGGCGAATTCCCCGGGAGGACCGTTCGGCTAGCTGAGGTAAAGCGGACCCTGGCGGACATCTACAGAACCCTCCGCCAACCCTATAGCGATGTGCTCTACCTGGACCTGACGCCCAGGCGAGAGGCGGGCTTCCTGGCCTGCGCCATGTGGGCTCAGGTCCACGGATGGCATGGGATGGCCAAGATCATCACCATGGCCCAAGACTTCTCGGGACCCGGCCTGGGTGTGACATCGCCCCAGCGCGAACTCCTGCGCAGACTGACGCCCAAAGCAATGCGGCCTTCCAGTATCTATGACTATGACCCATATACTCCTTCATACGAAGGCTTCTACCTCGACGAGGACGGTAAAAAGCAAGACTCTGACTTCTTCGGCGACGACGAACCCGCGGACCCCGAGGGTTTCAATAGGTGCATGTGGGAGAAATTCCTGAAGGATGGATATTCAGTGGAGGGACTCACCCGCCTCTATGGTCCTCGGCCAGCAGGCGTCTAGCCGCTACCACTTCTCGTTGAACAGGCTCCGCTGGCTGTATCGGCGCCCAACCTCACGGTAACTATCCTTGGAGCGTTCGGGCCCCCGCAGCATGGGGACATCGTCCACAGGCTCGTCCCACCAGGACGACCGTGAACGCGCCGAGGCAGGGACGGCCATTTCCGCCGGGATGGGCAGGCCGTAGGCCCGGCACGCCTCGCGGAAGGTGTTCAGGTGCAGGGCCAGCACCGGGTCGATACCCGTGACGCCGCCCTTCTGGTAGCCGCCCGCGAGGTTCCAGGCCAGGGGGATCCCCTCACCTTCCGCGAACTCGAACACCATCCGGTCCCGCTCCCGCATTTCCTCGGTCGAAATGTAGCCGCCCAGGGGGTCGTCCTCGTGTGGATCCGCGCCCGCTTGGTAGAGGATGACGCTCGGCTCAAAGTCCGAAATGTCAGCCAAGAACGCCTGCAGCTTGGCGATGTAGTGGCCATGCCGGGAACCAGAACCGCCCATGGTCCGGTGGATGATGCTGGGGGCCAGGTCCGCCCGGTGCCGGAGGATATCGTCGGTCCCGTTGCCATAGTGGGCGTCCAGATCGAGGATGGCCACGCGCTCGGCCTTGCCCATTTCGAGCAGCGCCGCCGCGGTCACCATGAGGCCGTTGATGGTGCAGAAGCCGCCCCCGGTGTCCCACATGGCGTGGTGGAAGCCGCTGGTGAGGGAGCAGGCGGGCATGTTGGGCCGGGCCGCCAGGGCAGCGCCCAGCATGGACCCGGAGGTATAGGGCAGGCTGGCGGCCACGGCCTTGTCCCGGTTCCCGAACCCGTTCTGCTCCCGGCCAGAGAGGATGCCCTCCACATAGGTGGAGGAGTGGGCCCGGCAGAGTTCGGCAAACAGCAGGGGCCGCGGGGCATAGAAGGACACCGGGAACCCGCGGTCAGCAAGGGCCGTGGCGACGATGGTCGGTTTGCCAGCGGAGGGGCTGTAGGCGCCGGGGTTCTTGGCGGCCTGCCTTGCTGAATACAAAACAGGTAAGCGTCTTGAAAGTGGTTGATCCATATACAATATAATTAGAATAATACGGCAAAAACAATATTATTGCAACGCTTTGCAACACTTTGGGACACCACCTAGCTCAGGGTCCCTAGAGGCCCCTGGCTGCGTTGCTCCTTGCCTCACTCTCTTCATCTAACTTGGCAAAATAATCCTGCAGGGCTGGGGGGAGGCGCCCAGACACTGCTGGCCAGCCACCACAAACCTTTGGGGCCTCCTCATCGGGGTCCTTCTGGTTATTCAGGGGGCCAAGAAATGCTGTGTCCGCAATCTTCTGGGCCTTGGCCAGGGCCGACCCCGCAGCAGAAAGATCGGCCATGTCGAGCACTTCCCCCTCCTGGCTGAGCTTCCTCTCGACTGCGGACTGTAGGCGTAGGGAGGAGCGAAAGTAGGCGGCGCGGGACCGAGCATGCTGATCCGCGAGGGTGCGAACGAGGCGTTGGTTCTCAGCCCTCAGGGTCAACTTGGCAAAGGTCTCCTTCTGCTCGACCCACCCCTCCTGCTGCGACCGGCGGTGGATCGTAACGAGCGGCAGACCCACGGCCTGGGCCACAGCGTCCAGTGATGGCTGTTTGACTTCATTCCGATCAGCCTCGGCCGGAATAATGGCCTGGATATACCACCTCCGCGCCATATCAATGCGAGCACGGGTTTTGGCATGAGATGCCTGCCCGCGGGGCTTTTGCTTGGTCGGTGAATGCTTGGGTGTCATGGATCTACCTTTCGATAGTTGGCGTCAACGACCGCTCAGGGCCGGGAGGCTGGAAATCGGTCCAGTGGGTTCCATCTCTGGACAGGTGCTGGTTCATTGAGTCGGCCACCGATCGGCCTCTTACCCGAACTGAGGCACGACTGGACGATGATCCGCATGTCGTTCTCGCCCAGGGGCGGGTCGTTCTTCTCGGTGTTCCAACCCGACATGAGGGCCCAGCCCTGCTCGAACGACAGGCCGAAGTCCCGCACCACGGCCGAGGCCACGCGGAAGGTGTTGTCGTTGCGCCCGCCCTGGCCGGTGCCCTCGCAGGCGGCCAGATACCGCTCGGCACGCTGGAGGCCCCCGAGGGAGCGGTCCAGAACCGGGGCCTGGATCGGCTCGGCCCGCGGGATCCACGACGGGTCGAACAGTGGGAGGTCGGACACGGAAAGCATTTCGGCGCCCGGGACCAGGGCGTAGACGAACCCCGAGGCGTGGGTGGAGCCCAGGCCGGTGCACATCCCCCCATCCCCGCGGACATCGATCGCCGGGCCCTTCTCGCCGAACACCCGGGCCTTGGTCTGCACATGGATGCCACAGCCGGGGTGCCGGTAGTAGAAGTGCTGCCCGCGGCGGGTCTGGACCCGGTAGGGCGTGGGCCCGAACTGCAGCCGGGCGAAGCGCACGGCCTCCTCGTCGTCGGCGTCCACCACCACATGCCCGTGGAAGGCGCCGGTCACCAGGGCCAGGTTGCGCTCGGCGGCCAGCAGGGCAGGGAACCACGCCTCCAGTTCGTCCATGGTAGGTCGGGCAATCTGGTAGGGCTTCCAGGGCACGCAGGCCCCTTTCCCGCCCCTGACGGTGGGCACAGGGCAGTAGCCGAGGGCCATGTGGTCCAGGGCCCAGTCGAGGAGTGGATTAGAGGCGGTCATACCCACCCCCTACAGCTGAGGCGTCGCTGCCGTCGGTGGTGCGGACATAGGGCAGGATGAGGTCCCGCGTGGGGTCGATTTCCAGGAACAGGCCATCGCCGGAGAAGTCCACCGGGCCCCAACGGTTCTTGGCCTTCTTGTAGCTGCTGACGCGGTTGCCCGGGTGGGCCTTCGGGAGCAGCGACAGCTTCCGCGACGCCTGCCACATGAACAGGGCCCAGTCGGCGTCCTGCTCAAGCTGGCCCGTCTCCTTCAGGTCGGAAGGGATCGGCTCCTGGTCGATCTCGCGCATCTGGCGGCTGAACTGCGCGACGAAGATGACGGCGATCGAGAGTTCGTGGGCCAGACGCTTCCCGGCCTTCGAGATGGCGCCATACATCGCGGCGCTGCTGAACTGCTTCCCGATCTGGGGCGGTTCCATGAGGGTGAAGTAGTCCACCACGAGCACATCCAGCTTGCCCCGGCGGTGCAGGTTGCGGGCCGCGGCCTCGATGGCAACCCAGGGCGTGCCCGACCCCGGGGACAGAAGGTGGATCCGCTCGGCGGCGTCGCGTATCGGCTGGGCCACCTTGCGGGTGTAGCCGCCATTCTTGACCCGGCTCTTGAAGTCCTGGACCAACGAAGCGATGGAGCGCATGGCCACCTGGGCCCGGCCCTGCTCCAGCGAGGCCACCAGGACATGGCGCCCGGCCAGGGCGGTCTGCCCGGCAAGCTGGGACACCATGACCGACTTGCCCCAGGTGGGGGGGGCCGCGATCACGCCCAGGCCACCGCGGGCGGTAATGATGCCCGTGTCGGGGTCGTCGAGTTCGGGCACACCGAACACCACCACCGACTCAGACAGGGCCTTGGGGATGACGGGCTCGCCCTGTTCGTAGGCCCGGAGGTAGGGCGACAGCGTCTCGACCTTGTAGCGTTCATCGGCCACCCGGGAGAGCAGCACCGCGACCTCCGAGAGCACCCTGCTGAGGTCCTCGTCGAGATTGTCTGGGTCGATCCTGGCGGACAGGAAAACGGCCTCGGCCTCCTGGGCCACGCGATGGATGGTGATTTGCCGGGCCAGCTTGGACAGGTCGGCAGACTCACCGGCCTTCTGGTCCAGTCCCATGAGCCACTCGATGGCCTCCGGCTGTGCGCTGAGGCCCGCGTAGAGCACCCGGCGGGCCTCGGCAGGGGTGAGCCCCATCCCGCGGTCGCTGACGAGGCCAGACAGGGTCTGGACGACGGAGCGGCCAACGAAGCCGGACATGGACCCGGGGTCGAAGTCCTCCATGGTGAAACGGGCCTCTGGCTCGCCGATTTGGGCAATGAGGGCGCCAACAAATGCGGCCTCAAGGTCGTGGACATGGATCATGGGGACATCTCCGAGAAGGGCCATCACAGCCCGCGGGTTAGACGGCAAGGGCAGGGGCTGAGGCCACGGAGGCTGCATTCCGCTTGCGGAACACCTGCCTGGCCCAGGGATGCCAGTTGGCACCGTTGGCATCCTGGTCCGCCTTGGAGCCGAAGAAATACTGCGGAGCCTTCACGGTCTCGGGGGCGGAGGCCAAGTAGGCCAGCCAGCATTCCTGGAGGAGCGAAAGGTCCAGTGCCGCCGGGGCTCTGTGCATGAGGGCCTCCAAGCGGTCGGCGAGAAGGCCAGGGTCGAGCCGGATGCGGGCGCCGATTTGTTTTCCTCGGGGCTGCTCCTTCGGGCATGCCACGAGAACGGCGTTTACGGCCTCCACGATGGCGGGGGGGATCTCGAGGGAGATGGGGGTTGTCTCCTTCGCCTTCCGAGCCTTCCTGCCACCACCACCCGCAGACCCCGAAGGGGGCTTAGGGGTTATTTCTTTATGAGTTAGAGTTACACCCCCATTTCGGGGGGGGTCCCCCCCCCCTATTTCGGGGTTCGCAACTAGGGCACCGGAAGGTTCTTGGCCGTCCCCTATATCGTGGGTCCTGTTCTTGCCGTTGTTGCGAGCAATATCAACCTTCTTCCGATATTTTGCGCTCTCGCGTTCGAGGCGTTCTGAGCGAAAAAACTGACCACACTCAGAGGTCGAGAAGAACAACGGAAGCCAGAGAAGGTCCCCGTTCACTTTGCGTTTATCTAGACGACAGCAACGGGCTAGTAGAGCCGCATCTTTTGGGAGACGGCCCTCGTTCTCCTGCATGACACAGAGGTAAATGACCCACCGGCCAAGCTGGTCCTCCTTCAAGGAACGGATCTTGGCGTCGCCGAGAACTTCCTTGCAATACAACTGGACGAACGGCCCGAAGGCTCCACTGGTCATGAGTCGGCCCTCTCCACGCCCACCACCTTCGCCAGTTTGGCGAGGCCCTTAGCGGTGATGACGGCCTGCTCGAACACCCGCTTGGATCCATCGGAACGGGTAAGGGTCGCAACCTTCATGGCCATCATCCCCGAGTCGATCCGCTCCTGGTATGCGGTCCAGGGGGCGCACTTCTGGCGCCGGAAGATCCACTCCTTCGTGAACAACAACCGGAACAGGAGGCTCGGCGGGACCTTGAGGCACTTGGCAGCGGTGGAGATGCAGAGGGACCCATCGGCCGCCGCAATGCGGTCCAGACCACTGGCCTTTGGTGCCAGAACGCCGATGGTGGCCTTGAGGGCATCCCGCTCGTCGGCAATGGCGAGGGCCAGCCGGAGCGTCTCGGTCTTGGAGAGGTCCGCGAGATGCTGGGCCCCCGACTCGGCCGCGACAGAGAACCGCCCGGTCTTTCGGATGGCAGGGATGACCTCGTGGGTGATCCACCGCTTGAATGCCTTGGCCTGGGACTTCCGACTCCCAAGAATGAGAGAGTAAAGGCCGGGTTCGTTGATGGTGCGCCGAGCAGGACCACCCTCAGTTGAACTGAGGGTGCCCTTCTCATCAGAATCGAGGCGCTCCAGCGCCATGGTCGGGTTACTGATGTCCAGCACAGAGCAGACATCGGCGGCGACCCACCAGGGGTCGCCATCAAGGATGGTCACGCGGACACGCTCACCTCTGAAGTCGAAGGTGGATAGAGGTCCAGCGTTCGGGATTGCCTGATAAAGCATGGGGTGCTCCTGTTTGTGATCTTCGGGATAGGGGGAAGCGACAGTGATGCGTTCTTTACAATAGATATGAATAAACTTAAAGTCATTTTGTGCTCGAGCGCATGTGCAGGTCGGGCAGGGTTAGGCCACCCAGGGCTCGAGGCCCTGGAGGCGGGCCATCAGGGCATCTACCTCCCCGACCGGGACCAAAGTGCGCCTACCGATGCGAACCACCTGAAGTTTCCCCTCCTTGCGGAGGAGGTAGATCGCCGTGCGGCTGATGCCGCGGGAAGTCGCGGCCTCCTCCATCCCGTAGGCCGACCTGTGGATGGGGTCCCTGTTCTGGTCCTGCTTCGCCTGGCTAGAACCGGCCTTCAACGCTCTCCAGAATCGTCAGGTGTCTGCTCTCCAAAAGTAGGCCACCTGCTGCTGGTTTCTCCGGTTTCCGCTAACTGAGGCTGGCTGCTCTCCAGAATCGGCCACCCTGGCCCTGCTAGGTTTAGCGTCAGGCCATCGGGCAGGCTTGGATATCCAGGAGGCCAGCCATGGCGCGGAACCGGCCTTGCGGGGTGTGCGGAAAGTGGTTCTATCCCAACGCCAGACAGGGGGAGCGCCAGCACACCTGTGGCCTGGCTGCCTGCAAGAAAGAGTGGCATCGGCGGGCCTGCGCCAAATGGCACGACAGGAATCCCGGCTACGACCAGCACACCCGGCTGGTGACCAGGTTGGTGAAGGACGATCCCCCAGAGCAGCGGGGGCGACAACCTGACCCCCTGAACCTGATCGATTGGGCCATTGCCAAGGACGAGGTCGGGTTGAAGGTGGCGGTGTTGGTGGAGGAAACGGGGAAAGTCCTCCTCCAGGTGGCGCGAGACGCGATACCCGCCTAAAGCAATGAATATGGGGAGGTAGCGCGAAAGTCCTCCTCCAAGGGGTGCGAGACGCGATACCGCTCCAGCTATTTGAAAGGAATTGGTTTACAACAAAGTCCTCCTTGACCCGGCGCGAGACGCGATAGGTTTCCGCCCTGGTCATCCATAGGCTGTTCCCGAACCAACCTGCCGGGTGCCGCCATGGAATTGGAGTTCCACCAGCTCGATCTCCGCTACGAGCATTTGCGCCGGCACAACCCCCAGGCAGAGCGGCAGCTCCTTGCGGCCCTGGCCGACAACGGCCAGAAGGTCCCGGTGGTGGTGCTGGCCCTGGGCCAGGACCGTTATGTCCTTCTGGATGGCTACAAGAGGTTTCGGGCGCTGCGGCGGTTGAAGCAGGACACGCTCGAGGCCACGCTCTGGGACCTGGACGAGGCCGACGCCCTGCTGCTGGAGCGGATGATGCGCACTGCGGAGCCGGATGGCCCCCTGGAGCAGGCGTGGTTCCTCCGCGAATTGCGGGACCGGTTTCGGATTCCCCCTGAGGAACTGGCCCGGCGCTTTGACCGGACCGCGAGCTGGGTGTCCCGCCGACTGGCACTGGTCCAGGAACTGCCCAGTGCGGTGCAGGAGCATGTGCGGTTTGGCCGGCTCTCCGCCCACACTGCGATGAAGGTTCTGGTGCCGTTGGCGCGCGCCAACCGCCGGGATTGCCTGCGGCTCTGCAACGCTCTGGTGAAGACAACCTTCACCACTCGCGAGGCGGTGGCACTGAAGGCCGGCTGGGAGCAGGGCAAGCCTGAGGCCCGGGAGCGACTGCTGGCCGATCCGGTGCTCTTTCTCCGCAGCCTGCGGGCGGTGGAGGCGCCAGAGCAGTTGCGGGGTCCGTTCCATCTCTGGCTGGAGGACCTGGGAACCCTGTCTGCCATCGCCCGCCGGGCTCGGCTGCACCTGCGCAATGGCACCATCTTCCTGCTGCACCGCTCGCCCGCAGAAGTCCAGGAAGCCAGCGCAGCCCTGCGGCAGACCATCCTGGATTGCCAGGCCCTGTTCCAGCGAAGCGAAAGGGACCTGCCCCATGCTTGACCAGTCAATCCGGAGCGCCATCCTGGTGCTCCGCCAGCAGAGGCATTCGATTCGCGCCATCGCCCGTGCCGTTGGGGTTTCCAGGGATACGGTGAACCGTGTGCTGGCTGTGGGCAGCCCTGCGGTCCCCGAGTTCCTGCGTCCAGAAAAGGCAGAGGCCCATCAGGAGGAGATCCTGGCTCTGCTCCCGGCCTGCAAAGGGAACCTGATCCGCGTCCATGAGAAGCTGCTCGACCGCGGTGCGGTGTTGTCCTACCAGGCCCTGACCGGGTTCTGCCGTCGCCACGGGATCGGTTTCGAGCCCCCCAAGCCGGCGGGGCAGTACCACTTCGAACCCGGTGAGGAGATGCAGCACGACACCTCTCCGCACCGGGTGCGGATCAACGACAAGGTGCTCCTTCTCCAGGACGCCAGTCTCGTGCTCTGCCACAGCCGAATGCTGTTCCACCAGTACTACCCGACCTTCAATCGGTTCTGGGCCAAGGTGTTCCTCACCGAGGCCCTGGAGTTCTTTGGTGGCGCCTGTGGGCGCTGCATGATCGACAACACCCACGTCGTGGTCCAGCAGGGCACGGGGGCCAACATGATCGCCGTGCCTGAGATGGTGGCCTTCGGCGAGCGGTTCGGGTTCCAGTTCCGGGCGCATCGGGTCGGGGATGCCAACCGCAGCGCCCGGGTGGAGCGGCCGTTTGACCATATCGAGAACAACTTCCTGGCCGGCCGGGAATTCCGGGATTTCGCAGACCTGAACCAGCAGGCCCGGGCCTGGTGCGAGAAGGTGAACGCCACCCGCAAACGGAGCCTGCAGGCCAGCCCCAGGGAGTTGTTCCTCCAGGAGCGGGTCCACCTCAAGCCGCTGCCGATCTGGGTCCCCACTGTCTATCAGCTCCACCACCGGATAGCGGATGTGGAAGGATTCGTCAGTGTCGGCAGCAACCGCTATTCCGTGCCCTACACCCTCATCGGGAGGCGGCTGGAAATCCGGGAGACCAAGGATCGGATCGAGGTCTTTGATGCCCACAGGGAGGTGGCCACCCACACCAAGGTGATGGAGGCTCTCCACCAGCGGGTGATGTCGCCGGAGCACCGGCCGCCGCGGGGCCAAGGTCGCTCGAGGAGGGCCACCATGCCAGAGGAGGAGGAGTTGCTGCTGACCGAGCCAGCCCTCGGCGAGTACGTGGCAGCCTTCCGAACCCGTCATCCGGGCCGAACCCTGCGGATGCTCCGGCGGCTGATGGCCATGGTCCGGGATTACCCGCGAGCGCCGCTGCTGGCAGCGATCCAGACCGCCCAGGAGTATGGGCTATTCGACCTGGACCGGCTCGACCGGATGGTGCTCAGGCATATCGCTAAGGACTACTTCGTGCTGGGAAACGCTCTCGGCGACCCCGGCCATGACCCCGAGGAGGACACCCATGAGCGTGAAGCATGAGCGGAGCGCCACGACCCCGCAGGGGCCGCCCGTAGGGTGGCGCATAGGAGGTGCGCCATGAAGGATGATCTCGAGCAGCTACTCAAGAACCTGCGCCTGGGCCGGATGGCCGAGATCCTGGATCAGGAGCTCGTAGAGGCGGCCAAGGAGCAGCCCTCCTACGAGGAATTCCTGGCCCGGCTGCTCCGGGCGCAGTGGCACAACCGTCAGGAGTCAGCGTTGGCCTATCGGATCCGCCAGGCGCGGCTACCGGAGAGTTGGACCCTGGAGAGTTTTCCGTTCAAAAAGCAGCCCGAGGTCAACCAGCGCCAGATCCGTTCCTTCAGTGAGCTGGACTTCATCGCCAAGGCCGAGAACATCGTGTTCATCGGCCCAACCGGTGTTGGGAAGACCGGGCTGGCCTCGGGGATCCTGCTCAAGGCCCTCCAGAACGGCCACCGGGGGTTGTTCATCCGCGCCCAGGACCTGTTCGACGAGATGTATGCCTCGTTGGCGGATCGCTCATCTCGCAAGCTGCTCGACCACCTGTCCCGGATTCCGGTACTGCTGATCGACGAGCTGGGATATCTGAATATCAAGCCAGAGCAAACCAACATCTTTTTCAAGCTGATGGAAGAGCGCTACAACCGCCTGCCCACGATCATCACCACCAACCTGGACTTCCCGGAGTGGCAGAACTTCCTGGGCAACCCGGGGCTGGTTGAGGCGCTGCTGAGCCGCCTGCGGCACCGCTGCAAGACGGTCCGGATCAACGGCGTCTCCCTGCGCGACCCCCAGGGCTGAACCCCAGTCGCGAAAAACGGCCGATCCAGAGCAGCACCCTGCGCTCCGGCCTACGGCCTGCGCTCCGGGTGCTGCTCTGGATCGAGGACTGCAACTTCAGTTGCTCAGTCCC
>CAIRQL010000239.1 GCA_903880675.1 uncultured Holophagaceae bacterium | reverse complement strand
GGTCACACCCGTTCCCATCCCGAACACGGCCGTTAAGACCTGGAGGGCCGATGATACTGCTCTGTACAGGAGTGGAAAAGTAGGTCGCTGCGACGTTAATATCCCCTCCGGGCCATCACACAGATGGCCCGGAGTTGTTTAACAATTCAATTTTCACCTAAGCCGAGGAGCCCATGTCCATTGAGGTCCGCCTTCCCGATGACAGCCTGCGTCAGTTGGACGAGGGTGCCACCGGAGCAGACCTGGCCGGAGGCATCGGAGCCCGACTCCTGGACGCCGCCCTCGCCATCCGTGTGGATGGCAAGCTGCTGGACCTGGATACCCCCCTGGTGCACGGCTCCCGGGTGGAGATCGTCACCAACCGAACCCCCGAGAGCCTGGAGCTGGTCCGGCACTCTACCGCTCACCTCCTGGCCCATGCGGTCAAGCGGCTCTTCCCGGATGCCCGGGTGGGCATCGGGCCGGTCATCGAGGACGGGTTCTTCTACGACTTCTGGGTGGAGAAGCCCTTCACCCCCGAGGACCTGCCCCGCATCGAGGCCGAGATGCGGAAGATCGTGGCCGAAGGCATCGAGGTGCGGCGCGAGGACCTGGGCCGGGACGCGGCCGTGGCCCGCTTCACCGAGCAGGGCGAACCCCTCAAGGTGGAGATTGTCTCCAGCATCCCCCAGGGCGATGTGGTGAGTGGCTACCGGCAGGGCGACTTCTATGACCTGTGCCGCGGCCCCCATGTACCCAGCACGGCCAAGCTCAAGGCCTTTAAACTCCTGAGCATCGCTGGGGCCTACTGGAAGGGCGACGAGCGGAACCAGATGCTGAGCCGCATCTATGGTACGGCCTTCCACTCCCCTAAGGAGCTGGACGAGCACCTCAAGCGGCTGGAGGAGGCCAAGGCCCGGGACCACCGCAAGCTGGGCAAGGAGCTGGGCCTCTACACCTTCCACCCGGAAGCGCCCGCCTCGCCCTTTTTCCATCCCAAGGGCACGGCGATCTACAACGAGCTGGTGACCTACATCCGGGAGCTGTACTTCAAGTACGGCTACAGCGAGGTCATCACCCCGCAGATCCTCGATGTGGCGCTCTGGAAGACCAGCGGCCACTACGAGAACTATGCCGAGAACATGTACTTCACCACCGCCGAAGAGCGGGAGTACGCCGTCAAGCCCATGAACTGCCCCGGCCACTGCCTCATGTACGCCAGCCACAAACACAGCTACCGGGATCTCCCGGTTCGCTATGCGGACTTCGGCCGGCTGCATCGCTTCGAGCGCAGCGGCGTGACCCACGGCCTGACCCGGGTGCGCACCTTCTGCCAGGACGATGCCCACATCTACTGCACGCCTGAGCAGATCAAGACCGAGATGGCGGCCTTCTTGGCCCTGCTCACCGAGGTCTATGACACCTTCGGCTTCGAAGGGATGCGGGTGGCCCTGAGCACCCGGCCCGAGAAGCGCCTGGGCTCAGACGAGGTCTGGGATGCCGGCGAGAAGGCCCTGGCCGAGGCCCTGGATGAGGCCGGGATGCCCTACACCCTGAACCCGGGTGAGGGTGCCTTCTATGGTCCGAAGATCGAGTTCCAGATCCTCGATGCCCTCAAGCGGCCCTGGCAGCTGGGCACCCTCCAGGTGGACTACATGCTGCCGGAGCGCTTCGAGCTCACCTTCACCCGTCCCGACGGCGGGGAGGGGCAGCCCATCATGCTGCACCGGGCCATCCTGGGCAGCCTGGAGCGCTTCATGGGGATCCTGGTGGAGCACACCGCCGGCGCCTTCCCCGCCTGGTTGGCACCCGTCCAGGTGGCCTTCCTGCCCATCACGGACCGCGCCCATGCCTTCGCCACCGAGGCGGCGGCCCAGGCCAAGGCCTTGAACCTGCGGACCGACCTGGACCTGCGGAACGAGAGCCTCAAGGCCAAGATCCGCGACGCCCAGCTGGCCAAGGTGCCCTACATGCTGGTGATCGGGGACCGCGAGGCCGAGGCCGGCACCGTGTCTGTTCGCCACCGCCATCGGGGGGACCTCGGCGTACAGCCGCTGGCCACCTTCCTCCAGTCTCTGGCCACCGAGATCCGGGACCGCCAGCGTTGACCTTGTTTTCCGTGCTTGGCTAGATAGCAGTCGAATGATAGACTTTTTGTCCTTGTACACCTAGGGGAGGAACCATTCGTCCGAACGAGACCCGCATCAACGACGGCATCCGGGCCCTTGAGGTCCGCGTCATCTCAGAAGATGGCGAGCAGCTGGGCTTGATGCCTCCCCACCAGGCCATTCGTGTCGCAGAAGAGCGCGGCCT
>CAIRQL010000238.1 GCA_903880675.1 uncultured Holophagaceae bacterium | reverse complement strand
CCATGCACGGTGGGTCGGCGCGCCTCTGCGCTCTCTGCGTTCTCTGTGGTTGGCAGTTCTTTTTCCCGGAATTCCCGGATGAACCCAGAGAAAAGCTCTCCGCCAGGAATCTTTATGCCTTGGCGCAGGCGATGTCAATACACCGCGTCAGCCCCGCCGTCGATGGGGATGACGGTGCCGGTGGTCCAGGCGCTCTCGGGGCTCAGCAGGTGGGCGGCGAGGGCGGCGACTTCGGCTTCCTGGCCCAGGCGCCCCAGGGGGTTCACCTTGGCCAGGTTGGCCAGGTCCCCCTCGGGATCGGCGCTGGCGGCGAGGCGACCATCCACCATGGCCGTGTGCACCGGACCGGGGGCGATGGCATTGCAGCGGATCCCCCGGGGGGCCCACTCCAGGGCCAGCACCTTGGCCAGCATGTGGACGCCGGCCTTGGCCACGCTGTAGGCGGCGCTGTCGGGGATGGCCCGCAGGGCGATGTTGGAGCCCACCAGCACCACGCTGGCGCCAGCGTTCAGCTGCGGCCCAAGATGGTGGGCCAGGAGCCAGGGGCCCCGCAGGTTGGCGGCGAGCATGGCATCAAAGTCGGTCAGGGACGTGGTGGCCACGGAGCCGGTGAGCAGCGCACCCGCCGCCAGGAACATGCCGTCCAGCGGGGGACACTCCCGGGCGAAGGCCGCGACGGCAGCGTCATCCGTGTGGTCGAGGGGCATCCAGAGGGCATCGGGCAGGGTCTCGCGCAGGGCCTCCAGGCGCCGGCCCGCCAGCACCAGGTCAGCGCCCCGGTCCCGGAACAGCCGAGCGGCAGCCCGGCCGATGCCGCTGCCGGCCCCGGTCACCAGGATGCGGCGGCCCGCCAGACCCCCCGGCTCGCTCACGGCGTGCCCTTGGCCTGGATCTGGGCCGTCCGCTGCAGCTGATTGGCAAACCGCCGGTCCTCGCTGTCGATGTGTTGCACCAGCCAGGCCAGCAGCCATTCCAGGACGGGCCCCATGGCTTCCAGGCCCTCCAGGGCCACCCGTTCCAGCAGCCTGGTCACTTCCACTCGCATGCCCCGATGGAGGGCCCGGTGGGCATCCACCATGGAATACCCCGCCGCCACCATGAGGGCCTCTTCGTCGGCGAAGTGCGAATCCACGTAGTCCATCAGGTAGGGCAGGAGGTCCTGGGCAACGGCCTCGGGGTTGCCGGCGGGGACGGCTTCCATGAGGAGATCCAGGCGCCGGAACAGCTCCCGGTGCTGCTCATCGATCAACGGGTAGCCTGTTTCCCACTTGGGATTCCACACCAGCACGGCCATGAGCAGTTCCTTGGTTGCCGGGCGGCCCCGGGAGATGTTCAGGGGCGGGGCGTCGGGGTGGGCACGACAACGCCACCACTCACGGCCCAGGTGAGGGCCTGGTCCGCAGTCAGGTTCATGGGGCGCACCTTGGTGGCGTCCATCATGACCACGTAGCCCGAGGTGGGGTTGGGGGCGGTGGGCACATAGACGGCGACCATGGTGTGGGCATCGGCATGGGCCCAGGAGCAGTCCCGGCTGGCCACAAAGCCCAGGGTGAAGGCGCCGGGGTGCGGCCACTCCACCATCACCACCTCACTGAAGCTGCCGCCCTGGCCGGACTGGATGGCACCCATGAGCTGTCGGGTGGCGCCGTAGATGGTCTTCACCACGGGGATGTGGAGCATGACCTCATCCAGCCACTTGAGCAGCCGCCGGCCCAGGAAGTTGCTCACCAGGGCACCTGCGGCCACCAGGAGCAGCAGCGTGGCCAGGGCCGACAGGATGGTCAGGGCCCAGGCAGGCGGCGCCCCCAGGTGGGCCTGGTGAGACAGCCAGGTGAGCGGCACCTGGAAGATCCCCACGAGGGCGTTGAAGATGCCCACGAGGATCCAGAGCGTCACCACCATCGGGAGGAGGGTAAACAAGCCGGCGACCAGATGCTTGCGGATCATTCGGAGTCCTCAGGGTGAGTCAGGCGACCATTCTCCGCCATGATGCGCGGACCCACCACCTTCCAGAACCCGTGGAAGTAGGAAACGGCACTCCAGATGGCCAGGATCACGGCGCCCCAAAGCAGCAGCACGCCCATGCCCCAGAAGAAGGTGTAGGGCCGGTTGAGCTGGATGAAGAACTGGAAGATCTCCTTGCCGGTCCACTCGTAGAGCCAATAGTCGAGGCGGGGGCCCAGGATGAGACAGGAGATGGCCGCCACCTGGAAGCCCATCTTCCACTTGCCGATGGTGCCGGCGGGAATGGTGAGCCCCTCTTCGCTGGCAATGCCCCGCAGGCCCGTGATGGCGAACTCCCGGGCCAGGATGATGAAGGTCATCCAGGCCGGGGCGAGGTTCAGCTCCACCAGAGAAATCAAAGCCCCAGCCACCAGCAGCTTGTCCGCCAGGGGATCGAGCAGCTTGCCGAGGGTCGTCACCTGCTTCCAGCGGCGGGCCAGGTAGCCGTCCAGCCAGTCCGTGATGGAGGCGATCCAGAAGACCACCACACCGATCACTTCGTGGTTGGTCACCTTCGTCATCAAGACGACAACCAGCACCGGCACCATGAGGATGCGGATGACGGAGAGGAGGTTGGGCAGGTTCATAGGCGGCGGCGGTCCGCATCCAGCCTACAGCAGGGTCAGCCCTCCGCGGGCGAGCAGCCTCTGCCATTCTTCGTCCGGCACGGCATCGAACCCACCCTGCCCCAGGCCCAGGTGGGTCAGGCTGGCGGCAGAGGCCCGCACCGGGATCCCCCGGGCCTGAAGCCCTTCGAGGACCGCCACAGCCCCCGAATCGTCCAGCAGTTCCACGGCCTGGTGGGCCAGGCAGAGCCAGGGTATGCCCAGTTCCAGGTGGGCCAGGGTCTCCAGCAGGAGGCGGCGGCCCAGGGCCCGGTCCCCGGGGGCAAAGGCACTGCGAAGCAGCAGCACGGGCCTGAGGACGGGGATCGGCGGGGGCGGGGTGGCGGCCGGGACCACGGCCACCAGGGGCACTGGGGGCGCGGTCGCGGCCACCGCCAGCACCCACAGGGGTCCCTGGCGGAGCAGGCGGACGCTGCGGCCCTGCTTTTCCAGGAAGCCGGTCACATTCACCCGCAGGAGGTCATCCTCACCCTCGACCCGCAGGGGTTCGCCCGGGTGCTCGGCCAGGAGGGAGCGGAGCTCCAGCAGGGCCTGGAAGACCGTGACATCGAGGAGTTCGAGGGTGAGGATATCCATGGGAGGTGACCTTCGCGTGCCAGTTGAACACTTGGATCCCTTGGCTTTCAAGGGCTGGCTTCGCAGCGAGGCCCAGGCCGTCGGCTTTGTCCAGGTTGGCTTCGCCCCCTGTGACCCCTTTAGCGAGGAGAGCGACCACCTGGCGGCGTGGTTCGAGGGGGGCCGGGGCGCCCACCTGCCCTACCTGGATCCGGCCACCCTGGCGAACCCCCGGGCCGTCTTCCCCGAGGCCCGCACGGCTCTGGTGGGGTTCTTCCCCTATGCCCGGCCCGAGGCCGTGCCGGGGGCTGCACCCGGCAGCCTGAAGCTGAGCCGCTACCTCTGGGGGCCCGACTACCACATGATCCTCAAGCCCCGCCTGGCCCGGGTGCTGGCGGCGGCCCAGGCCCGCTGGCCGGGACTTGAAGGGCGGGTCTGCGTGGACACGGCCCCCCTCCTGGAGCGGCAGCTGGCCGTTCGGGCCGGCCTGGGCTGGCAGGGCAAGCACACCCTGCTCATCGCCGGGAAGGACGGCTCCTGGGGCTTCCTGGGGGTCCTCCTGCTGTCCGTGGACCTGCCCCCGGACCCACCCTCCCCCGCCGAGCACTGTGGCACCTGCACCGCCTGCCTGGAGGTCTGCCCCACCGGTGCCCTGACCCCCTTCCTCCTGGACCCGGCCCGCTGCCTGACCACCTACACCATCGAGACCGAGGCCGAGCCCCCGCCAGGGGTGATCGCGGGCCTGGCGGCCAGCCGCTGGGCCGCCGGGTGCGACCTCTGCCAGGAGGTCTGCCCTTGGAACCGGGCCCCCCTCTGGGGCGACCCGGCCCTCTGGGGCGGCCCCAGCCCCCTCCACACCCGGCCGGGCCTGGAGCTGCGCCTGGGGGCCGCCCAGTGGCGGAAATTTACCCGGCGCACGGCCCTCCGACGGGTCAGGGACCGCCATTGGCGCATGACCCTGGCCCGAATCCTGGGATCATGAGCCCCGGGGGCCCGCCCAAATTCCTGACCCAAAGGGTCTCCTTTTGATTTTTCATTGGCACTCAAGGCCTTTTTTTCCTATAAAGAAGTTTCCGGCCGAGGTTGGCCGCCCCGATTCGAGGAGGCCCCTGGAATGCCCATGAAGCACTGGACGGTCCAGGATGCAACCGCGCTGTACGGCGTAAAAGAGTGGGGAAACGGCTACTTCGGCATTAATGCCAAGGGCCACCTCGAGATCACCCCCACCCAGGACGACGGTCTCAGCTGCGATGTCTACGAGATCGTCCAGCACCTCAAGAAGAAGGGCCTCCGGACCCCCCTGAACCTGCGCTTCCCCCAGGTCCTGGCCCACCGGGTGGTGGAGGTCAATGAGAGCTTTCGCCGGGCCATCAGCGAGTTCGGCTATGAGGGCAGCTACCAGGGCGTCTACCCCGTCAAGACCAACCAGATCAAGGAAGTGGTCGAGGAGATCGTCCGGGCCGGGAACAAGTACCACTACGGCCTGGAAGCCGGCTCCAAGCCCGAGCTGATGATCGCCCTCAGCCTGGACCTGCACCCCGAGGCCCTGGTGCTCTGCAACGGCTACAAGGACGAGTCCTTCATCCGCATGGCCCTGCTGGCCCGCAAGGCCGGCCGCAAGGTGGTCATCACCGT
>CAIRQL010000237.1 GCA_903880675.1 uncultured Holophagaceae bacterium | reverse complement strand
GAGTGGATCCTGCGCAACAGCCCCGTGCCCATCGGCACCGTGCCCATCTACCAGGCCCTGGAGAAGGTCAACGGCAAAGCCGAGGACCTGACCTGGGAGATCTTCCGCGACACCCTCATCGAGCAGGCCGAGCAGGGCGTGGACTACTTCACCATCCACGCCGGCGTCCTGCTGCGCTACGTGCCCATGACCGCCAAGCGCGTCACCGGCATCGTCAGCCGCGGCGGCAGCATCCTGGCCAAGTGGTGCCTGGCCCACCACCAGGAGAACTTCCTCTACACGCACTTCGAAGACATCTGCCAGATCATGAAGGCCTACGACGTGGCCTTCTCCCTGGGCGACGGCCTGCGGCCCGGCAGCACCGCCGACGCCAACGACGAGGCCCAGTTCGGCGAGCTGGAAACCCTGGGCGAGCTCACCAAGATCGCCTGGAAGCACGATGTGCAGGTGATGATCGAGGGTCCCGGCCACGTGCCCATGCACCTCATCCAGGAGAATATGACCAAGCAGCTCGAGGTCTGCGACGAGGCCCCCTTCTACACCCTGGGCCCCCTCACCACGGACATCGCCCCGGGCTACGACCACATCACCTCGGCCATCGGCGCCGCCATGATCGGCTGGTTCGGCTGCGCCATGCTCTGCTACGTCACCCCCAAGGAGCACCTGGGCCTGCCCAACAAGAAGGATGTGAAAGACGGCGTCATCGCCTACCGCATCGCCGCCCACGCCGCCGACCTGGCCAAGGGCCATCCGGGCGCCCGCATGTGGGACGACGCCATGAGCAAGGCGCGCTTCGAGTTCCGCTGGGAGGACCAGTTCAACCTGGCCCTGGACCCCGACACTGCCCGGGAGTTCCACGACGAGACCCTGCCCGCCGAGGGGGCCAAGTCCGCCCACTTCTGCTCCATGTGCGGACCGCACTTCTGCTCCATGAAGATCACCGAAGACGTGCGCCAGTACGCCGCCGCCCAGGGCCTCTCCGAAGAAGCCGCCCTACAGAAAGGCATGGAAGAAAAGAGCGCCGAGTTCACCGAGAAAGGCGCCGAGGTCTACCTGCAGGCCTGATTCGCTCCCTGTGGGCGCAGCCTAAATGGAGTACCCGTCGCTGCCGGACTCCAGGCCCCGCTGCACCTGAGCCAGGTCGGCGAGGGTCTGGCCCGCAGCCACCGTGCGGAATACTTCCGCCGCCTTGGTGAGCATCTGACCCACGGTGCGGGCCCCGGCCGAGCGATCTGACTCAGGGACCTCCCAGGCCAGGCTGCCTTCCAGGGCCTCCAGAACCTCCAGGGCCGTGATGCGGTTGGCAGGGCGGGCCAGCTCACAGCCACCCGAGGGCCCGCGCTGGACCTTCACCAGGCCGGCGGCCTTGAGGCTGCCCATGAGCACATGGAGGTACTTGGGGGGGAGGTCCTGCCGCTCGGCAATGGCGCTCACCAGAACAGGGCCTCGGCCGGACTGGACCGCCAGTTCCACCATGAGTTGGAGGCCGTAGCGGCCCTTAGCGGTTACTTTCATGCCTCCACTCTACACCCAATGCAAGTTACTTGATTTTTTGAATCGAATTACTTGACTTTCTTAATTGGGATCTCCATCCTGGGTTATGGGCGCCGGACGCCCCCCTGCAGGAGACTCCCCATGCCCCGTCCCAATCGCGTGAACTTCGCCTACGAGCTCATCGGCCACACCCCCGTCGTGCGCCTCAACCGCATCGTGCCTGAAGGCAGCGCCACCATCTATCTGAAGCTGGAGAGCGCCAACCCCGGCGGCTCCGTCAAGGACCGCATCGCCCTGGCCATGGTCCAGGACGCCGAGGCCCGGGGCGTCCTCAAGCCCGGCATGACCGTGCTGGAGGCCACCAGCGGCAACACCGGCATCGGCCTGGCCTTTTTGG
>CAIRQL010000236.1 GCA_903880675.1 uncultured Holophagaceae bacterium | reverse complement strand
GCCAGGATGCCCACCCGCTGGCCCTGGGCGCGCAGGGTCCGGGCCAGCTGGTCGGTGAGGGTGCTCTTGCCGGCGCCTGGCGAGCCCGTGATGCCCACCACGGCAGCCCGGCCCAGGTGGGGCCAGAGCTGGGCCATGAGGTCCCGGGCCCCTGGGTGGCCGTTCTCCATCCAGGAGATGGCCCGGCCCAGGGCTCGGGCCTCCCCGCGGCGCAGGGGCTCCAGGAGATCGGTGGCAGCGGACATGCGCCCAGGATGCCAGAAGCGGGGCCTTCCCCAGGGTCCGAACTCGCAGGGCGCACCCGGATGGGCTACCCTGGACCTTCGGCACAGGCCGAACCGGAACATGGACAGATGAAAAGAGGGCCCGCCCCCATGAAAGATCCCGAGGCCGTGGATCCAGCGACGGAGCCGGCCGTCCGGCTACCTGCGGTGCTGCTGACCAAGCGGGCCGCCGTGGCACCACCGGACCCCGACGCCCCCCGAGAGAAGCTCTGTGCCGAGTGCGGTCACGGCTTCCACGTCGAGGCCGGGCAAAAGTTCTACCTCTGTCCCGACTGCTACCGGCGGTCCTTCACCTACCGCCGCAAGGGGGGCCGGGATGCGGCCACCATCCTCAGCCAGATCACTTGTGCCGCCTGTGGGGCCTCGGAATACCTGCCCTTCCTGCCGGATGACCCGACCAAGGCCTTGTGTCGCGCCTGCTTCGCCAAGCAGCGCCCGGAACAAAAGGGCCCAGCCCGACACAATCATCGTTAGCCCGAGGAGTTTCCATGCGCCTGTCCGTTTTGCCCCTGCTGCTTGTTGCCAGCCTGCTGCCCGCCCAGACCCCGGCCAAGCCCGCCGCCAAGGCCAAGCCTGCGGCCAAGGCAGTCACCAAGGCCAACCCCGATGCCGACGCCGCCCGGAAGGTGCTGCAGGAGACCCTGGACGCCGTGAACAATGCCTGGTTCGGCCAGCCCTACCAGGGCATCAATGCCGTTCAGCTGCAGGGCACGCTGGGCATCTCCCTCAGCGGCGCCGCCGTCAACCAGAAGGTGGACAGCCTCAGTCAGGGCGCGGTCAAGGGCAACAGCACGGGCGGCCAGGCCAACCTCCGGGTGAAGAGCACCTACTTCGCCAATGGTGACTTCCGGACGGATCTGGCCGGGGACTTCGGCACCCTGCTCTACACCCGGCGTGGCAACCGCGGGTTCCTCTACAGCAAGGAGCAGAACGCCTACACCACCCGCATCGATCTGGCCCCTGCGGATGCCCCCCTCACCTACACGTCCTGGTTCCGCCAGACCCTCAACGACATCAAGGCCGTCTACATCGACGCCCCCACCTTCTCGGCCAGCCAGGCCGGCGAGGAGACCTCCGAGGGCCGCACCCTCCAGCGCCTGGTCTTCAACGCCCCCACGGCAGGCTGGGACGCCAAGAAGCGCGAGCAGAGTGTGGCTCAGAGCCTGGGCTTCTGGAAGCGCGGGCGCCTGGAAGTGGCCATCGACAAGGCCACCAAGCAGCCGGTGCGCATGGACTTCCGCAATGACGAGCAGGGTGTGCACACCCGCTGCACCTTCACCTACGGCAATGCGGGCCGCCTCCAGGCCATCGACATCAGCAACAGCAGCCGCGGCTTCGAAGGCCCGGGCTGGCTCCGGGTGGGCTACGGCGGCGATGGCCGCATGTCCAACCTGGCGGGCGAGCTGGCCAGCCAGGACAAGAAGGTCTCCTTCGCCATGGACATGAACTGGACCAAGGCCACCGGCGCCGCCGAGCTGGTCGCCGTCCCCCCCGCCGGCGCCACCAAGCGTGGCCGCGAGGACATGGAGACCCAGCTGGCCCTCGGCGCCGCCTCCCGCATCTTCGACCTCCAGCGCGCCGGCCTCAACCTGCGCAGCATCGCCATCGGCGGCAAGTAGCCCGAAGGCGAGCCACGACCCCCGGGGACGCCATGTGGCGACGGATCCCCATCCTGACCGCAGCGCTCCTGGGTTCGGTCGCTTGCCGGGGGTTGCTCATCCTCACCCCGGCCCCGGAGTGGGCGGTTGAGGCCAATGCGGAGGTGCGGCGCACCCGGAGTGCCTACTTCGAGCGGGCCACAGCACTGGTCGCTGGCCTGGATGACCCCGCGAACGATGACGCCACCGTAGCCCTGGCACTCGCCCATGCCTGTGCCCAGGAATACCACGCCTATGCCCAGGCCAGGTCGGTCCTGCGGGGTAGGACCGACCCCCAGCGCGCCACCAGCCTGCAGGCGCTGGAGAGCCCCAAAGAAAAGGTCCGGGCCACCCTGCCCATCGTCCAGGCCCACCGTGCCGGCAAGCCCCTGCGGCGGAAGGACTACCCTGGCTGATCGT
>CAIRQL010000235.1 GCA_903880675.1 uncultured Holophagaceae bacterium | reverse complement strand
TCGGCACAGGCCGAACCGGAACATGGACAGATGAAAAGAGGGCCCGCCCCCATGAAAGATCCCGAGGCCGTGGATCCAGCGACGGAGCCGGCCGTCCGGCTACCTGCGGTGCTGCTGACGAAGCGGGCCGCCGTGGCCCCACCGGACCCCGAAGCCCCCCGGGAGAAGTCCTGTGCCGAGTGCGGCCACGGCTTCGTCGTCGAGGCCGGGCAGAAGTTCTACCTCTGCCCCGACTGCTACCGGCGCTCCTTCACCTACCGCCGCAAGGGGGGCCGGGATGCGGCCACCATCCTGAGCCAGATCACCTGTGCCGCCTGTGGGGCCTCGGAATACCTGCCCTTCCTGCCGGATGACCCGACCAAGGCCCTGTGCCGTGCCTGCTTCGCCAAGCAGCGCCCGGAACAAAAGGGCCCGGCCCGACACAATCATCGATAGCCCGAGGAGTTTTCATGCGCCTGTCCTTCCTGCCCCTGCTGCTGGTGACCAGCCTGTTGCCCGCCCAGACCCCAACCAAGTCCACCGCCAAGGCCAAGCCTGCAGCCAAGGCCGGCGCCAAGGCCGCCCCGGCCAAGGCCAATCCTGAGGCCGACGCCGCCCGGAAGGCGCTGCTGGAGACCCTGGATGCGGTGAACAACGCCTGGTTCGGCCAGCCCTACCAGGCCATCAATGCCGTCCAGCTGCAAGGCACCCTGGGCATCTCCCTCAGTGGCGCCGCCGTCAACCAGAAGGTGGACAGCCTCAGCCAGGGCGCCGTCAAGGGCAACAGCTCGGGTGGCCAGGCCAACCTCCGGGTGAAGAGCACCTACTTCGCCAACGGTGACTTCCGCACGGACCTGGCCGGGGACTTCGGCACCCTGCTCTACACCCGCCGGGGCAACCGGGGGTTCCTCTACAGCAAGGAGCAGAACGCCTACACCACCCGCATCGACCTGGCCCCTTCGGACGCCCCCCTCACCTACATGTCCTGGTTCCGCCAGACCCTCAATGACATCAAGGCCGTCTACGTCGACGCCCCCACCTTCTCGGCCAGCCAAGCCGGCGAGGAGACCGCCGAGGGCCGCACCCTCCAGCGCCTGGTCTTCAGCGCCCCCACCCCGGCCTGGGACCCCAAGAAGCGCGAGCAGAGCGTGGCCCAGAGCCTGGGCTTCTGGAAGCGTGGTCGCCTTGAGGTGGCCATCGACAAGGCCACCAAGCAACCCGTGCGCATGGACTTCCGCAACGATGAGCAGGGCGTCCACACCCGCATGGACTTTAGCTACGGCAGCGGTGGCCGCCTCACGGCGGTCAATGTCGCCAACAGCAGCCGTGGCTTCGAAGGCCCGGGCTGGCTCCGCGTGGGCTACGGTGGCGATGGCCGCATGTCCAACGTGGCAGGTGAGTTCAGCAGCCAGGACAAGAAGATCTCCTTTGCCATGGATATGAACTGGACCAAGTCCACCGGTGCCGCCGAGCTGATCGCCGTCCCCCCCGCCGGCGCCACCAAGCGCGGTCGCGAGGACATGGAGACCCAGCTGGCCCTGGGCGCCGCCTCCCGCATCTTCGACCTCCAGCGCGCCGGCCTCAACCTGCGCAGCATCGCCATCGGCGGCAAGTAGCCCGAAGACGAGCCACGACCCCCGGGGACGCCATGTGGCGACGGATCCCCATCCTGACCGCAGCCCTCCTGGGTTCGGTCGCTTGCCGGGGGTTGCTCATCCTCACCCCGGCCCCAGAGTGGGCGGTCGAGGCCAATGCGGAGGTGCGGCGCACCCGGAGTGCCTACTTCGAGCGGGCCACAGCACTGGTCGCTGGCCTGGATGACCCCGCGAACGATGACGCCACCGTGGCCCTGGCGCTCGCCCACGCCTGTGCCCCGGAATACCATGCCTATGCCAAGGCCAGGTCGGTCCTGCGGGGCATGACCGACCCCCAGCGCGCCACCAGCCTGCAGGCGCTGCTGATCCCCAAAGAAAAAATCCGGGCCACCCTGCCCATCGTCCAGGCCCACCGTGCCGGCAAGCCCCTGCGGCGGAAGGACTACCCTGGCTGATCGTCAGTTGGCCCAAGGCCAGCTGCGGCTCACGGGAAGCAGAGGTGAACCCACACGGGACGGTAGGCGGGGGTGCCATCGCCAAGCTTCGGGGTGACGGCGTCCACCACGGTGGCGCTGTGAAAGGGGGCCGGATAGGCGACGGTGGGAGCGTGGGCGAGGTTGGTGGTGAGCTCATGACTGCCCGCATAGGGGGCAAAGCCTGAGTCAACATCCATCGCGGCGCCATAGGCGTTGATTCCCATGGCCGTCCAGTTGGCCGTCACCATCGGCCAGGTAACAAGCTCGTCCTGCTGGTGGCTGAAGCCGTAGGTGCGGTCTGGTCCCGTGAGCCCTGGGGTTGCATACCAGGTCGCAGGAAGGTTCGGCACCGTGCGCCAGTCCGCAGGGCTGGAGAGGCAGACCACCCTGGCCAAGGGATGCAGCTTGCCAAGGACAGCTGCGTGACCCCCACCCTGGCTGTGCCCAGCCACCGTCAGCTTTGACCAGGCAATGCCCCCAGAGG
The DNA here is from genome assembly GCA_903880675.1 of uncultured Holophagaceae bacterium. Taxonomy (GTDB): domain Bacteria; phylum Acidobacteriota; class Holophagae; order Holophagales; family Holophagaceae; genus Geothrix. Next base: position 743 of record CAIRQL010000235.1, on the reverse strand, counting down.
TCAGGTACTGGCCCCAGCCTTCGGTTGGGTAGGTATTGGACAGGTGGGTCAACAGGGCTGTAAGGCGGTGCTCGAGGCACTCTGCTGGTGCGATGGCAACCAAGGCAGAGACATCCTGGCCCGTGATGATTTCCCGGCGAACATTCCAGTGAGCATCGGGATCTGGGCTGGCATCACACAGGCTGCCTACGCTCGGTGTGTTCGGGTACATGAGGCCGATGACGTGATAGCCCCGGGCGGCGCCAGTGGCCTGGATGAGCTGTTGGTTCTGCGGTTGCCCGCCGGTTCCCACCAGGAAGAGGAACAGCCCATTCTTCGCCGAAACAGCTGGGTCCGGGTTGATGGCCACATGGGGATTGAGGTAAGTGGTGATGGCCGGATCCGTCGTGGAGGGGACAATCAGGCGCGTGACAGAGGGCGGGGCCGTTGGCGTGACCGGGGTTGGGGTGGATGAGCCACCGCCACAGGCGTTGCCGAGGACAAGCAGCAGGACGCAGGCACTGGCGCGGAGCATGGGACCCCCAACGACCTATGGATCGGCAGTCCAAGCTGCTGGTTTAAGGCAAGGCCACGCCAGCGGCACGACCCGGCTTGCCTTTGCCGCCCAGTGCCGGGCTCAAGCTGTGCAGCATTGCCACCTGGGGCAAGTAGCCCGAAGGCGAGCCACGCCCATTTGCTATACTTCAGCTTCGTCGGGGCGTGGCGCAGCCTGGTAGCGCATCTGCTTTGGGAGCAGAGGGTCG
>CAIRQL010000234.1 GCA_903880675.1 uncultured Holophagaceae bacterium | reverse complement strand
CCCAGTAATCCCGGAAGTACCTTTATTTCCGCCCAGGCCCTGATGAGCGCCCCAAGGTGATGCAGAACACATTTCCGGGGAGCCCGGTCCCGGGATACTGGGGGGATGAAAGTTGCATTCATCGGCACCCACGGCGTGGGCAAGACCACCCTCTGCTACGAGCTGGCGGCAGCCCTCAAGCGGGAGGGCGTCCACGTGGACATCGTAAAGGAAGTGGCGCGGCTCTCGCCCCTGCCCATCAACCAGAAGACCTCCCTGGAGGCCCAGACCTGGATCTTCCTCACCCAGATGGCCGAGGAGATCCGCTCGGCCAGCCAGCATGACGTGCTGGTCTGCGACCGCAGCGTGCTGGACAACTACGCTTACCTGATGCTGGCCTGCGGCCGCCAGCTGCCCATCGAGCGCTACATGCACCACTGGATGAAGAGCTACGACCTGCTCTTCAAGGTGCCCTTCGAGGGCCAGCTGGCCCCGGACGGCATCCGGGACACGGACACCTTTTTCGCCGAGGCTGTGGACCAGCTGGTGGACAAACTGCTCACGGAACGGAATCTTCCCCATGAGCGCCTTGAACCCGGCGCCCGGGCCACCTGGATCGACCGCGTCAAGCAGGTGGTGCTGAACCACCCGGGAAGCCAGAAGCGGCTCTTGTGACCTAATCGTCCTTTAGACATGACTTAAGAATCATCAATACCCGCCGATGGAGAGGCTGGATGCAGCCAACTCCGGAGAGAACCATGTTCAAGAACGCCCGTAGCATCGCTGCCCGCCTCTTCTTCGCCACAGGAGTCACGGGCATCCTCTTCGTCGCGGCCCTCCTGATGGCCCTCCAGGGGCTCCAGCAGGGCCGAGCAACCTTCCTCGCCTATGCGGACCATGAAGCCCCGGAGCTGCTGCTCTACACCCGCCTCTATGCCTCCGGCCTCCAGACTGGCCAGGCCCTGCGCAACATCCTGCTGGATCCGGTAAACACCAAGGCCTACGAGAACTACGACTCCGCGGTCAAGGAGTTCAACGAAGCACTGGCGAGCGGCCCGGCCATCATGGGTGAGAACCCCGAGGCCCGGAAGGCCCTGGCGGGCATGCGGGACAAGTGGACCCGCCTGGTGGCCCTGCAGGCGCCAATCCGAGACAAGACCCTCTCACCCGCCGCTGGTGCGGCCCTCACCAAGACCGACGTCACGCCCCTCTGGCGTGACCTGAAAAGCCAGCTCCTGGAGCAGGTCCGGGCCCAGGAGCTAATCATGGCAGCGGCCAAGGAGCAGGCCACCCACAGCCTCGGCAGGGCTATCACCCTTGCGATCGCCGTAGCCCTGGTAGCCATGGCCCTGGGGGCAGGCCTGGGACTTTTGTCCATCTGGAGCATCAAGCGCCGGCTGGGAGAGCTGGACCTGGCCATGGAGGAACTGGCCAGTGGCAAGGGCGACCTCACCCGGCGGCTCCCCGTGGAGGGCCGGGACGAGCTCTGCCGCATCGCAGAGAAGGCCAACCGTCTCACCGAGTTCTACCAGCTGTTCTTCCAGCGCCTGGGACTCCATTCCCAGGGCGTCGCCAGCGGCTCCACCCAGCTCTCCGTCACCGCCTCCTCCCTCTCCGAGACGGCCAACCTGCTGGATTCCCACACCCAGTCCACCCAGGGCAGCGCCCAGACCATGGGGGGGGCGATGCAGACCCTCCTGGCCTCGCTGGAGGAGGTGATCAAGCTGGCAGGGCAGTCCCACACCCACTCCGAGAGCTCCGAGCAGGCCATCCAGCACGGGATCACCACAGGCCAGGACACGGCCAGGGCCATGGATGAGATCCGGGAGGCGACCGCCCAGATGATCAGCGCCGTCTCCGTCATCCAGGACATCGCCCGCCAGACCAACCTGCTCTCCCTGAATGCGGCCATCGAAGCAGCCAAAGCAGGCCAGATGGGCAAGGGTTTCGCAGTGGTTGCAGAAGAGGTGCGGAAGCTCGCCGAGCGCAGCGCCCAGGCCACCCAGCAGATCAATGAGCTGATCGCCGCCACGGACCAGGCCCTGGGGAAAGGCACCCTCACCACGGAAGCAACCACCAGGGCCCTTCAGCAGATCCACGCCCATGTCCAGGCGTCAGTCGCCATGGCCACCCGCATCGGGCACTCGGCCGGTGAGCAGGTGCGCATCAGCCAGGAGGTAGGGGTTCTGGTGGGCCAGGTCTCGGAAGACATCCGCCAGAATGCCTCCGCCAGCCATCAGCTCTCTGCCACGATCTCCGAGGTGGCGGCCACCTCCTCAGAGCTGTCCCGCATCGCGGAGAGCATTCGGGAGGAAGTGGCCATGTTCAAGGTCTAGGCACTCGACCCAGGGGGTGGAACTTGTTGCTACAGCCTTTTATTCGCATACGATCAATTGTAATAAACAATTAATCTGTCCAATTCTCTTGAGATTCGACTGCTGCGCCGATATTTGAGGGTGGAGATCCCCCCCATGGTCAAGCGGCCCCTACCCACCCAGCAGGAGCGTGTCCTGGGTGAGGATGATTTCATTGTTTCGAAGACGGACCTGAAAGGGATCATCACCTACGGGAACCGCCACTTCATCCAGATGTCTGGCTACTCGGAGCGGGAACTGCTGGGCACCCCGCACAGCATCTTGCGTCATCCAGACATGCCCCGCGTCGTGTTCCGCCTGCTCTGGGACACCATCCAGGCCAAGCGGGAGATCTGCGCCTACGTGAAGAACCTGGCCAAGGACGGCAGCTTCTACTGGGTCTTCGCCAACATCACTCCGTCCTTCGACCGTGCCGGCGACCTCATCGGCTACTACTCGGTGCGGCGGAAGCCCCGACCAGAGGCGGTGGCTAGTATCTCTGAGGTTTACCAGGCCCTGCTGGCGGCGGAGCGGAAGGCCGGCGACGGGCAGGAGGGCATGAAAGCCTCCCTGGCCCTCCTCAACCAGACCCTCGAAAGAAAGGGGATCAGCTATGAAGAGTTTGTCTTTGGGCTCTAGGGTCCATCTGCTGATCGGACTGTGCTTGGCCCTCCTCCTGCTCGCGGGCTGGGCGGCCTCAGGGCCTCACCCCCTGCCCTCCCTGGCCTGGAGCCTCGGCGGGGCCAGCGTGCTGCTCCTGGGCCTGGCCCTCTATACGGCCCAGCGTATCCTGAAGGCCCTCGACCGCCTGACCGGGCATCTGACGGCGGCAGCGGCGGGCAACCTGGACAGCCGCATCACTGGGATCAAGGCCGGGGCCGCCACGGGAGAGCTGGCCTGGGCCATCAACGATCTGCTGGACCAGCAGGAAGCCTATTTCCGGGAGGTCTATTCTGCCTTCGAGCACGCCACTCGGGGTCAGACCTTCCGCCTCGCCATGGACCAAGGCCTGCATGGCGCCTTCAAGGAGGCCATGGTCCGCGTCAACATCTCGGTGGAGAGCCTCGGCCAGGTCCAGATGATGGCCCTCAAGGAGAAGCTCATCTCGAAGCTCACGGACCTCAACTCCGGCAACCTGCTCACCAACCTCAAGTCCATCCAGGAATACCTGATGAACATGACCCAGGAGATGAGCATCGTGGGTCAGCTTTCCAAAGAGACCGCCGGGGATGCCGAGGCCAGCCGGGCCACCATCGAGGGCCTGGTGGTGGATCTGAATCGGGTGGCAGAGATGGCCGTGGCCTCCGATGCGCAGGTGCGCCTCTTGCACGAGAAGAGCGACGAGATCCACCAGATCGTGCAGGTCATCACGGACGTGGCGGACCGCACCAACCTCCTAGCTCTCAATGCCGCCATCGAGGCCGCCCACGCGGGCGATGCGGGCAAGGGCTTCGCCGTGGTGGCTGAGGAGGTGCGCACCCTATCGGAGAACACCAAGGACGCCGCCGCCAGCATCGCCAAGACCCTCCGCACCTTCGGCCAGGCCACCACCCAGATGATCAGCGACTCCGAGCAAGTGAAAGCCCTGGCGGAAGGTAGCCGGATGGCGGTGGCCGAGTTCCGCACCCGGGTCCTGAAGTTCGCCGGGTCGGCCACGACTTCCTTTACGCAGATGTCCCGGGCCCAGGATCTGAGCTTCGCCACCCTGGTGAAGGTCGACCACTTCCTTTACAAGCAGAACGGCTACCGGGTCATCCACCAGGGCACCACCTCCCCCGAAGCCCGGGCCGTGCAGGCGGACCACCGCTCCTGTCGCCTGGGGACCTGGTACTACGAGGGCCAGGGCGCCGAGCTGTTCTCTCACGTGCCCTCCTATGTCCGCCTGGAGGCCCCCCACGCCGACGTCCACCGGAACGTCCACGAGGCCGTGGCCCAACTCAACGGCGCCTGGGAGCGCAACCCGGCCACCCAGAGTCTCATCTACGCCCACTTCGAAGCCGCCGAGCGGGCCAGCGAGACCGTCATGGCAACCATCGACCGCATGGTGGAGGAGCGGCACCGCTTGGGTTAGGCCCTCTTCAGCCCCGTGTGGAGGGCCACGATACCCCCCGTGAGGCTGGTCCAGGCCACCTCGCTAAAGCCCGCTGCCTCAAGCTCTGCAGCCAAGGACGGCTGGTCCGGAAAACCCCGGATGCTGTCGGGCAGGTAGGTGTAGGCGGAGGCGTCCCGGCTGATCCAGGCCCCGATCCGGGGCAGGACCCGGCGGCTGTACCAGTCGTACAGGGGCTTCAGGCCTGGCAGCACCGGGGTGCTGAACTCCAGGATGGTGAGCTTCCCGCCGGGGCGCAGCACCCGCAGGAACTCGGCATAGGCCAGGGCCCGGTTCTCCACGTTCCGGATGCCGTAGCAGATGGTCAGGCCATCAAAGGAGGCCTCCCGGAAGGGCAGGTGCTGAGCGTCCGCATCGCTGGAGGCCCAGATGAGGTTGTCCAGTCCCTTCCGGGCGAATTTTGGGGGACCAATCCGGAGCATGGCGTGGGTGAAGTCGGTGCTGACCACCTCGGCCCCCCGGCGCGCCAGGGCGATGCTGGAGTCCCCGGTGCCGGCAGCCACATCCAGGTAGCGCTTACCGGGGGCGGCCCCGCTGACCCGGGCCATGCGCCACCACCACCAGGCGTCCACCCCCCCGGACAGCACGTGGTTCAGGACGTCGTAGCGCTCGGCAATGGCCGAGAACATCTGTTGGACCTGCCTGCCTTCCGGCATCCGACCTCCCTCCTCCATTGAAGCAGAGGGCAGTCCAGAGCCGAAGGGGTGGGTGTTGACCGGAGGTAGAGGCTAGGCAAGCGCCTTGGGCCCTTCCATCGTGATACCCACCTGGAGGACAGCCATGAGCATCGCCACCGAGCAGGTCAAGGGAGGGAGTTTTCTTCTTACCCCCATTGGGACCATGCCGCAGTTCACCCCGGAGGACTTCGGGGAGGATGCCAAGGAGTTCGCCCGCGCCGCCCGGGAGTTCATGCAGGGCGAGGTGATTCCCCTGGATGAAGAGATCGACAAGCTCAACCTGCCGCTCACCGTGTCGCTGATGAAGAAGGCCGGCGCCCTGGGTCTGCTGGCCATGGAGATCCCCGAGGCCTACGAAGGCATGGACGTGGACAAGCGCACCGCCATGCTCGTGCTGGAGGAGATGAGCAAGCAGGGCAGCTTCGCCGTCACCTACAGCGCCAACACCGGCATCGGCACCCTGCCCATCGTGTACTTCGGCACCGAGGCCCAGAAGCAGGCCTACCTGCCCAAGCTGGCCTCCGGTGAGTGGCTCGCGGCCTATGCTCTGACCGAGGCTGGCAGCGGCTCCGACGCCATGAGCGCCAAGTCCACTGCCGTGCTGGACGGCGACCACTGGGTGCTCAACGGCACCAAGATGTGGATCACCAACGCTGGCTTCGCCGACATCTTCGTGATCTTCGCCAAGGTGGACGGGGAGCAGTTCAGCGCCTTCCTGGTGGAGAAGACCGACCCCGGCGTCAGCACCGGCGCCGAGGAGAAGAAGCTGGGCATCAAGGGCAGCTCCACCCGGACCGTCATCCTGGAGAACTGCCGCATCCCCAAGGACCGTCTGCTGGGCGAGATCGGCAAGGGGCACAAGATCGCCTTCGGCATCCTGAACATCGGGCGCTTCAAGCTGGGCGTCGGCAGCCAGGGCGGCATGAAGCGGATCCTCGAGCACGCCATCCGCTACACCTCTGAGCGCCACCAGTTCGGCAAGGCCATCAACAGCTTCGGCCTGATCCAGCAGAAGCTGGCGGATATGGCAGCCCGCATCTTCGTGTGCGAGGCCCTGAACTTCCGCACCGTGGGCTACATCGACGAGGCCCTCTCCCGCACCAGCTGGACCAGCCCCACGGCCGGCGCCGAGAAGATGGCCGCCATCGACGAATACGCCATCGAGTGCAGCATCTCCAAGGTCTGGGGCAGTGAGGCCCTGTTCTTTGTGGCGGACGAAGCCGTGCAGGCCTTTGGCGGCTACGGCTTCAGCGCCGAGTACCCCCCGGAGAAGGCCCTGCGGGACTGCCGCATCAATCGCATCTTCGAAGGCACCAACGAGATCAACCGCCTCCTCATCGCCGGAACCCTCCTCAAGCGGGCCATGAAGGGTGAGCTGCCGCTCATGCAGTTCGGCCAACAGGTGGCGAAGGAGATCTCCGATCCGCCCAAGCCCGAGTCCTTCACCGGCCCCCTGGCCCGCCTCAAGCACGGCGTGGAACTCAGCAAGCGGCAGTGCATGCTGGCTGCCGGCCTGGCCGTCCAGGTGCTGGGCCAGAAGCTCATCGACAACCAGGAGGTCATGGCCCGCATGAGCGACATGCTCACGGAGATCTACGCCATGGAGAGTGCCGTCATCCGCGCCGAGCGCATGCTCGAGGGCGGCCATCGCTGGGCCCAGCTGGCCCGGGACATCACCGAGCTCTACGTCAATGAGAGCTGGCACCGGGTGCACGGCAATGCCCGCATGCTCTGCGCCGATGTGGTCGAAGGCGAGGCCCTCCGCCACGCCCTGGCCGGGGTGAAGGCCTTCGCGGAGTTCCACCCCACCAGCAGCGCCCGCCTCCGCGGCCGCATCGCCAGCGAGCTCATCCAAAGGGGGTCTTACCCCATTGATGTCGCCTAGCCAGGCAACTCGTCTTTGCTCCGCCGCTGCGCGGCGGAGACAGGAAAAGGGCCCCGCATGGGGCCCTTTTCCTCAATGGAATATTGGTAAAAGGAACTTGCTGCCGCTCAGTGACGCTCTTCCTTGGGCTTTTCTTTGGGCGCTTCGGGCTTGGGGGCCGGCTGTGGCTTGACCTCGGCCTTCGGGGCGGGGTCGGGCCGCCGCTCGTCCCGGCTGGGCCGGGTTTCGACCGGGCGCTCTCGGGGCGTGGTGCCCTCGGGGCGCCGCTCCTCAGCCTTGCTGGGCCGGGGCTCCACCGGGCGCTCCCGGGGGGTCACGGCGTCAGGTCGACGCTCCGCTGGATTGGGGCGGGTCTCTGCCGGGCGCTCCCGGGGCGTGGTGCCTGCGGGGCGGCGCTCCTCGGGCTTGCTGGGACGAGGCTCCATGGGGCGCTCCTTGGGGATCACCACCTCTGGACGGCGCTCGGGTCCCTGGCTGGGGCGAGACTCCACCGGGCGCTCCCGGGGTGTGATGCCCTCGGGACGGCGCTCCTCGAGCTTGCTGGGGCGAGAGTCCACCGGGCGCTCCCGGGGTGTGATGCCTTCGGGACGGCGCTCCTCGAGCTTGCTGGGGCGGGACTCCATGGGGCGCTCCCGGGGCGTGATGCCCTCTGGGCGGCGCTCGGGCGCCTTGGCCGGGCGAGCCTCCATGGGCCGTTCACGAGGTGCCAGCTCGGGTCGACGTCGTTCCTCGAAGGGGGTCTGGCGGGGGCCCTGGGGCGGGCCACCGGGGCGGACCTCAGGGCGTACGTCGGGACGAAGCTCCCGCCGCACGATGACCCGGCCGGTGGTCACCTGAGCATGGCGCTCGTAGGCCACCAGGCGCTCCCGGTGCACATCGCGCCGGAAGGCGGCCTGCATCTGGCCAGGGTTCCGGAACTCTGCCCGGGTCACGATGAGCGGGGTGCGCTGCCAGGGGGCGTGCAGGTCGCGGCCGCCGTTGAAGGTGCGGAAGACAGCGACATCCCGGTGCATGTGGAGGTTGATCTGGAACAGGTTGATGTGACCCACCGCCACGACGTTCCAGGCAACGCCACCACCCCAGGCCCTGTGGCCCCAGTGGCAGGGCGCATTGTAGTAGCCGAGGGGGGCCCAGCCGTAGTACCCGGGCGTGTGGTGCCAGGCCACCCAGGCCGGGCTGTAGTAGATCCCGGGAATCCAGAACCAGCCCACCCCCGCACCCCAGTGCCAGCGGCCGTGGTGATAGGCAACGTAGGCCCAGGGCTCGTCCGAGATCCAGGTCATGCCCCCGTCGTAGGCGGCCCAGCGGCCGCGGTAGTAGGGGCGCCAGTCCTCATCCACGCCCCGGGGCTGCCAGACCCAGCCGAACTCGTCGGACTGGACCCACCGGCCATTGGCATCGAGGTCATCGGCGTAGTGGCGAATCTCTGCTGGTACGCGCTCCCAGCTTTCACCCCGGGTCACGGTCATGGCTCGCTCGCTCCAGCGGTCGAAGTCGTCGCCGCCAAAGGTGTTGAAGACACGCACCCGACCTGCCAGCCCGTCTTGAGGCGTGAAGACCGTGAGCCGCTGGCCCGCACCCACCATGGCTTCGTCGCGGTCGTTGGAGAAGTTCACCCGACCACTCAGGACCTTGAGGCGCACCACGCGATCCGGATCCGCCTCCACGGAGAAAGTCCCGCGGCCCGTGCAGGCCACGGAGCCCGAGGGCGTGTCGATGCGGAACTGGCTGTTGGACTCACCGCCCAGCTGCACCCGGAGGCGGCCCTGCGTCAGCTGGAACAGCACCTGCCGCTCGCCCTTGCGATCGGTGAAGAGGGCCGCCACGGTGAACCGTGTGCCAGCGCCAAAGGCGATGCGCGTTCCCTCTCCCAGTTGCAGAACGCCACGGCCGCGGCTTTCCACGACATCGCCTTCGCCGATGGGCGTGCCCCGGGTAAGGTCCTCATCGAGGTCACCCTTGCGGATGCGAACGCTGCCCTCCAGGGTGCGGACCATGGCATAGCGCTCAGCGGCTTCGCCCTGGTAAGACTCGTCCTCCTGAGGCTCAGAGAGGCCGGGGGGCGGGGCGGAAGGGGGCTGCTGGGGTGCCGCAGCCAGCAGGGCGGCAGACAGGAGCAGGGTGGCAAGGCGATGGGGGTGGAGCAGTGCGTTCATGGTCCCTCCACGGGGATGGATGCCGGATCACAGGGGATCGGTTCCGACAAGGTCACAGCCAGGGGCGTGCCAATCGTCAAAGGTGCCTTAGTCCCGCGGGAACGGGGCCAGGGCCGTGCCGGGCTTCGCCGGGTCTGGACGGGGCGCCAGGGCCGCCAGGCGGGGCAGAAGACCCATCCAAGGCAGGGTCCAGCGCCGGGGGGCGCCTTTCTCCACTTCGCCTGCCACCACCTCCAGGCGGTCGGGGAGAAAGCGCACCTCCAGATCCCGCCCCGGGGGGAGCGGCAGGTGGATCACCCGCGCCGTCGCCGGATGCACCACGCTGAGAAAGCCCTCCCCGTCCTCCAGCACCCAGAGCAGGCCCCGGAGGGAGGGACGGAAGTCAGCGGCGCCCCAGTCGAGGCCCCCCAGCCCATGGGTCAGGGGAGCATCCGCCGGAAAGGCCCACTCGCCAACAGCAGACGGAAGGCCGACTCCCCCATCCCGCCAGGCCCGCAGGGGCCGGCCCGGCAGTCCGGCCTGGAGGCGGATCACGCCCTGGGCATCCCGCACCCGCAGGCTGCCATCCCCCGTGAGGCGTACCCGCAGGGCCCCCGTGGAGGGCGGGGGCGGCGCGGGAGCCGGGTCCACGTTGCTCCGGGACTCCGCCTGCCAGCTCAGGGGCGCCACCCGCTCCCAGGGCAGGCGCAGGCGGCCCTGGGCCACCAAGGGCGGGGCGGCCAGCGCCGCCAGGCTCAGGAGGAGGAGGGCGCCCAGCCGCACAGGGCCTCCAGGTTTCGAGTGGTGAGGGCTGCAAGGTCCGCCGGCGGGATGCCCCGCAGGGCCGCCACGGCCTCAGCGGTGTGGCGCACGTAGGCGGGCTCATTGGTCCGGCCCCGGCGGGGCACGGGGGCCAGGAAGGGGGCGTCTGTCTCTACGAGGATGCGGTCCGCCGGAGCCCAGGCCGCCACCTCCCGCACCGCCTCGGCCTTGGGGAAGGTGGCGATGCCGGAGAAGCTCAGGTGGAAGCCCAGGTCCAGAGCCCGCAGGGCGAAGGCCTTATCCTCGCTGAAGCAGTGGATGATGCCGCCCACCGCACCGGCTCCCGTTTCGTCCAGGATGCGCAGGGTCGCCTCTGGGGCCGAGCGGGTGTGAATCATGAGGGGCTTCCCCAGCGCCAGCGCCAGGCGGATCTGATCTCGGAAGGCCACCTCCTGCTCCTCCCGGGGGCTCAGGTCGTAGTGCCAGTCCAAGCCGGTCTCACCCACAAACCGCACGGAAGGATGGGCCAGCAGGGTCGCCAGAGCGCCCTCGGTGGCCGCCGACCAGTGCCGGGCCTCGTGGGGATGCACCCCCAGGCTGGCCTGCACGGCGGGGAAGCGATCGGCAAGGGCCAGGACGGCCTGACAGTCCGCCAGGTCGGTGCCCACGGCGATGAAGCCAGAGACCCCAGCCGCCAGGGCCCGGGCTAGGGTTTCCTCCACCCGGTCCGTCTCCAGGTAGGAGCCAGTGAGGTGGCAGTGCGCATCTACGAGCATGGGTCCATGTTCGCACGGAGTGGCCATAGACACCGGCGGGAGCGCCCATGTGACCTGCGGCACGAACCCCGCCCCCTCCCCTCTGGACCCTGCATCCTGGAACCTGTGGAGCTCCCGTGCTGTCGTCTCAACCCTCCCAGACCCCCAGCCTGCTGCCGCGCATGCTGCGTGTGAAGGAAGGCCTGAAGGATGGCCTGGACCGGGAGATCACCTACCTGCGCCTGTCCGTTACGGAGCAGTGCAACCTGGCCTGCGTCTACTGCAAGCCCCGGACGGGCGACCCCGAACGAACCGCTGCGCCCACCATGGACCGCCACGAGGTGATCCGCCTGGCGAAAGTCTTTACCAGCCTGGGGGTCCGCAAGGTCCGCCTCACGGGCGGGGAGCCCATGCTCCGCCGGGACCTCGAGACCATCGTGGCGGGCATCAGCCCAGAGGTGGAAGGGCGGGTGCACCTCACCACCAATGGCATCCATCTGGCCCGCCGGGCCCGGGGCCTGCGGGACGCCGGGCTCTCCGGCGTGAATGTCAGCCTGGACGCCGCTGACCGCGCCACCTTCCAGCGGCTCACCGGGAAGGACGCCCTGGTGCGGGTGCTGGCGGGCATCGAGGCCACCCGGGCCGCCGGCCTGAAGGCCAAGCTGAACACCGTGGTCCTGAAGGGCTGGAACGATGACCAGATCGTGCCCCTGGCCCGCCTGGCCCGCACCGAGGGCCTGCAGGTCCGCTTCATCGAGTTCATGCCCTACCAGGGGAACGGCTGGGGGCAGGCGCAGTTCATGCCCGCAGCGGAGATCCTGGCGCGGATCCAGGAGGGCCTCGATGACCCCCTGGAAGAGGAGCCACCCGTGGGTCTGGAGGAAGGCCCAGCGCGGCTCTTCAAGATCGCTGGCAGCACCGGCAAGGTGGGCGTCATCTCCACCCTGAGCGCAGACTTCTGCGAGCACTGCAACCGGGTCCGCCTCACCAGCCGCGGCGCCCTGCGGACCTGCCTGTTCGGCGACCACCCCGTGGACCTGCTGGAGCCCCTGCGGAACCACGCCTCCCACGAGGACCTCGTCCGGCTCATTCGACAGACCCTGCGGGAGAAGCAGGACTGCCATCCCATGCGCCGGGGCTTGCCCGCCCAGCCCGGCACCGGCATGTGGCAGGTTGGCGGGTGACCACCGGGCTGCTCCTGCTGAGTGGCGGCGCCGGACGGCGCATGGGCGCCCCGAAGCACGCCCTGCCCCACCCCGGGGGCGGGTCATGGGGCGGCCATCTGGTGCGGGTCTTCGAGGCCGCTTTCCCAGCAGGACCAATCCTGGTACTGGGCGAGCCCCTGCCGGACCGCCCCGAGCTGAAGCACCTGGATGATCCCCGGGAAGGGCCGGCCGTGGCCCTGCGGGCCTGGGCCGCGTCCAGTGTGGGTGAGGCCGACCGCTGGTGGGTGGTGGCCTGCGATCAGGTGCGCTGGACCCCCGAGCGACTCCTGGCCTGGGACCGCACCTGCTGGGCCGCAGACCCCGGCGGAGCCCTCTGGATCATGGCCCTGCAGGGCGGCAGTCTCCAGCCCCTGGGAAGCTGGTTCCCGACGGCCCTGCGGCCTGCGCTGGCCGCCACCCAGGAGCGCTCCCTGGTGCGCCTCGCCACCGTCCTCCCGCACCTGGCCCTGCCCAGTGAGGGCGAGGAGTGGCTGGATGTCGACACCCCGGAGGAGCGCCGGCGCTTCGAGAGTTAGCCCAGCCGCTTCCGCACCAGGCGCTCGACGGGCACGCCGCCCTTGAGGTGGCTCTCCACGATCTCCGGAACATCTTCCGGCGTGACGTGGGCGTACCAGATGCCGTCGGGATACACGAGGACAGCGGGGCCGATGGCGCAGAAGCCTACGGACCCGCAGTGACTGCAGTGGACCGCACCCTGGGTGTTGTTCTTGTAGAACAGCAGGCTCTCGTCCATGAGGCGGGAGCGGAAGGCCTCCAGCACAGCCTCCGAGCCGTTGGCGCTGCAGCTCTTCGAGGTGCAGACGAAGACCTGGCGCTGCAGGGCATGGTTGATCATCGGCGCCACGGCGGCGTCCTGCTCGGGGGTGGGAAGGGGGCGGGGCAAGGTCATGGTCCGGCTCCTGGGTGACTTCAAGATTAACAGGCCAAAAGGTCCCCTGAACCCACGTCTACCTAATTTGATCAGTGACCTTAAAGGTTATGCTTTTTTGGTTATTTAACCAACTGTGACACAAATCACGACCTCTCTTGACCGCGTACATTACCCTCGCATCCTCTATTCGACGGGCAGACATGCCCCCCCGCCTGCAGGACCTCCACGAACCTCCCGGGCAGCTGATCGCACCCCCGCCACGGCGCCCTGATCCCCCCCACCTAACAGGAAAGGAAGTAACCATGCGGAACACCCTTCTCATCCTCGCCGCAGCCGCCTTGCTGGCCGCGCCGCTGGCCGCCCAGGGCGGCAGTGACACCAAGGGCAAGTTCTACTTCAAGAAGACCTGCAAGGCCTGCCATGCCCCGGGCACACCCGCCAAGGAGATCACCCCCCTCTCCAAGACCCAGGCCCAGTGGAAGGCCTACTTCGCCGCCGGCAAGCACAAGAAGGGCGCCGAGAAGCTGGACTCCGTCCTGAAGCCCGAGCAGGTCAAGGATGTGCAGACCTTCCTGGTGAACCACGCCTCTGATTCCCCGCAGCCCGAGACCTGCGGCGGCTGAGCCGCTGCCAGGCCGCTGACAACCCTCCCCCCCTTTTTTCAACCGTTCTCCACGGAGACACCCCATGAAATCCCGCATCATGCTCGCCCTGGTAGCCGCCCTGGCACCCGCAGCACTGAGCGCCCAGAGCAATGCCGACCTGCAGAAGCAGATCGAACAGCTGAAGATCCAGCTCAAGGCCATCGAAGAAAAGGCCGCCGCCGCCCAGACGGTGGAGGAGCGCCTGGTCAAGGTCGAGACCAAGGCCGCCAGCAGCAACATCAGCTGGGGCGGCGATCTCCGCACCCGGTTCGAGAGCAGCGAGTGGCACTTCAACCCCTACCAGCAGTTCATGGGCTTTATCCAGAACCCCGGCCCCGGCCCGGCCACCGGCATGCCCATGCCTGTCACCCAGCAGGTCCAGGCCCAGGACTGGAGCAACGCCACCCAGTGGTCCACCCGCCTGCGCCTGCGCATGGGCATGACCATCAACGAGCACGCCAAGATCATGGGCCGCCTGACCATGTACAAGATCCATGGCGGCGCCGATGTGCCCACCTTCAACGGCTCCCCCAACACGGTGCAGAACTCTTTCAACAGCGCCAAGGTGCCGGGCACGGATGTGCTGCGGGTCGAGCGCGCCAGCCTGGTCTATGACTTCCCCGTGGGCGTCCTGTCCATCGGCCGCCAGAACACCTCCGATGGCCCACCCTTCGAGGTGAAGGACGGCGGCGAGCGCCAGGCCACCCCGCAGGCCCTGGCTGTGAACGCCATGGTCGACGGCATCGGCTTCAAGTTCCATCTCGACGGCCTCGGCTTCCCTGAGAACACCCTGCTGGGCCTGTGCTACGGCATCGGCTACGAGTCCGGCTTCGGCGGCGGCGGCGGCAGCAAGACCAGCGCGGCCGTGGTGGGCTTCAACTTCTCCGGCGCCACCATGGCGAACCCGGCCAACGCCAGCATGCAGGTGAACAGCATCGGTCCCCTCAAGGACAGCACGGTGCTGGGCGCCATGTTCGACATGCCCCTGCTCTTCCAGATCGGCGAGTCCATCCAGAGCGCCAACTTCTACCTGGGCTACAACCGCATGGGCAACCTGACGGACATCCCCTACGGCAGCACCAACAACTTCCCCGTGCCGGCCACCCCGGGCATGGGCGGCATGCCCGCCACCCAGTTCGTCACCGCGACCAACAACCTGGGTGACATCGACCAGTGGACCGCCACCTGGAAGCACAAGCCCACGGACAGCTTCACCTACTTCGCCAGCTTCGGCAGCATCACCACCCACCCGAATGGCAAGCAGAGCCAGTACGGTGCCTACTGGAACTTCCCCACCGTCATGCCCACCGGCTATCCTTCGGGCCCGAACTACCTCCTGACGGGCTTCGGCGGCCTGCTGGGCGACGCCACCAAGAGCCAGACCGCCAACGCCTACTACCTGGGCATGCGCTGGGATCCCACTGAGACCCTCGGCCTCGGCGTGGAGTTCAACCATGGCTCCCCCCGGTGGTGGACCTATAGCCCCGCCGCCGGCGAGCTGACCGAAAAGCTCGGCACCCGCGGCGATGTCTGGGAAGCTTACGCCCACTGGCAGTTCGCCAAGAACGCCGCCCTGCGTGTCGGTCACCTGAACTACAAGTACAGCACCGCCTTCAGCGGCTGGCACATCGCCCCGATGGCCATGGAGAACTTCGACCTGGCGAAGAACCCCATGCTGCAGTACGCCTTCCCCGCCACGGTAAAGTCGACCTACGTCTCGCTGGAAGTGAAGTTCTAGCGTCCTGAACTTCCGGGTCGGGGGGGAAGCCTCCCGGCCCGGCTTGTGTACCCGCATCACCAGGGAGAACCCCATGGGAACCCTTCGCATGGATCGCCGCTTGTTCCTGCAGGCCGCCGGCGTCACCGCCGGTGTGGCCGCCACCACCCAGGTGGGCTGCCTCAAGTACTTCCGGAAGGGCCGGACGGTCTCCAACGATGACCGCCAGGTGCCCACCACCTGCGAGCTCTGCCCCAACAAGTGCTCGGCCATCGCGGTGGTGGAGGGGGGCATCGTTCGGAAGCTGAACCCCAACCCCGAAAATCCGAAGTCCCGAGACATGCTCTGCGCCCGCGGCAATGCGGCCATCAAGCAGGTCTACGACCCCGACCGCATCAAGCACCCCCTGATCCGGGTAGGCGCCCGGGGCGAAGGGAAGTGGAAGAAGGCGACCTGGGACGAGGCCTTCGACTTCGCGGCCAAGCAGCTGAGTGACATCAAGGCCAAGCATGGCCCCGAGGCCTCCCTCTGGTCCTCCACCGAGGGGTTCCAGGAAGTCTTTTTCAAGAACCTGGGTCTGGCCTTCGGCTCGCCCAACCTGGTCCGCCACCCCACCCTCTGCCTGGCCTCGGTGAACCTGGCCTACAGCGCCACCTTTGGCACCGTGCCGAGCTTCGACCTGCTCAACAGCAAGTACGTGATCATGTCCGGCGCCAATCGCTTCGAGAGCATCATCACCCCCGACACCATGGACCTCATCGGCGGGGTGATGGAGCGCAAAGCCAAGCTGGTCTACCTCGATCCCCGCTTCACCGTCACCGCCGCCAAGGCCGACGAGTGGTACCCCATCAAGCCCGGTACCGACCTGGCGTTCATCCTGGCGATGCTCCACGTGATCATCAAGGAGAACCGCCACAGCCAGGCGTTTGTGGCCGCCAGCACCACGGGCTTCGAGCTGCTGACCGAGCACGTGAAGCCGTACACGCCCGAGTGGGCCGAGAAGGAAACCGAGATCCCCGCCAAGGACATCATCCGCATCGCCCGGGAGTTCTCGGACGCCGCCCCCCGCGCCGTCTACTACGCCGGCCGCCGGTCCTCGTGGTACCAGAACGACTTCCAGATGCGTCGCGCCCAAGCCATCCTCAACGCCATCGTGGGCAACTGGGATCAGCAGGGCGGTATGGTGCCCAACGCCAAGCTGCCCAAGGGCGAGTTCCTCTTCATGCCCTGGGACGAGCCCAAGGCCGCCCGGGTGGACGAGATCGAGAAGCACTTCCCCCTGGCCGCCAAGGGGGACGGCGTCTACCTGAAGCTCCGGGAGAACGTGCTCAGCGGGAAGCCCTACCCCGTGAAGGCCTGGATGGTCTACAAGCAGGACCCCATGAACGCCATGCCAGACCAGGCCAAGACCCTGAAGATGATCGAGGGCATGGACTTCATCGGCGTCATCGACGTGGCCATGAGTGACATGGCCTGGTACGCCGACGTGGTGTTCCCCGAGAGCGCCTACCTGGAGCGCACGGATCCCGTGGAGGTCATGGCCGGCATCTGGCCCGCTGTGGTCTACCGGCAGCAGGTGGTCAAGCCCATCCACGACACCAAGCCCAACCTGGAGATCGTCCAGGGTCTGGCCAAGCGCCTGGGCCTCTCCGATTACTTCGACTACACCATCGAGCAGTGGGTGGAGGCCGAGTTCAAGGAGCTGCCCATTCCCATGGCCATGGAGCACATGAAGAAGCACGGCGTCTGGGCCGCCAGCGGGCAGCCGAGCTACGGCAAGACCCTGAACCCCGACCACCGCTTCGTCACCAAGACCGGCAAGATCGAGCTGTTCTCGGAGCGCCTCAAAGAGGCTGGCTACGACCCCCTGCCCGTCTACGAGGCCCCGACCCAGCCACCGGGGGACCGCTTCCGCCTCATCCTGGGCCGGGTGGGCTACTTCACCCACGCCAACCAGTCGAACAACGTCTGGCTCAACGAGTTCATGAAGGAGAACGACCTCTGGATCAACCCCAAGCCCGCTGAGCGCCTGGGCATCCGCCACGGCTCCTACGTGACCGTCACCAGCAGCGTGGGCACGGTCCGGATCAAGGTCCGCGTCACGGAGGAGATCCGGCCCGACTGCGTCTTCATGCTCCACGGCTTTGGCAAGAAAGCGAAGATGCAGAGCCTGGTCTACAACGTGGGCGCCAGCGATGCGGCGCTCCTCGAAACCGCGTGGGACAAGGTCTCGGGCAATGCTGCCTTCCACGAGACCTTCGTCAAAGTCGCCAACGCCTGAGGAGGGACCCCATGGCCATGAAGAAGAAGCGCTACGCCCTCGTCGTCGACTCCAGGAAGTGCATCAACTGCAAAGCCTGCGCCGTCGCCTGCAAGGCCGAGAACGAGGTCCCCGTGGGCCGGTTCCGGAACTGGATCAACGAGGCCCGCCAGGGTGAGTACCCCAAGCTCCGCATCGACTTCGAGCCGGAGCAGTGCCACCACTGCGAGCATCCCTCCTGCGCCCGGGTCTGCCCCACGGGTGCCACCTGGGTGCGCAAGGACGGCATCGTCCTGGTGGACTACGACGACTGCATTGGCTGCCGCTACTGCATGGTGGCCTGCCCCTACGAGGCCCGCTACTTCCACGAAGAGAGCGGCACGGTCCACAAGTGCACCCTGTGCAGCCACCGCATCGACGGCGGCGAGCTGCCGGCCTGCGTGGCGACCTGCCCCTCCAAGGTGCGCGTCTTCGGCGACCTGGAGGACAGCTCCAGCCGCATCCACGAGCTGCTGGCCACGCGGCGCTACCGCCTCAAGGAACCCCAGACCGGCAACGGCCCCCAACTCTATTACCTGCTCTAGGAGGAAGCCATGCACGAGCTCAACTGGGGTCTCCTCATCGTCGTCTACCTGTTCCTGGGTGGCCTCTCCGCCGGCCTGTTCTTCGCCGCGGGCTTGGCCAACTACCTGGAGGTGGAGGGCCAGCCCGCCTACCCCCGCATCGCCCGCATGGGTGCCCTGCTGGCCCCCTGGCCCGTGGCGCTGGGCTCGGCCCTGCTCATCCTCGACCTGGGGAACTGGTACCGCTTCTACAAGCTGTTCACCCACTTCCGGTGGGAGAGCCCCATGTCCATCGGGTCCTACCTGCTGACCGCCTTCACGGGCATCGCGTTCGTCTACGCCTTCGCCTGGCTGCCGGAGGCCTGGCGCCAGCAGCTGTTTGCGAAGGTGCCCGCCACTTGGAAGCAGGTGCATCGCCTCAACGTGGACCTCAGCGCCCACACCAAGCTCATCGCCATGGTCGGCTTTCCCTTTGCCATCGGGGTGGGCATCTACACCGGCGTGCTGCTGGGTGCGGTCTCTGCGCGCCCCTTCTGGAACACCAACCTGGTGGCCCAGATGTTCCTGTTCTCGGCCCTCTCCAGCGGCGCCGCCGCCCTGCTACTGGCCATGGTGCTGGACCGGCGGGAGCCCATCCAGACCCACGAGACCAAGTTCCTCATCACCCTCGACATCGTGTTCATCGTGCTGGAGCTGTTCATCATCCTGCCCTACCTGATCCACGGCCAGCTGTCGGTGCTGGCGGTGAAGCAGGCCCTGTGGCTCATCCTGGGCGGCCCCTATACGGTCGTGTTCTGGGTCTTCTTCATGGGCTTCGGGCTGATCACGCCGCTGGCCATCGAGGTCTACGAGCTGGCCCCCAGCCTCCTCAAGGGGCATGCCTTCCACGGGGACCGCAAGCTGGCCCTGGTGGCCTCCAGCCTCGTCCTCTGCGGGGGCTTCCTGCTGCGCTACATCTTCGTCTACGCCGGCCAGCTGAGCAGCTTCCACAAGATGGGGTCCTTGCACTGACAATCTGTGTTGAACAACTTG
>CAIRQL010000233.1 GCA_903880675.1 uncultured Holophagaceae bacterium | reverse complement strand
GCGGCCCAGCATCTTGGGGGTCTCCTCCTCGACCTTGGGCTCCTCGTTGCGGATGAAGGGGATCACGTTGCCCATGATGTCCAGGCTGGGGACGCCCGGGTAGCCGGCGCCGCTGATGGCCTGCATGGAGGTCATCATCACGGCCTCGATGCCGAAGGCCTCGTGCAGCGGGGCCAGGGCCATCACCAGCACGGTGGCGGTGCAGTTGGCGTTGGTCACGATGCCACCGGTCCAGCCGTGGTGGTGGCGCTGGACCTTCAGCAGACCCAGGTGGTCGGCGTTCACCTCAGGCACCAGCAGAGGCACCTCGGGGGACATGCGGAAGGCGCCGGCGTTGGAGAACACCACGGCACCAGCCTTGGCAAACAGGGGCTCCAGCTCCAGGGCGGGGGCGGTGTCCAGGGCGCTAAAGACCACGGGGGAGAGGGCGAACTCCGGCGTGCCGTCGGCCATGATCTGGTCGCCCAGGCCGCCGTAGGGTTCACCATCCAGGCGCCAGGCGCAGGCATCCCGGTAGCGCTTGCCGGCACTGCGCTCGCTGGCGGCCAGGTGTTCGACCCGGAAGAGGGGGTGATTGGCCAGGCGCCGCACGAAGCGCTGGCCGACGACGCCGGTAGCGCCGAGAACGGTGACGGGAATCTTGGTGGTCATGGGTCAGTCTCCAAGGAAGTGAAGGGCCAGGCGGCGGTTGAGATCAATCCCGGCTTCCAGCTCGGCGAGGGCAAGGTGCTCGTCCAGGGTGTGGGCGACGGTGATGCTGCCGGGGCCGGCGAGGACCACGGTGCGGTCGGGCACCAGAATCCGCAGGGCGGGGGCATCCGAGCCAAAGGGCATGGCGGCCATCGGGAAGCCGGGTACCTCGGGATAGGTGTCGGGGGGCTCGTCCAGCCGCAGGTCCACGGTGGCTTCTGGTGGGGCCAGGCGGCGGATCTCGTCCAGCAGGACGCTGCCCGGCACGGTGCGGGCCAGCAGGTGGGCCTCGGCCTCGGCCGGCACGGAGTTGAGGGCCTGCCCCGCCTAGAGTAGTCCGAGGTTCCATAGCTCCGGTCCCAGGAGCGGGTCCTCAGGGCGAGGCTGCTCCCGCAGGCGCTGCAGCCAGTCCAGCAGGGGCCACGTGGCGTTCTCGCCCAGCTCGGGGCTGCCGCTGTGGGCCGCCCGCCCCCGGCAGTGGAGGCACACGTGCTGCGCCCCACGCTGGCCGGTCCCCAGCTTCAGGTCCGTGGGCTCGCCGTTGATGAGCACCCGCAGGTCCTGCAGGCGGTCAGCCAGACCCAGGGCGGCGGCGGCCCCGGCGCTGTCGGTCTCCTCGCCCACCACGCCCAGCCAGGCCAGGCCGTCCCGGCCCTGGGCCAGCAGGCTCTGCACCGCCGCCAGTTGGGCGACGATCTGGCCCTTGGCATCGCAGGCACCCCGGCCCCACAGCACATCGCCCTCCAGGCGAGGCGGCACATGGGGCGGCACGGTGTCGAGGTGGGTGGAGAAGAGCACCCGGGGGCGGCCCCACAGAGCCAGGATGTTGGTGCGGCCGGGGGCCACGGGCTGCTCCACCACGGTGGCACCCAGCTCCAGCAGCCAGGCCCGCAGGTCCGGCAGACCAGCATCCTCCTGGCCGGAGGGGGTCTCCATCGCACACAGGGCCATCAGCCTGGCGGCGAGCCGGCTGCGGGTGTCTGCGGGGTCTGCGGGGGATGCACTCATGGGAACCTCGGCGTGCCGATGGTGCCCTCAGGAACGCAGTGGGAACATCCCCGCCGCAGCGCCTCAGGCCCTCCATTCCGGGTGACCGGAACGACAGCCGCCGGGCTTTCGCCTCGTCGTCCAGGGGCCGCATCGATGAGCTGCGAACCCTTCGGCGATTCTCCCCTTTCGCAACAGGTCATCAGGTTC
>CAIRQL010000232.1 GCA_903880675.1 uncultured Holophagaceae bacterium | reverse complement strand
GAACACCCTCCCCGTGACCATGGCCATGATGAACCACCACCTGGACGCCGTGGCCCGCACCCGGCCCACGGCCCTGCTCATCGCCGACATGCCCTACCTCAGCTTCCACCTCAGCGTGGAGGACACCCTGCGCAATGCCGGAGGCTTCATCCAGCGGGGCGCCCAAGCGGTGAAGCTCGAAGGTGGCGCCAAGCGCCTGCCCATGGTGCGCGCCCTGGTGGACGCCGAGATCCCCGTCATGGGCCACCTGGGCCTCACCCCCCAGAGCGTGAACCCCATGGGCGGCCACAAGGTCCAGGGCCGCCTCAAGGCCGATGCTGTCCAGATTCTGGAGGACGCTCAGCGCCTCGAAGAAGCCGGGTGCTTCAGCATGGTGCTGGAAGGCATCCCCGCCGACCTGGCGGCCAGGGTCACCGAAACCGTTTCCATCCCCACCATCGGCATCGGCGCCGGGCCCCACTGCTCGGGGCAGGTCCTGGTCTTCCACGACGTGCTGGGCCTGCTGCCGGGGACGTCGCCCAAGTTTGTCCGGCGCTACGCCGAGGGCTTCCGGGACATGCGGGTCGCCCTTGCCAGCTGGGCTGAGGACGTGCGCAGCGGCAGCTTTCCCGACACTCGCGAGTCCTACGCCCTGCCTGAAGGAGCCCGCTCGGCCGTGGCTCAGTGGCATCCCTGACCCGACCTGTTAAACTGGTTGGAGATTCTGAAGGGTTGCTTTTTTTGTCCATGCGCGTTGTTCGTACGATCGCTGATCTTAGAGCCCTTCTGCGGCCACTCCGTGAGCAAGGCCACCGCGTTGGGTTCGTCCCCACCATGGGCTTCCTCCATGAAGGCCACGGGGCCCTGATCCGCCAGAGCGCTGCCCGCTGTGACGCCACCGTGGTTTCGATCTTCGTGAATCCGACGCAGTTCGGCCCCGGCGAGGACCTGGCTACCTATCCCAGGGACCTGGAGCGGGACCAGAACCTCTGCCTGGACGCCGGCGCCACGGTGCTCTTCCTGCCTGATGTCAGCGAGATCTACCCCACCGCCTTCCAGACCCACATCGAGCCCGGCCGGATGGCCGAGAACCTCTGTGGAGCCTTCCGCCCCGGCCACTTCCGCGGCGTTGCCACCGTGGTGGCCAAGTTTTTCAGCATTGTTCAGCCCGACCTGGCCTTCTTCGGCCAGAAGGACTTCCAGCAGACCGCCGTCATCCGCCGCATGGCCCGGGACCTGAACCTCCCGGTGGACGTGGTCGTGGTCCCCACCGTCCGCGACGCCGATGGTCTGGCCATGAGCAGCCGGAACATTTACCTCGACCCTGAAACCCGCACCCGGGCCCTGGGCCTGAGCCAAGGCCTCCAGGCGGCCAAGGCGGCCTTCGAAGGCGGCGAGCGCAGTACCGAGTGTCTCCTCGATGTGGCCCGCACCCCCATGGCCTCCCTGGACAGTGTCCAATACCTAGAGCTGGTGGACGCCCAGACCCTGGAGCCCCTGCAGGGCCAAGTCGACCGCACCGTGGCCCTCTGCGTGGCCGCCTACCTCGGCGCCACCCGCCTCATCGACAATGTCCTGCTGACGCCGCCCGCCGGCGCGCTCTGACCGAGACGGCAGGCCCTTCCTAGGCCCTTTGGATGATGGTGCGACGGCCCGGAAGGGCCTAGGCTGGGGACCTCCCTGAAGGAGAGTCCATGTCCCGCCACCTTGCCCTGCCCTTCCTGCTCCTGGCCGCCACCCTGGCCATCCCCACCGCCACCGCCCGGCCTGACGAGCACCGCCGCGACCACGAGAGCGAGCGTGAGGACGCCAAGGTCTGGAAGGAGCGCGAAAAGCAGGAGCGCCGCTACTGGAAGCAGCAGGAAGGACGCGGCCATAATCCCCATCGCTACGTCGAGGATGGCCATGACCGCGGGCGTCGGCCCATCCCTCCCCCTTGGATGAACGGCTACTGGCGCCAGGGTGAGTCCCGCCGTTACGTGGCCCTGGTCCCCGGCGACCCCTCCCGGATGTTCGTCTTCCTGGATGGCCGCTGGGTCCTGCGCCTGGTCCGCGACCCCCGGGCCCGCCTGGACCTCGAAGGCGCCTTCCGCCTGCCCATGGCCCCGCCCCCCATCGCCCCGCCTCGGGGAGGATTGGACCTGCACATCGTGCTGTTCCAGTAACCTTCCGGGCCCGAAGGTATATAGGTTACTCGGCCAGGGAGGGTTGGCCTCTATTGGGGCGCTCATCCTAACGACGCATGATGCTGTTGATCTCCTCCTGCAGGCCAGTCAGCCGGTCCATGATCTGGACGAAATTTGGGTTGGTGCCGTAGAACATCCCGGCGTCGCTCATCCGGCGGAAATCAACCTCCAGATCCCTGCGACGATGAGCCGGCGGTATGAGAACCAACCCACCGGAGATGCAGGCGTCGTAATCAGCATCCTTGTCCCGGAAAAACACGCTCTTATGGCGAACGACACTTTCCGCCATTGGCCTATCGGGGATTGCCGCTGCCCCGATCTTATGATCTGCCAGGACTGCTAGATCGGACCAGTGGCGAGACATCCGCTCGCCTTTCCCTTCAGTCCTGGCCTCACTCTTCTGGCATTCGACATGGATGAGGGTGGCCTTCTCCCAAAAGGTCCGCATCGGCGATAGGACTGCGACCTTGGCTACCGGGAATCGAATTCCCTTCGAGGCCGCAGCCAAGTATGGACTGATCGCATGAATGTCTTTCGGGTCGGTTGTGTTGCGCCCGCCGAACTCCAGCAGGAGTTCGGGTCGGAGGTACCCGGAAGGATCGGAGATCACCGACGGGAACCGAACTGTTAACTTCTCGCCAGAATCGTCCAGGCTGATCCTGAGAACTCCCGCCCCAAACTGACGATCGGCCTCTCGCTTAATCCAGGGCAGCACGGTCTCGGAGGTGTACGCCTGGAGTGAACGCTCCAACTGTCTTCTAAGCCGATCAGATTGGTTTCGGTTCAGGTCTGCGGGACCTTCCGGCACGTTCCCGAGGCTTCGAAAATCAACGCTCACGTCCACGTCCTCCGACACACGCCGGATGGCATCGAACACCTTTGACAGCGAGGTTCCCCCCTTAAACGCCATAGGGAAGGCTCCAGGAACGCGAAACAGGACATCCAACGCCCAACAGATCCAGACG
Source organism: uncultured Holophagaceae bacterium (assembly GCA_903880675.1). Lineage (GTDB taxonomy): Bacteria > Acidobacteriota > Holophagae > Holophagales > Holophagaceae > Geothrix. Next base: position 2,076 of record CAIRQL010000232.1, on the reverse strand, counting down.
TCCTTCTCGATGGCCTCTCGCGAGATTCCGTACTCTCTGTTGCCCCAGTCAAGCAGATCACTGCGGTCCTGGGCAGACAGGGTGAAGTAATCCGTCACAGAGTCCCCTTTCTCGGTGGCTGGAATTCTTTGACCGCCTTGGCGATCCAGCCGCCCTCGGTTGCCGCTTCGGCCTGAAATTCGCCCCACTCGCTCGAGGACAGGGCCGCCCGCAGTTTCTCCATCGCCCATTGTGGCGACGCAGGCTCATTTAGCCACCTCAACGCCAGGATGGCCCTTCCGCTGGGGCTCTCCGCAAGCCGCATCTCGAGGGGCGAGGCGTGGCGGAGGGTGAGCAATGCCTTCCCAACATGCAGGCGGCGGGTCCGTCCATTCGTCAGAAAGGTAGAGCTGGTCATTACTTGGGTGGTCAAGCCGAACTTGAGCGCCCATGCGGCGCCATGGATGGCAACCTGGGCGCCCTCTGCTTCAGCCACAGCCTGTGCAACCTCAAAGACACCCGGATGGACTGGGCCGAGAATCGTGCTCAACCTCGGCCTCACGTAGACGCCTCGAGCGACCCGAAGGATCACCTTGGCTTTTTCAAGCCGAGACAAGACTTGGTCCACGGCCGCACGACTGCCATACCGCACCAGGGAGGCGGACAAGAAGGGTCGACCAGCTGGAATCCTGCGGATGTGTTCGCGAATGGTTTTGGTTACGGTCATGGGACGAGACCTCTTGTCAGATATTTTACGTCTTTTCTGACAAATTACCACCCCTTGCCTCCCCCCTAAGAAAAGATCGAGGATGGACCGCGCGGCCCACTGAGGCCATGCTAGGGCCTTGGCCGGGACTCCCGACGGAGCCTGGACCGGAGGATGCATGCTGCGCCACTTCCTGCTCGGAAAGATCCATCGCGCCACCGTCACCCGGGCCGATGTGGACTATGTGGGCTCCATCACCCTGGATCCCCTGCTCATCGAAGCCGCGGGCTTCCTCGAGAACGAGAAAGTGGACATCTACGACGTGACCAATGGCTCGCGCCTGGCCACCTACGTGATCCCGGGCACCCCGGGGTCGGGCGAGGTCGGCATCAACGGCGCCGCCGCCCATCTGGTCCAGAAGGGCGACCTGGTCATCATCGCCGCCTATGGCTGGATGACCCAGGAGGAGTCCGAGGCCCTGGCCCCCCGAGTGGTCTTCGTGGACGACCGCAACCGCATCACCGAACAGCGCCGCCAGGAGCGCACCCCCCTCTGCCTGTCGGCTTTTCCGGACTGAGTACGGCCTAACTCAGTCCTGCCGATCCCCTAAGACCAAGTCGGAAGCGGACGGTCCCCAGCCTGCCAACTTCATCAGCTTTGGGAGTGGCCCGGGGCGCTTTAGGAACTGTTTGGGTTCGACCCCGGTCCCGTGCGGAACCAAGTCTGCGATGGGAATCCCATGGCTGGTGATGACCACACGAGTACCAGCTTTAGCCCGGCTGGCCAGATGACTCAGGTTGGCCTTGGCCTCCCGCAAGTCAACAACCACTTCCCTAACCTGATGTATCCCCTGTCCCAATGGGTAACTCACAGGTATCTCCTTGGCTTTGGCCGGACAGCCGATTGCTACTTTTTGCCGTAGGTCTTGTCGTGGTCCTGGTCAACATCAAGGAATACTATCGTTTCCCCATCGACCAGCACCTTGGCTCTCGGACCACGATCCAGGCGAATGGAATGATAGGGCGGGTCCGACTTGATCGGCTCCAGGTGGATTCCCTTGGTCTCACGAAGCTGTTGTTCCGTCCGGGTCTCAACCTTTTCGACCAGACGCCGGAAGGCGTTGATCAAGCTGGCCTCTTGGGCGATCAGCTTCCGAACGAAGGCATCAGGAAAGGAGGGGATCACTTCCGTCCGCCCTCTGCATCTGCCGCGAGCTTGGCGTCCAGGGCCTTCACGCCAATGGCGCGACCAGCCTTGTAGTCTTCCAGGGATGCAACCGTCTGGGCTGCGCTTTCGGGCGTAACCGCCCAGGACTCGTGGATCGGGATGACCCGAACCGGGGAGATGACCACCCGACCATCGGGGAGCACTTCCACGTAGGCAGGATCGTT
>CAIRQL010000231.1 GCA_903880675.1 uncultured Holophagaceae bacterium | reverse complement strand
GGCCGTGGTGGACCAGCTCTACGCCGGAAAGACCCCCGGCGGGTGGGCGGGTCTGCGCTACCGCATCGCCAACAAGCTGGTCTTCAGCAAGATCGCCGATCGCCTGGGCGGCCGCCTCCGCTTGGCCGTCAGCGGTGGCGCACCCCTCGGCGTCAAGGTCAGCGAGTTCTTCTGGATCGTGGGCCTGCCCATCCTCGAAGGCTACGGTCTGACGGAGACCAGTCCCGTGATCACCATCAACCGCTTCGGCGAGGTCCTGCCGGGCTGCGTGGGACGTCCCCTCTACGAAGACTGGGAAGGCCGCCCCTTCGTCAAGATCGCCGAGGATGGCGAGATCCTCTGCCAGGGCCCGAACATCATGCTGGGCTACTGGAACAACGAGGCCGCTACCCGCGAGGCCATCGATGCCGAGGGCTACCTGCACACTGGAGACATCGGGCACAAGGACGAGCAGGGCCGGGTCTACATCACGGACCGCAAGAAGGAGATCATCGTCACCAGCGCCGGCAAGAACATCGCCCCCCAGCCCATCGAGAACCTCCTCAAGGAAGACAAGTACATCAGCCAGGCCGTCCTCATCGGCGACCAGCGTCACTTCATCTCGGCCCTCATCGTTCCGAACTTCGACGGGCTTGTCCGCTGGGCTGGCCACAAGAAGATCGAGTTCTCCGATCCCAGGGAGCTCATCACCAACCCCCTGGTGATCGCCAAGATGGCCAGCCGCGTGGAGCGGGTCAATGAGCACCTCTCCAACTTCGAGAGGGTGAAGAAGTTCACCCTCTTGGCTGACGAGATGACCCTGGATGGCGGCCAGCTGACCCCCTCCCTCAAGGTCAAGCGACGGGTGGTCAACCAGCTGTATTCAACCCAGGTGGAAGCCATGTATGCGGAGCCCAGGGTCTGATCCCATCGAGGGCAAACACGCTTTCTGGTAGCCTTGACACTCCATCCGTCCATGGAGGACTGTCGTGCGCCTGGTGCCCTGCTCCCTGACCGCCCTGCTGGCTCTGCTGGCCTCCGGTTGCCGGCCTCCTCAGGCAGTCGCCCCCGCCCCGGCTTCGGTCGCACCCCCTTCTGCTGCTCCGGCGACTGCGCCTACCCTTACCTGGACCACCACCCCCAGCGGGCTTGGCATCCAGGACCTGGTGGTGGGCAAGGGAGCGACCCCGGCTCTGACCCAGGTCTGTGTGGTGGAGGTCCTCGCCTGGATCGAGCAGGATGGCCGCAAAGGCACGCTCTTCCTGGACACCCGCAAGCGGGGCTGGCCCGCCACCTTTCCTCTGGGCGTGAAGCGGGTCATCCAGGGCTGGGACGAGGGGGTGGCGACCATGAAGGTGGGTGGCCGTCGGCTTTTGCGCGTGCCGCCAGCCCTGGGCTACACCGCGCGGGAAGCTGGCCATGACATCCCAGTGGATGCCAACCTGATCTTCGAAGTCGAGCTGGTCGAAGTCCGCTGATCCCGGAATCCTCTTCTCAGGTGCCCGTTGGATACCCTCTCCGCCACCCCTGTCCCACTCGGCTCTCAGGCTAGCCCGCCGGGGCGGACCCGCTGGCGGCCTGACCGGGACCTCCTCCGCTCCTTCCTGCTGGTCTCCATCCTGATCGTGGGCATCGAGTTCGTGATCATGGTCTTCCTGGAGCCCTTCTTCAAGGAGAACCACCGGGCCATGGCCTGGGTGGATGCCACAGCCCTCATTCTTTTCTGCGGTCCAGCCATGTACTACCTCTTGGTCCGGCCCATGGCCCGGAGCCTCTTCCTGAAGGCCGAGGCCGACCGGGCCGTGACGGAGCTCCAAGCCACCAACCTCTTTCTGCGCCAGGATGCCGAGCTTCGCATCCAGACCCAGACCCTGGAGCGGACCCGGTCGGACGCCCGCATCGAGTTCCAGGCCCGCATCCTGGCCGTGGTGCAGCAGGCTGTGGTGGCCACAGGCCGGGGCGGGGCCATCCTGTACTGGAATCGCTATGCCGAGTGGTTGTTCGGGTGGGCTGAGGCCGAGGTTCTGAACCAGACCCTCGCCAAGGTGACGGGCTTTACCGCCGAAGCGGCCCGCGCTGGCCTGGGTGGCGTCGGGGCCGTCAAGGGCTGGACCGGCGAAGTCCGCGCCCTCCGCCGGGACGGGGGCCACTTCCCCGCCTACCTGACCTGCTCGCCCATCTGGCGCAACGATGGCTCCGTGGCGGGCTTCGTGTACACCTTCATGGACATCACGGATCGCAAGGCCGCGGAGTTGGCCATCCGGGACTCGGAGGAAAAGTACAGCACCGTGGTGGAGAACTCGCCCACCGGCGTCTTTATCTACAAGGACGGCAAGATCGTCTTCGGCAATCAGCGCTTCTTCCAGATGGTCGGCCGGTCCATGCGTGAGCTCCGCGACATGGAGCTGACGAGACTGATCCACCCCGAGGACTGGGCCACCGTGAACGGGGTCTGGCGCCGGCGTGTCGCGGGTGAACTCGCTTCCCGCGACAGCGAATACCGCATCATTCACTCCACTGGGGAAGTCCGCTGGGTCAGCGGCAGGACCGCAGTAATCCGCTACTCAGGCGAGATCGCCCTGCTGGGCAACATCCAGGACATCACGGAGCGCCACAAGGCTGAGGAGTCCCTGCGGGACAGTCGGGAGGCCTTGCACCGCCTGTCGGCCAAGCTGATGTCGGCCCAGGAGACGGAGCGGCGGCGGGTCGCTCAGGAGCTGCACGACAGCCTCGGCCAGTCCCTCAGCGCCGTGAAGTTCATGGTGGAGCAGGCCCTCGACGACCAGGAGGCCCGCGGTGTCCCGGAAGGCCTGTGCACAAGCTTGAGGGCCGTGGTTCCCGTGATCCAGGGTGCAGTCGAGGAGGTCCGCCGGATCTCCATGGCCCTTCGCCCCACCACCCTGGATGACCTCGGCCTACTCGCCACCATCGCCTGGTTCACCCGGGAATTCCACACCACCTACCCCCACATGACCGTGGAGCGCATCATCGAAGTCGAGGAGTTCGAGATTCCGGATTCCTTCAAGACCAATGTCTTCCGGATCCTCCAGGAGGCCATGAACAATGCGGCCAAGTACAGCCGAGCGACTCACATCATGGTCGCCCTCCGGCAGGTGCTGGGGGACTTGCAGCTGATCATCTCGGATAACGGCGTGGGCTTCGATCTCAGCGGTGTCCGCACCTCGCCCAGCGCCACTGGCGGGGGCTATGGGCTGGTCTCCATGCGGGAGCGCACCGAGCTCTTCGGCGGCAGCCTGATCATCACTTCCTCGGCGGAAGCAGGGACGATGATCCTGGCCCGCTGGCCCCTGCCGGAGGACGCTATTTCGTGACCAGGCCCTTTTCGATGGCATAGGTCGTGAGGGCGGACACGGTGCGCAGGTTGAGGCGGTCCATGAGGTTGGCCCGGTGCTTTTCCACCGTCTTGGGGCTGATGCAGAGGTACTCGGCAATTTCCTTGGTCCGGTAGCCCTCGGCGATGAGCTTGAGCACCTCTCGCTCGCGGCTGGAGAGGTCATCGAAGCTGGGGCGGATCGGGGTGCCGTCCTTGGAGTTGAGGTAGCCCGATACCACCGTGCTGGCGATGGCGGGGGCGAGATAGCGCTCGCCGCGCAGCACACTCCGCACGGCCAGGGTCAGCTCAGCGGAGGAGGAGTCCTTCAGGATGTAGCCATCCGCTCCGGCCTGAAGCGCTGTGAACACATAGTCTTCGGTCTTGTGGACGGTGAGCACCAGCACCTTGGTCTGGGGGCTGACGCGCTTGATTTCCTTGAGCGCTTCCAAGCCGTTGGAGCGGGGCATGGAGAGGTCCAGAAGGAGCAGGTCCGGGCTCAGTTCCTGGACAGCGCGCACCGCCTCTCGGCCATCCACCGCTTCGCCCACCACTTCCAGGTCGGGACGGGAGGACAGCAGGGCCTTCAGGCCTTCCCGAAGGATGGTGTGGTCTTCCGCTATCACCAGCCTGTGCTTCTCTTCAGGCAAGATCAACTCCCCTGGCGTCTGGGACACCGCTCACAAAGACTAGTCCGGACACCCCGCAGTGCATAGGTTGTTTCTCAGATAAAAATCGAGGGAGAATAGGAAAAATCACCGCTCCGGGTGGCATCCCGGCTTCCAGTGAACCCTCCAGGCCAGGGATCTGCCAGAATTTCCAGGGGAGGGAACTGCCTCGCTGCCAGGCGCCCCTCCCGACCTTTTCGGAGCTTCCTCCCCATGACCCGCCCCTATCCTTCCCTGCTTGTCGCTCTGCTCCTGGCCCTCACTCCGAGCCTCCGGGCCGGCGCCCCCCCGGCCAGCGCCAAGGGCCTCGTCCCCAAGGGCAGCTGCGCCGTCTGCGGGATGCATGTCCCCAAGTTCCCGGAGTGGGCTGCCGTGGTCATCTTTCAGGATGGCGGCCAGGCCTGGTTCGATGGTCCCAAAGACCTCTTTACCTATCTCCAGGATCTGAAGCGCTACGCCCCCAAGCGCCGGGCCCAGGACATCACCACGATCCAGGTGAAGGACTACTACACCCTGAAGCACATTGACGCCCGGAAGGCCTTCTTCGTCCTGGGCAGCGACGTCATGGGCCCCATGGGCAAGGAGCTGGTGCCTTTTGCCGGCGAGCCCCAGGCCCGGGACTTCCTCAAGGACCACCGAGGCCAGAAGATCCTCCCCTTCCAGGAGATCACCCCGGCGACCATGAAGGGGCTGGAGTAGTCCCCCATGCGCCCCTCCACCCTCTGTGTGACCCTGTTCGGCACCCTGGCGGCCCTGTTCGCCGGCATGCTCCTGCATGCCCGTGGACGCCAGGCCACCGCCACTCGGGAGCGGGCCGGCCGAGTTGAGCTGGTGCGCAGCTTGGGGCTGACGGACCTCTGCCTGTTCACTGAGGCCCGCTACACGCGCCACCCCGCCATGGCCGACCGCCACGCGGCCTTCCAGGACCACCCCATGGCCCTGGACCACTTCCCCTCCGGCTCCCTCCTGGCCCCGCCCCCCTTCCCGAGCTCCCATGCGCCCATCCCTCCAGCGACATCGCAGCGTCCTTGATTTCGCGCTCTCCTCCCTGCTGCGGAGGAAGGGCCGGAACCTGGCGCTGACGGCGGTCTATACCCTGGTCGTCTTCGTCCTGGCATCCCTGGTCTTCTTCGTCCAGGCGCTCAAGCACGAGGCCAGGGAGCTCCTGGAACACGCCCCGGACATGGTGGTCCAGCGCATGGTGGCTGGGCGCCACGACCCCATGCCGGCCTCCCAGGTCGAAGCCATCCGGGAGATCCGCGGCGTGGAGGAGGCCGAGGCCCGCATCTGGGGCTACTACTACGACCCGGTCTACGGGGGGAACCTGACGGTGATGGCTTCCCAGGACCCAACCCTGGCGCCCGGCTCCGCCTGGATCGGTCGGGGCGTGGCCCGCAACATGCGGGTGGCCGAAGGCGACATGGTGCCGCTCCGGGGCTACGACGGCCTGCCCATCCTCTTCACCATCCAGAAGGTGCTGGCAGAGGACTCCGAGCTGGTGGCTGCCGACCTTGTGGTCCTGGCCCCCACCGATGTCCGCGCCCTCTTCAACCTGCCGGAGGGCCTGGCCACGGACCTGGCGGTACGAGCAGGCAACCCCCGGGAGCTGGCCACCATCGCTTCCAAGATCGTGGAGAAGTTCCCGGATGCCCGACCCATCCTGAAGGCCGAGATGCTCCGCACCTACGAGGCGGCGTTTGACTGGCGCGGCGGCCTCATGGTGGTGGTGCTGGCCTCGGCGATCCTGTCCTTCATCATCTTCGCCTGGGACAAGGCCACGGGCCTCAGCGCCGAGGAGCGCAAGGAGATCGGCATCCTCAAGTCCATCGGCTGGGAGAGCGGAGACGTGCTGCTGCTCAAGTTCTGGGAAGGTGCTGTGGTCTCCCTGGCAGCCTTTCTGGGGGGCGTCCTGCTGGCCTATGGTCACGTCTTCTTCTTCTCCGCCACGCTCTTCGAGCACGCCCTCAAGGGCTGGTCCGTGCTGTTCCCCCGCTTCCGGCTGATCCCGGCCCTGGACGCCTACCAGATCACGGTGCTGTTCTTCCTCACGGTCCTGCCCTACACCGCAGCCACCCTGGTGCCCTGCTGGCGCGCGGCCATGGCGGACCCCGACTCGGCGATGAGGTCCTGACCATGATCGAGCTTGCCCAGGTCGTGAAGACCTACTCAGCCGGACTGGCCACCCCCTACACGGCGGTCAACGGGGTCAACCTGGACATCCCGGGCGGCCAGCTAACAGTCCTCAAGGGACCCAGCGGCTCCGGCAAGACCACCCTGCTGTCCCTCATCGGCTGCATGTCCCGGCCCACCTCGGGCCGCATCCACCTGCACGGCCTGCCACCGGGCCTCCTGCCCGTGGGAGCCGATGCGGACCCCCTGGAGATCACCAGCCTCCCCGAGCGCTTCCTCACCACCATCCGCCGGCGCACCTTCGGCTTCATCTTCCAGCAGTTCAACCTGGTGCGCGGCATCTCGGTGCTGGAGAACGTCATGCTGCCCACCTACCCCACGGGGGAGGACCGGGAGGCCGTGGAGGCCCGGGCCGTGACCCGCCTGGAGGCGCTCGGCATGGCCCGCCACCTGAAGGCCCCGGTGGACCGTCTCTCTGGCGGCGAGGCCCAGCGGGTGGCCATCGCCCGGGCCCTCATCAACGATCCTCCCGTCATCATCGCGGACGAGCCCACAGCCCACCTGGACAGTCGCCTCTCCGCCGAGTTCATGGAGCTCATGGGCCAGTTCAAGGGAGCGGGCCGCACCCTGCTCATCGCCAGCCACGACCCCATCGTCCATGACTCGCCCCTGGCGGACCTGGTCATCGTGATGCGGGACGGCCAGGTGGTCTCGGCTCCATGATCCAGCATCCCGGCGTCCTGGCCCTGCTCCTGGCCTCTGGCCTGGTGACCCTGCTGGTGGTCGCCGCCGCTGGACTGGGCTGGCAGATCCTCCGGCACTGGGACCAGCGCAGCGGCACCGAGTCCCAGCTAGCCCTGGAGCGCCGGACCTACCTGGTGTCCGCCCTCCTGTCCCTGGCTCTGGGTGTGCAGGTGCTGTCTCTCTTCCTGTTCATCTTCACCGCCGATGGCCTCCACAGCCAGTTCGTGGGGGCCATGTGCGCCGCCGGCTCCCTGGCCGCGGCCCCCTTCGGCTACACCACCCTGCTCATGAAGGTTGGCACCTGCCTCCTGGCGGGGGCCTGGATCGTCCTCCATCGGGCTGATATCCGGGCCTATGACTGCCCGCTGATCCGCCCCAAGTTCGCCCTCCTGCTGGGACTGGCCCCCCTGGTGCTAGCCGAGACCTGGTTCCAGACCCGCTACCTCACAGGCCTCCGGGCCGATGTGATGACCTCTTGCTGTGGCAGCCTCTTCGGCCAAGGCCGCGAAGGGATCGCCGCCGAGCTGGCAGGGCTCCCGCCGGCCCTCGTCCACCCGCTGTTCTGGGGCAGCCTCCTGGCCTTCGCTCTGGCGGGCGCCTGGTTCCTCCGCACCCGTCGAGGACCACTGGTCTTCGCCATCCTGGGCCTCGCCTTTTTCGCCGCAGCCCTGGTCGCCCTGGTCTCGGTGTTCGGCCTCTACATCTATGAGCTGCCGACCCACCACTGCCCCTTCTGCCTCCTGCACCATGAGCACGGCTTCGTGGGCTATCCCCTCTACGCCACCCTGCTGGGGGGTGCTCTGGCGGCCCTCGGAGTGGGCGTCCTCGCGCCCTTCCGCAACCGCAGCAGCCTGGCCTCGGTGCTACCGGCCATGCAGGTCCGGCTGGCCTGGACGGCCCTGGCTTGCGCAGCGGTGTTCACCCTCATCGTGGGGATCTGGGCCCTGGTCTCTCCCCTGCGGCTCTGATCAGCCTTTGCGGCGGGGCAGAACATAGTTACGGACGGCCGCCTCGGTCTCTGGGAGGCGGAGTCCCGCCTCATGGGCCAGGCGCAGCGCCTCTTCCATGGGCATGCCACGGTCCAGCACCAGCCAGGGCACTACCGCCGCGGCGGCGCGGTTGCCATTGCTGCAGTGGAGGAGCACCTGGGAGCGCGCAGGCAGGTCCCGGAGGAAGGCGCGCAGGAAGTCGAAGTCATCGGCGGGCGGCGCCTTGGCCAGAGCGTAGCGGAGGTACCGCACATCCATCTCCATCATCCGACTGGCTTCGGCCTGGCAGTCCAGGTCGGGCTCACCGTCCCGGCGCAGGTCCACCACGTGGGTGATGCGCTGGCGCCGGATGGCCGCACAGACCGCATTGTCCGGGAGACCCTGCAGCACATAAACCCCTCGGCGCACCTCCACTGCTCCAGGAATGCTCGAGTCGAACGAGACGAGCATGAGGGCGGGTACAACGAAGAGCGCAGCCTTGAACATGGAACCCCCCGCGAAGGGCCTGGTTGGCCAGGCAGTTTCGCGAAGACCACCGAAGGGCTCCACCAAGGGGCGGAACCTCAGGGGCGGGAACCCACCGGGCGGGTCTCCACAGCCCTAATATAGGCCCCTCAGGGGCAGGAACAATGGGGACTTAGACCGTGCGTGAGAAGGCGGTCTTGGCGCTCATTCCGGCCAGGTAGGCGTCGAAGGGCTGCACCAGGTTGCGCACGAAGCGCCGGCCCAGCTGGGTGATGAAGATGCCCTCTGGGCGGAGCTCCACGGTGCCCTGGGGGATCTCCTCCCGCAGCTGCGCCACGGCATCGGCGAAGAAGACCGGACCATCCAGGCCAAAGCGCTCCTTCAGGTCGTCCCAGCGCAGCTCGAAGTGGCCCATGAGGTGGTGGATCACCCAGCGCCGCAGCTCGTCGTCTTCGGAGAGGCGGTGCCCCTTGTGGATGGCGAGGTGCCCCTCGGTGATGCTGCGCTCCCACTTGGCGAGGATCTTCTCGTTCTGGGCGTAGACCCCGGCCACGTTGGAGATGGCGCTGGGGCCGAAGCCCAGCAGGTCCGAGCCTGCGGACACGGCGTAGCCCATGAAGTTGCGGATGAGGCGGCCCTCCAGCACGGCCTTGGCCATGGGATCGCTGGGATGGGCGAAGTGGTCCATGCCGATGGCCACGTACCCGGCCTTCTCCAGCACCTCCGAGGCCAGCAAGAGCAGGTCCAGGCGGGTCTCCGGCGTGGGCAGGGTCTCCGCGGGGATGCTGCGCTGAAAAGGCATGATGCTGGGCAGATAGGCAAAGCCGTAGATGGCCATGCGGGAGGGCGATAGCTCCAAGGTGGAGTCCAGCGTGCGGCGGAAGGTGTCCATGGTCTGGCCCGGGAGGCCGTAGACCAGGTCCAGGTTCACACCCTCGAAGCCCAGCTCCCGGCACTGGCGCATGGCGTCCAGGGTGTGCTGCCAGGTCTGGCCACGGGTGATGAGGGCCTGCACACCCTCGTCCAGGTCCTGCACGCCGAAGGACACCCGGTTGAAGCCCAGGGCCCGCAGGGTCGGCAGCTGATCCGGCTCCAGGAACGTGGGATCCACCTCAATGGCGATCTCGGCCTCGGGCAGGAACGCAAAGCGCTCCTTGAACAGGTTGAAGGTGCGCGTGAGGTCCGCAGCCTTCAGGTAGGTCGGCGTCCCGCCGCCCCAGTGGAGCTGCAGCACCTTGCGGCGGTCCTTGAGGTGGGCACAGGCCAGGTCCAGTTCCTGGGTCACCGCCGCCAGGTAGGCTTCTACAGGGTCGTACTGGGGGCTCACCACCACGTTGCAGCCGCAGTAGGCGCAGCGACGGGGGCAGAAGGGGATGTGCAGGTACAGGGACAGGGCCTCGTCCGGGCGGGCGTCGGCGCGGTCCAGGGCCGCGAGGACCTCGCCCTCGGGGAAGTCCTCAGACCAGACTGGGGGCATGGGATAGCCGGTGTAGCGCGGCCCGGGCCGGTCGTAGCGGCGGATGAGGTCGGCGAGGTCCGTCATGCCTTGACCTCGTTCAGAACGGCCTGGAGCACCGCAGGATCAGTCTCGGGGGTGAGCCCGTGGCCCAGGTTGAAGATGTGCGGGTGCCCCTTCATGACATCCACGATGGCCCGGGCCTTGCGGCAGGCGGTCTCAGTCCCAGCCAGCAGGGCGATGGGGTCCAGGTTGCCCTGGAGCACCATCTTCGGGAAGCGGCGCCGGGCCTCAGCCATGGGCACCTGCCAGGGCACTGCCAGCCCCTTGCAAGACAGCTGGTTCAGGGCGTCCGGCAGATAGCCGGTGCGGGCGAAAAATAGGGTCGGAGCGGCCGTGACCTGGGAGAGGGTGCGCTCCACCGCCGGCAGCGCGAACTCGGCGTAGTCCTGGGCGTCCAGCTCACCAGCCCAGGTGTCGAAGAGCTGCACGCCCTGGGCACCGGCGCCGATGTGCAGGTTGAGCAGCCGGGCGGCGGCGTCCGCCAGCTTGTCCAGCCACTTGCGGGCCAGGACGGGATCGTGGTGCAGGAAGGCCTTGGCCTTCGTCCAGCTCTTGCTGCCCTTCCCCTCAATGCCGTAGGCCAGCAGGGTCCAGGGGGCACCGGCGAAGCCCAGCATGGTCACCTTCTCCGGGAGCTGCGCCTTCACCTTGCGGATGGCGGCCTGCACCGGGTCGAAGATGGACTCGTCCAGGGGCCGGTTGATATCGATCTGGTCGAGGGTCTTGCCGATGCGGGGACCGCCCTCGGGGATGGTCACCTCGCAGCCAAGCGCATCCAGGATCACCAGGATGTCGCTGAAGATGATGGCCCCGTCGATCTGGGGAAAGCGCCGGATGGGCTGAAGGGTCACCTCGGCGGCGAGGTCCGAGTCGCTGAGCAGCTGCTCAAAGGAAGCCTTGGCCCGGATGGCCCGGTACTCCGGCAGAAAACGCCCCGCCTGCCGCATGAACCACACCGGGGGCTTATCGAGCGTCTCGCCGTTCAAAACACGAAGCAGAGGCTGCATGGGAACTCCAGAGTCAACAACAGTCAAAGGCAACTACTCTCGCGGAGGGGCGCGGAGATGGAAGAGAGCTCAGAGAAAAGCAAAGGCATCCTTCCTCTGCAACCTCCGCCTTCTCTGCGCCCCTCCGCGAGAGTTTTTTTCATTTTTTTAAAAGTCCTTCGCCACGGCCGCGACGGCTTGCTGGAAGTGGGCTAGCTCGGGGGCGCCGTGGGCTCCTCCCAGGAAGGCCACTTCGTAGCCGCTGGGGGGGAGGTAGACACCCTGGCCCAGGAGGGCTTTGTGCAGGCGGTTGAAGGTGCTGATGGCCCCGCCCTGCACCGCATCGCTGCGGCGCACCCCGTCTTGGAAGAGCGGCCACAGCAGGCTGCCATAGCGGGGGCAGCGCAGGCCGGGGATGGTCTCGAAGGCCGTGGCCCAGGCGTCGGCGGTGGTCTCCAGGGTCGCGTAGAAGGCCGGCGTCAGGTGGGCCATGGTGGCCAGGCCAGCGGCCATGGCCACGGGGTTGCCGGATAGTGTGCCCGCCTGGTAGACGGGGCCATCCGGCGCCACGACGCCCATGATGTCCTTGCGGCCACCGTAGAGGCCCACGGGCATGCCGCCGCCGATGATCTTGCCGTAGGTGGCCAGGTCCGGGGTGATGCCCAGGCGCTCCGCCGCGCCGCCGGGAGCCACCCGGAAGCCGCTGATGACCTCGTCGAAGATGAGCACCACGCCGTGCTTGGTGCAGAGCTCGCGGAGCCGCTGCAGGAACTCCGGGCGCTGGAGCAGCAGGCCGTTGTTGGCGGGGATGGGCTCGATGATGGCGGCGGCCAGCTCGGAACCGATCTCAGTGAAGGTGCGCTCCAAGGTCTCCAGGTCATCGAGGGAAACCACCGAGGTCAGCTCGGCGATGGCCTTGGGCACGCCGGCGCTGGTGGGAGCGCCGAAAGTGATGAGGCCCGAGCCTGCCTTCACCAGCAGGCCGTCGCTGTGCCCGTGGTAGCAGCCTTCGAACTTCAGGATGCGCTCCCGGCCTGTGAAGCCCCGGGCGGCGCGCAGGGCGGACATGACAGCTTCGGTGCCCGAGGACACGAAGCGCATCTTCTCCACGAAGGGCACCATCTCCTTGATGCGGCGGGCCAGGGCCAGCTCTCTGCGGCTGGGGGCGCCGAAGGTGAGGCCCTCCGACATGGCCTCCGTAACGGCCGCGAGTATGTCCGGATGGGCGTGGCCCAGGATCAGCGGCCCCCAGGACATGCAGAGGTCCAGGAAGCGCGCACCGTCCTCGTCCTCAAACCAGGCCCCGCTGGCCTTCTTGAAGAACTTGGGCGTCCCCCCCACCGCGCGAAAAGCCCGCACCGGGCTAGAAACGCCCCCCGGAAAGTGCGTCAGCGCCTCAGCAAACAAAGTCTCATTGCTCATGAAATCCAGCCCTTCTCCACGGCCTCGCGAGCCGCGTAGGTGACGATCATGTCGGCGCCGGCGCGGCGGATGGCCAGGAGGTGCTCCAGCATCAGCTGATCGCCGTTCACCCAGCCCAGGCGGTCGGCGGCCTTGACGCTGCTGAACTCGCTGGACACGTGGTAGGCGCAGAGGGGCGCCAGGGTGGCCTGGCGCAGGCGGTAGATGAGGTCCAGGTTGGGCAGGGCCGGCTTGACCATGAGCATGTCGGCGCCCTCTTCGATGTCCAGCAGGGCGTCCCGCAGCCCCTCCCGGGCGTTGCGGGGATCCATCTGGTAGGACTTGCGGTCCCCGAACTTGGGGCTGCTGTGGGCGGCCTCGCGGAAGGGTCCGTAGTAGGCGCCGGCGTGCTTGATGGCGTAGCTGAGGATGCTGGTGCGGGTGAAGCCGTACTGGTCAAGCAGGGCCCGGATGGCCGCCACGCGGCCGTCCATCATGTCGCTGGGGGAGACGATGTCGGCCCCGGCCTCGGCGTGGCGCAGGGCCATCTCCGCCAGGATGGGCAGGGACGGATCGTTGAGGACCTCGCCCGCCTCGCTCACCAGGCCGCAGTGGCCGTGGCTGGTGGCGCCGCAGAGGCAGATGTCGGTGATGACGATGAGGTCCGAGCCGAAGGCCTGCTTCAGGGCCCGCACGGTCTGGGGGATGACGCCCTCCCGGTCCTTCACATAGGCGGCGTCCGGCGTCTTGGCCTCGGCGTCCGGCACGCCAAAGAGCAGCACGCTGGAGAGGCCGTGCTTCAGGTCCTTCTCCACCTGGCGGACGGTGTCCTCGACACCAGCGTTGCAGATGCCCGGCATGCTTGATATCTCGACGCTGCCCGGCTGGGGCTGGACGAAGTGGCCCTGGATCAGGTGGCGGGGGCGAAGGTCCGTCTCGGCCACGAGGTTGCGCATGGCGGCGGTGGTGCGCAGGCGGCGGGAGCGGTTCAGCATGGGGACTCCTCCTTGGTCAGGTGGTGGGCAAGCATTTCGACGAGCAGGTCGACCTTCGGTTCACACCAGCCGTGGGGCGGGACGCCGGCCCGGGTGAAAGCAGCGGCGGTGGCCCGGCCCCAGGCGAAGCGCAGGACGCCCCCGGCCTGGGGGGCCAGGACCTCAGCCTGCAGGGGGCTGAGGGCCAGCAGCGCTGAAACCCCGTCCAGAGGCGGAAGGGGGTCCGCCGGGGCCTCCCGGTGGGTGATCCATGGATGCAGGGTCCAGGCGGTGTCCTGGGCCATTCCCTCGAGATACCCCCGGCTGCGCTCCCCGCGCACCAGCAGGAAGTCGCCGCCTTCGGGGAAGCTAGCCCGCAGGAGCTCCCAGAGGGCCTCGGCCCGAGCCGTGGCGGGCAGCAGAAGTTCCAGATCCTGGCGTCCCAGGGCGTCGGCGGTGCCCTGCCCCTGCACCAGGCAGGTCAGCCCGGCCGGCAGGTCCGCTGCTACGGTTCGGGCCCCGGCGGGGCTCAGAGCCAGGAGCGCATCCACGCTCGTAAAAGGCTGGGGGGGCGCGCTCCCCGTGGGCTGAAAGTGGGTGCAGGGGTGGTAGGCAGGCATCCACCCAGCCCTGCGGACGGCCTCCGACAGGGGATGCCCCGCCGGTCGAGGCAGGGCCAGACGGGAAGGGCCGTAGGGTGGGGTCATGACAGGCCGATGCCCTTCAGGACCTGGGCCAGCAGGACCTCGTCATCGCAGCCCCGGGCCTCGGCACGCAGCACGGCCTTCTCCGGGGCGTAGGCCACCTGCAGCAGCAGACTGCCGTCACCCTGGGGGGTCGCCAGCGCACCCAGGGGCTGCTGACAGCCGCCGCCGATGCCCGCCAGCACCCGCCGCTCCAGGGTCACGCAGCGGGCCGTGAGGGGGTCATGGAAGCCCGCCAGGGCCTCCACCAGATCCATGCGGTCGGCCCGAGCTTCCGCCAGGAGGGCGCCCTGCCCCGGGGCTGAGGGCAGCTCGGCGGCGGTCAGAGGGCGCACCACCAGGCCTGACAGGTCGAGGCCCAACCGCTTGAGGCCCGCCGCCGCCAGGAGGGTGGCGTGCAGGGGTTCGTCCCGCAGGAGGCCGTCCCGCACCCGCTGCAGGCGGGTCTGCACGTTGCCCCGGATCCAGGTGAAGCGGGCCCGGGGAAACAGCTGGCTGAGCACCCGCTCGCGCCGCACGGCGCTGGTGCCGATGACCAGGTCGACAGGAGCGTCAGGCCGCACCACCAGCCAGTCGGCCGGATCCTCCCGGTGGGGAATGCAAGCGGCCACGATGCCGACGGGGCTCTCCAGGGCGACGTCCTTGAGGCTGTGGATGAGCAGGTCCGCATGCCCCGCACCCATGGCATCTTCCAGTTCCTGGGTGACGAAGCCGCCGCCCTGCTGCTTGTCCAG
>CAIRQL010000230.1 GCA_903880675.1 uncultured Holophagaceae bacterium | reverse complement strand
TGGTGCGCCCAGTTGGACTCGAACCAACGACCTGCAGCTTAGAAGGCTGCTGCTCTATCCACCTGAGCTATGGGCACGCAGGTCCAGTCTAGCGGGTTGGGGACTGGGATGCAGGGGGGGCGGGGGGGGCGGAAAGGGGCGGCGGGGAACAGGAATCGGTGAGAGGCTTTCTGAAATGTCCACCGCCACTGAGTCCCAGGGCCTGTCCCTCCCACTGGTCCTGATCATGGCTGCGGCCACGGGTCTGGCGGTGGCGAGCAACTATTTCGCCCAGCCGCTGCTGCCCACGTTGGCTGTGGACCTTCACCTGTCCACGGCCCAGGCGGGGGGAATCGTCACGACGGCCCAGTTGGGTTATGCCACGGGCCTGCTGTTCATTGTGCCGTTGGGGGACCTCTTCGAGCGCCGGGCCCTCATCACGCTGATGTCCGTTCTATCGGCGGCGGGTCTGCTGACGGTGGCGCTGGCGCCCAACCTGACCCTGGTGCTGGTGGGCACGGCGCTGACGGGCCTCTTCTCGGTGGTGGCCCAAATCCTCGTGCCCTATGCGGCCACCCTGGCCTCCCCGGATCAGCGGGGCAAGGTGGTGGGGACGGTCATGAGCGGCCTGCTCCTGGGCATCCTCTTCGCCCGCACGGTGGCCGGGGCCCTGACCTCCCTGGGGACTTGGCGCACGGTCTATTTCGTCGGCGCGGGGGCGATGGTGGGGGTCGCCTTTGTCCTGCGGCGGGCCCTGCCCAAGCACCATCAGCCCGTGGACCTCTCCTACTTCCGCCTGATCCTGTCGATCTTTGCGCTGTTCCGAGAGGAGCCGGTGTTGCGGCTCCGGGCCCTCCTGGGGGCGGCGGCCTTCGGCACCTTCAGCGTGTTCTGGACCTCTATGGCCTTCCTCCTGGCGGGGCCGCCCCACCGGCTGTCCCCCAGCAGCATCGGCCTCTTCGGTCTGGTGGGCGCGGCGGGAGCCCTGGCCGCCTCCAGTGCTGGCCGGCTGGCAGACCGGGGGAAGGGCCACTGGGCCACCGGGGGTGGCCTGGCGCTCCTCCTGGTGTCCTGGGTGCCCCTGGCCTTGGTGGGCCGCTCCATGGGCGTTTTTCTGGCAGGTGTCCTGCTGCTGGACTTTGCCATCCAGGGCATTCACATCAGCAACCAGGCGGCCATCTACCGCATCCGTCCGGAGGCCCGCAACCGCCTCACGGCGGCCTATATGACCAGCTACTTCCTGGGGGGCGCCGCGGGCTCCCTGGCTTCGGCGGCCGCCTTCAGCCGCTTTGGGTGGCTGGGCGTGGTGGTCGTGGGTGCGGCCTTCAGCGCCTCCGGTGGGGTGGCGTGGCTCCTGGCCCGGGGCGGGGCCCAGCCACCCACAACCTAGCAGGCAGCCGGGCCGGTCCCAGGTGCCGAGCCCTACTCGGCGGTTTCGGTGTCGTTGGCGATGCCCGCCTGGTCGAAGCCCCAGAAGAGCAGGCTCAGGCCGATGGCGACGACGGTGCCCAGGGCCATGCCCTTGAGCTCAACGGTGCCCAGCTTGACCGCAGCGCCGCTGATGCCGCTGATGAGCACGACGGAGGTGAGGATCAGGTTGCGGGACCGGGTGTAGTCCACCTTCTTCTCGATGAGCATCCGCACGCCGGCGGCGGCGATGACGCCGAAGAGGAGGATGCAGACGCCGCCCATGACCGGCACCGGGATGCTCCGGATGAGGGCCGACAGCTTTCCGGAGAAGGAGACAAGGATGGCGATGATGGCCGTGCCGCCGATGACCCACACGCTGTAGACCTTGGTGATGGCCATGACGCCGATGTTCTCGCCGTAGGTGGTGTTGGGCGTGGCGCCGACGAGGCCCGACAGCACGTTGGAGATGCCGTCGCCGAGGAGGCTGCGGTGCAGGCCCGGATCCTTCACCAGGTCCTTGCCCACGATGTTGCCGGTCACCACCAGATGGCCCACGTGCTCAGCCAGCACCACCAGCGTGGCGGGCAGGATGATGAGGATGGCCTGGACGTTGAAGACCGGAGCATAGAGGGTGGGCACCTGGAACCAGGGGGCGGCCGCCACGGACCCAAGGTCCACCACGCCGAGGACCAGGGACAGCACGTAGCCCGCGACAACACCCAGCAGCACCGGGATCACAGAGAGGAACCCGCGCAGCAGGACCGAGGCCAGGATGGTGATGGCCAGGGTGGACAGGGACACGATGAGGGCCAGCTTGGTGGTCATCCCCAGGGGCACGGTGCTGGCGGTGAGGCCGGCCATGTTGGTGGCCACCGGGGCCAGCTCCAGGCCAATGATTGCCACGATGGCGCCCATGGCGGCGGGGGGGAAGATCACCTCGATCCACCGGGTGCCAGCCACCCGCACGATCTGGGAGACCAGGATGAAGATGAGGCCGAAGACAATGAACCCGCCCTGGGCCGCAGAGTAGCTGAGGCCCGAGGCCATCACGGCGAAGACCGGCGAGATGAAGGCGAAGCTGGAGCCCAGGTAGGCGGGGATGCGCCCCTTGGCGATGGCCAGGTAGATCAATGTGCCCACGCCGTTCATGAGGAGGCAGGTGGCGGGGTTCACCTTGAACAGGAAGGGCACCAGCACCGTGGCGCCGAACATGGCGAACAGGTGCTGGAGGCTGAGGGGAATGGTCTGCGCCAGGGGCAGGCGTTCGTCGACGTCGATGGTTCGGCGCTGCATGGGGGCCTCGGGAGGATGGGGATCCTGGGGCGGATCCGGTCTCGTGGACGATGGCATGGCCGGGTGCTTCGGCCTGAACAGGGAGTAGTCGTATTCTTACAGATACCACCCTGACATGAGTCAGATCTTGCCCTCCCTCCCTTGTCTGTTAGGTCAATAGATACGTACTTTTATGTATATTTAGGACTATTTTCGTACCATTTCCGCCGGGCGTGATTTTCCTGGTAACAAGCAAGAGGAGTTCGGCATATGATCGGTCTCTTCTCATGCCTTTATCTTCTGAACGTTCCTTCGAGCCCAGTCGTGGCTCTGGTGGGTGTCCATCCCTCTGGACCCTGGTCGTTCTCTGCCTGAACCGGGCCTCGAAGGGGGGTCTGCGGGGCGGATTGGCTTGGCTCTTTGCAGCCCTCCTGCTGGGCATCGCCCTGGGTTGTGGTGGCGGGGGCGGTGGTAGCACTGCGGGAACCCCCACGACCCCCACCCGCACCCATGCCATCACCTATGTGAACGCCCACACCGCGGATGCTGTGGCCACGCCCGACCAGTGCCGGACCTGCCACGGGCAGGACCTGTCCGGGGGCACCTCCAAGGTCAACTGTCTCACCGCCGCCTGCCACCACGACCCGGTCCCAGGCTGGGCTGCCCCAGGGACCCACGGCCTCCACGCCAAGCGGGCTCCCGGCGCCGCGGGTGACGGCTTCGCCGCCTGCCAGGTCTGCCATGGGAAGGACTTTGCGGTTGCCGTCCGAAGTTCCACCGGTGGCCTGAGGGCCTGCGTCAACTGCCACGGCGTGGCGGCCCCCCACCCCGCCAAGCCCTGGCGCGACGCTGCGGGGACTAACCACGCCACCGTGGACACCGGCAACGCCGCTGTGTGCGTCCAGTGCCACTACCCCGGAGCCACTGCCAACCCAGCCGGGCATCCGGCCACGCCTGCGCCCGCCGGAACGGCACCCGGCTGCTACAACAACACCCAGTGCCACGGCGAGGTCACCGCCCCGCATCCGGTGCCCTTCCTGGGGGCGGGTCATACTGCGATCTCCTTTACCGGATTCAATGGCGCCTGCTCCACCTGCCACGCGATAGCAGGGGCGAGCCCCACCACCACGGCGCCGCTCTGCAGCGCCTGCCACCAGGGGAGCTCACCCTTTACCGTGGCCAGCTGCGCCTCTTGTCATGCCAGCCTCCCTGGGGGGACGGTGTTCCCGGACGTGGCGGGGTCCCACGCCAAGCACAACGCCCTGACGGGTGTCACTGGGGCCTGCTCCACGTGCCATCTGGGCTCGGAATCGGGCAGCCTGACCCACTACAACCATGCCAACGGCCGCGCGGGAAAGAACAGCCTTCGTGTTGGCCCCGGTGAAGTGGCTTTCTTAGGGGCCTACAACGGCAAGGCCGGTGCTGCAGCCTTTAACCCAACCACCCTCACCTGTAGCAATGTGAGCTGCCACGGGGGCCAGACCACGCCGGTCTGGGGCACAGTCGGCACCATCAGCGCGATGACGGACTGCGTGAAGTGCCACACCGTGGGCACGGCCCAGGGCGTGCCCGAGAGCAACAGCCCCTACTCGGGCTTCCACGCCCTCCACATGAACTCGACAGCCCGACTCCTGTGCACCGAGTGCCACGCCATGGCGAATGGCAGCAGCGGGGCTGTGAACCACCTCACCGGCCTGGGGACAGCCACGCTGGAGGGCGCTGCCGGAGAGACCGTGGCCTTTACCGGCGGGACCTACTCGGCGACCGCCAAGACCTGCACCGTCACCTGCCACGGGGAGACCCACGCTGCCTACACCTGGGGTGGCAACGGGGGCGTGCATCCCACCGGCTGGGCGACCAACCATGCCGCCAGCGCCCTCGTGGGCCTGGCCAGTTGCAAGACCTGCCACGGGACCCAGCTCACAGGCGGACCCTATCGGGAACCCGGGTGCTTCACGGCTGCCTGTCACCACAACACGCTGCCCGGCTATGCCCTTGGGTCCAGCCACGGCCTGCGGGCGAAGATGGCCCAGGGCACCAACGGCGGGGGCCTGGCCTCCTGCCAGGTCTGCCACGGCACCAACTTCGCTTCTGGGCTCCTGGCCTCCGACGGCAGCAGCAAGGCCTGCACCAGCTGCCACGGGGTGGCAGCGCCTCACCCGGCCAAGCCATGGCACAACGCCACGGGGTCCAACCACGCCACCACGGATGCGTCCAACGCTCCGGTCTGCGCCCAGTGCCACTTCCCGGGCGCCCCGGCCAATCCCCTGGGCCACCCCGCTGTTCCAGCCCCCGCAGGGACTGCCCCAGGCTGCTACAACAACACCCTCTGCCATGGGACTGTCACTGCCCCCCACGCCCTGGGTGCGGTGTGGCTGGCGGCCACAAGCACCGCCTTCCACGGGATCGAGGCAAAGAAGGATCTGGCCTACTGCCAGAGCTGCCACGGCAATGCAGGTAGCACAGGCTTTGAAGGAGGCACGGCGGCCACCACCAAGTGCAGCTCCTGCCATACCCAGGCCAGGGCCCACCCCGATCGCTGGTACCAGGCCCCCGGCGCCTTCCCGGGCTATGTGGCCTCGCACCGGAACGCTGGCAACCAGGCTGTGGCTTGTGGCCTCTGCCACGACGTCACCAAGGGCCGCACCACCCCGGACGCAGCCGCGCCCAGCTGCTTCTCTGCGACGGCCAACAGCGTGGCTTGTCACGCCAACGGGCCTGGCCAGCCCAACCATGCCATCCCCTTCCTGGGGGGCCTCCATGCTTCCGCAACAGCCACCACCTTCACCAGCGACTGCTCCAGCTGCCACGCCCACACCGGTAGCAGCCCAGTGGCCACGGCGCCGCTGTGCAGTGTTTGCCACACCCTTGGCAACCCCACGGCCACGGGCATGGGCACGGGCACCTGCTTGAGCTGCCATGTGGGTGGCGCCGGACTGCCCAGTGGTCCGACGGGCGGGACGTTCCCGAGTATCGCCGGGGCGCACAGCAAGCACATGGGCCTGGCGACCAGCCTCACCTGCAACACCTGCCATGCGGGCAGCGGGGCCACGACCACCACGCACTACGCGAATGCAAATCGCAGGGCCGGCACCCCCACTGGCCCCGGTAGCGTGGCCATCGACGCCACCTTCAACGCCAAGGGTGCAACGGCGGCCTT
>CAIRQL010000229.1 GCA_903880675.1 uncultured Holophagaceae bacterium | reverse complement strand
CGTGCTGGACTCCAACTTCTGGCTGGCCACCCACGTGGTGACCATCACCATCGGCTCCTCGGGGACCTTCCTGGCGGGGGCCATCGCCATCGCCTACGCCGTGCGCAAGCACATCATCACCGTGCCCGATCCTGAGACCGACCGGGCCCTGTCGGACATGGCCTTCGGCATCATCTGCTTCGCCCTGTTCTTCAGCTTCGTGGGCACCGTGCTGGGTGGCATCTGGGCCGATCAGTCCTGGGGCCGGTTCTGGGGCTGGGATCCCAAGGAGAACGGCGCCCTCCTGATCGTGCTCTGGAACGCCATCATCCTCCACGCCCGCCTGGCCGGCTATGTGCGGGACCGGGGCATCATGGTGATGGCCATCTTCGGCAACGTCATCACCGCCCTCTCCTGGTTCGGCGTCAACATGCTCGGCGTGGGTCTCCACTCCTACGGCTTCATGGACCAGGCCTTCTGGGCCCTCCTGGGCTTCTGCAGCAGCCAGTTGGTCCTCATGGGCATCTGCTGGGCGCCCGCACGCTTCTGGGAACCCCGGCCGGGGGCACGCGCCTAGGGACAGTTTTCCCACGGCAAAAATAGGCACCCGCAAGCGGGTGCCTATTTTTGATTGGCAAAGGCTCAGAGCTTGGTGGTCCCCAGGATGCCATCGGGATCCAGGTGGGCTTTGAGGGCGGCGTTCACGGCCTTGGCGGAGGCGGGGGTGTAGGCCTCGTAGAAGCGCTGGTTGTGGGGACCTACGCCGTGCTCGGCGCTGTAGCTGCCGGCAAAGCCCCGCACCGCCAGGTCGTAGATGCGGGACTGGAGGGCAGGCACCAGCTCCGCCGTGGGCACGGGGGACTCGGCTTCCTTCCACACCAGGTTCAGGTGGGTGCCGCCATCGCCCCAGTGGCCGAAGTCGCAGCACCGCACGAAGGGGAACGCTGCCATCAGCAGGGCCCGGGCCGCTTCTGTGAAGGCGGCCATGCGGCTGCGGGGGACGCTCACATCGAAGGCCAGCACCTTGCCCTCCGCCCGCAGGCTCTCGCTCACATGGTGGCGAATGGCCCAGAAGTCCTCAGGGCGGCCCATGAACACATCGGTGACGGCCTCGCCCTCGGCGGTCTCCAGGAAGGCTCCCAGGCGCTCCTCCAGGAGGGAGGCCAGGTCCAGGGCAGCGGGTGGCAGGGTGGAGGCCAGCTCCACCAGGACTGTATAGGCGGGCGGAGCGCTGTTGCCGTAGGGATTGCGCAGGCCCTCCGTGTGGGCAAACACCGGCGCGAAGGCGCCCGCACTGATCACCTCGAAGGCCGTGAGCACATCCGCCAGGTCCCGCTCCAGGGCCCGCAGCAGGGCCAAGGCGACCTCGCCCTCGGCGCAGCCCACCAGGGCCGCAGCCCGCTGGGCGGGCACCGGTACGGCCTGCACCACGGCGCCCGTGATGACGCCAAAGGTGCCGCTGGTGCCCACGAACAGCTGCTTCAGGTCCAGGCCGGTGTTGTTCTTGCGCAGGCGGTTCAGGTCCCCAATAAGGGTTCCGTCCGGCAGGGCCACCTCGATGCCCAGCAGGTTGTGGCGCACATCGCCGTACTTCAAGAGGCGCGTGCCACCGGTGTTGGTGGCGATCATGCCACCAATGGAGGGGTCTGCCCCCAGGTCGATGGGGAACATGAGGCCGTGGGGCTGGAGGGCCGCATTCAGGGTGCTGAGGAGGACGCCGCCATCCACCAGCACCGTGCGGTCCACGGGATCCACCTCCAGACGCCGATTGAGCCGCTCCAGGCTGAGCACGGCCATGCGGCCGCTGGGATCGGGTGTAGAAGCACCCACCAGGCCCGTGTTGGCCCCCTGGGGCACCACCTGCACGCCCGCCGCGTGGAACAAGGCTAGGCAGGCGGCCACCTGGGCGGCAGTGGCGGGGCGCACAGCCAGCAGAGCCGTGCCCTTGCCGTAGCGCCAGCCTTCCTCGTAGCGCACAAGGTCATCGCGCTCCGTGAGCACGGCGTCGGCTCCCAGCAGGTTCTGGAGGGCGGCGGTGAGGTCGGTCATGAAGCGCTCCAGGCTCGGATGAGGGACTCGAAGTGGTCGCCCCGCTGCTCGAAGTTGGCGAACTGATCGAAGCTGGCGCAGGCGGGGCTGAGCAGCACCTGATCGCCGGACTGGGCCAGGTCCAGGGCGGTCTGCACCGCCGCATCGAAGCCGGGCACCACCTCGTGCGGCAGGTCCCCCAGGTCCCGCACCAGCTGGGGAATGGCCTCCCCCAGGAAGACCAGGCGGCGCAGCTTGCCAGCCAGGGCCTCCCGCAGGGGCGCATAGCTGGCGCCCTTGTCGGTCCCGCCCAGCAGCAGCACCAGCGGACCGGGCAACGCATGGATGGCGGTGAGGGTGGCATCAACGTTGGTGCCCTTGGAGTCGTTGTAGGCCCGCACCCCGCCCCGCTCGCCACACAAGGCCATGCGGTGGGCCAAGCCAGGGTAGCTGCGGAGACCAGCCCGAAGGCCGTCCAGGGAGGCTCCCGCATGGCGGGCCAGCAGGGCCGCGGCCAGAGCGTTCTCCACGTTGTGGTCACCGGGGATGCGCAGGTCTGTCCGGTGCAGCAGGACCTCGCCCGCCAGGTGCAGCAGGCCGTCCCTGTCGCACCAGGCCTCGCAGGGCGACCAGCCGAAGCGGGCGCTGGGCGCGGCACCTGGTGCATCCTGCCACCACTCCGGATGGGCAGCGGGGACCACCCGCAGGTCGCTGGCACCCTGCCGCTCGAAGACCCGCAGCTTCGTGCGCCGATAGGTATCCATGGTGCCGTGCCGCGCCAGGTGGTCCTCCGTGAGGTTCAGGAAGGCGGCGGCATCCGCCTGGAAGGCCTGCACGGACTCCAGCTGATAGCTGCTCAGCTCCACCACGAAGACGGTGCCAGGCACAGCGTCCTGCACGGCCTCCAGGAAGGGCAGGCCCAGGTTCCCGCAGGCCACCGAGGGAATCCCGGAAGCCCGCAGCAGGTGAGCGGTGAGGTCGGTGGTGGTGCTCTTGCCATTGGTGCCCGTCACCGCCAGCACCCGTCCACCCCCGGTGCTGCGCAGGTACCGATGGGCCACTTCCACTTCGCCCACCACCGGGATACCCCGCCGCAGGGCCTCCGCCAGGAAGGGCGCCGTGCGGGGAATGCCGGGACTTGCAACCACCTCAGTGCAGCCATCCAGGAGTACCAGCGGATGGTCGCCCCACACGCCGGGAATGCCGGCCCGCGCCAGGTCCCGTTCCAGGTCTGCATCGGGTTCTGGCCGCAGGTCCGTAAGCACCACGGGGGTTCCCTGCGCCGCCAGAAAGCGGGCCGCCGCCAAGCCTGAACGCCCTGCCCCCACGACCACGGTGCGCATGCTGCCTCCCCTCTTCCAGGTTAGCCCGATCCGCCGCATCCGAGGGGGGGACGCGGCGCATTCGAGGCGCTACAATCCCCGATGACCCTGGGTCGTGGTGGGGAGTGAACATGCCCAAGGGCATCCTGGAGCGCATGCTGCGTGGCGACGCCAACATCGTTCCCCATGTCCAGCCCATGTATCGCCTTTCGGACAATCGCCTCATGGCCCTCGAATACCTGGCTCGGCACGAGGACGACGAAGGCACCGCCCATGCCGTCGGCCCCCTGCTGCAGCATCCCTCCCTGACGTCAGCGGACCGCCTGGCGCTGGACCTCACCTTTCTCGAGGCCACCTTCCAGAGCATCGCCCGGGACGGTGACGGCGGCCACCTGCACTTTGTGAACCTGGAACCCGTCAGCCTCGAGGCTCCGGGCTTCTGGGCCAGCCTGCCCCGCTGGCTGGAGGCCCTGCCCTTCGGCCCAGACCGGGTGGTGATGGAGTTCACCGAGTCCCAGCGGGTGCACGACCTCGAGGCCCTCCAAGGCTACGCCGGACGCCTCCGTTGGATGGGCCTGGGGGTGGCCGTGGATGACTTGGGCGCCGGTGTGGCCAGCCTCTCCCACCTGGCCCTGCTGGCCCCGAACTTCATCAAGGCGGACCGCAGCCTCGTCCACCAGGCCCACCGCCGCCCCTACCAGGCCGCCCTGCTCAACGCCCTGGCCCACTTCGCCAGCGCCATGCGCATCGGCTTCATCGCCGAGGGCATCGAGACCCTCGAAGAGCTGGAGTCCGTCATCGATGCCGGCGTGCCCTGGGGCCAGGGCTTCATCCTCGGCCAGCCCTGGCCGACCCGACCCCGACCTATCGCAGCTTCAGAGAGCTGAGGGCCAGGATCGAACAGACGATGGCGGTGATCCACATGCGGATCACGACCTTGGTCTCCTGCAGTCCGCCCAGCTCCAGGTGGTGGTGGAAGGGGGCCATGCGGAAGATGCGCTTGCCGCCCCGCAGCTTGAAGCTGCCCACCTGCAGGATGACGCTCACCGCCTCCAGGACGAACAGGCCGCCAGCGATGACCAGCAGGAGCTCCTGCTTCACGATCACAGCCACCGTGCCCAGTGCACCGCCCAGAGCCAGGGAGCCGGTGTCGCCCATGAAGATCTCGGCCGGGTGGGCGTTGTACCAGAGGAAGCCCAGGCAGGCCCCCGCCATGGCGCCCATGAACACGGACAGCTCGGCGCCACCCGGAACGAAGGGAACGGCCAGGTAGGCGGCGATCTTGGCGTGGCCCACCACGTAGGCGAGGATCGCGTAGGTGATGGACACGATGAGCGTGCCGCCGATGGCCAGGCCATCCAGGCCATCCGTGAGGTTCACGGCATTGCTGGTGCCCACCATCACCAGCCAGATCCAGGGGATGAGGAGGATGCCCACGTTGGGGCTGAACTTCTTGAAGAAGGGCACGGACAGGTGGCTGGTGGCACTGCCCCGCAGGCCGAAGTGCAGGATGAGCCAGGCCACCAGCAGGGAGATGGCCGTCAGCATGGCCATCTTCTGCCAGCTGGTGAGGCCAAGATTCTGCTGCTTCAGGAGCTTTTTCGCATCATCAAACGCACCCACCGCGCCAAAGCCCAGGAGCGCCAGCAGGGCCACCCAGGTGGGGCCGCTCTTGAGGTCGCACCACAGCAATGTGGAGACGGTGATCACCAGCAGGATGAGGACCCCGCCCATGGTGGGGGTGCCCGCCTTCTTCTGGTGGTGCTCCGGACCCTCTTCGCGGATGTGCTGGCCCATCTTGAGCGAAGTCAGCATGCGGATCACCGGAGGCCCCAGCAGCAGGCTCAGCACCATGGCCGTGGCCGCAGCCATGGCCGTGCGGAACGTCACATACCGGAAGACCGAGAAGCCGGGGATGATTTCGCGGAAAGGGTGCAGAAGCCAGGGCAGCATGGGTATCCAATGACGAAAAAGGGCAGTTCGACGAGCACAGACTCAGGACGAAGACTTCAGGACCGAACACCGAGCAACCAAGCCACAGCCCGCTCGGCGCGCCAGTGACGGCTGCCCTTCACCAGGATACGGGCTCCGGGCGGGATTGCGGAGAGTCCCGCCGCATCGTCCCGCAGGCCGTCGAAGTCCGGGAAGGCCAGGGCCCGCAGGCCGAAGCCCTCGGCGTAATCGGCGGCGTGGTCGCCGTAGGCCCAGAGCCGGGAGAGGCCCAGGGCCTTCAGCGCCGCACCCGTCTCCCGGTGGATGCGGGGCGCCTCGGGACCGAGCTCCCGCATGGAGCCCAGCACGGCAACGGCCTCGCCACCTGGCAGCTGCAGCAGGGCACGGGCGCAGGCCAGAATGGAGTCCATGCTGGCGTTGTAGGTCTCGTCCAGCAGGCAGCCGCCTGCGGGGAGGGCGTGGAGGCGGCCTCGGCCGGGCTCCGGCACCACGGCTGCGAGGCCCTCGGCCACCCGCCCTGCGTCAAAGCCCAGGTGCAGGGCCAGGGCGGCTGCCAGGGCGGCATTGCGGGTCTGGTGTTCGCCCGGAAGCTGGATGCGCAGGGGGACCTTGCCCCGGGGCGTGCGCAGCACGAAGGCGCCACCGACGGCGCCCAGGGAGGCGTAGTGCTCCCAGCCCCAGGGCTCGCCATCGCCCACGGGCAGGGGCTCCGCGTGGCGGGCCCAGGGCTGCTGGGCGATCCACTGGCACCAGGGGTCGGCCGCCAGGTGCGCCCAGGTGCCGCCCTTCCGCAGGCCCGCCACCAGTTCGCCCTTGGCGCTGGCGATGCCCTGCTGGCCTTCGGCGAAGTTCTCGATGTGGGAGGTGCCCACCATCGTGATGAGGCCGGCGTCCAGCGGCGCGATCTCCGTGAGGCGGCGGATCTCCCCGGGCGTACTCATGCCCATCTCCAGCACGGCCGTGCCCAGGCCCTCCGGCAGGGTGGCCAGGGCCTCGGGGATGCCCAGGGTGTTGTTGCGGTTGCCGAGGGTGCGCCAGGCGCCGGTGGCCTCGGCCAGCATCTCCTTGGTGCCCGTCTTGCCGACGCTGCCGGTGACGCCTAGCACCCGGCCAGGACGCACCGCGGAAAGCCGGGTGCGACCCCAGGCCTGGAGGGCCGCCAGGGTGTCTGGCACCACCAGCTGAGCGCAGGGCAGGTCCAGGGGATGGTCCACCAGCAGGGCCACCGCGCCCTTCGCCACGGCCTGGGCCGCAAAGGCGTGGCCGTCCCGCTCGGCCCGAAGCGCCACGAAGCAGGCGCCGGGCTGGAGCGTGCGGGTGTCCATGGACAGAGACGTCGGCACGAGGGAGCCTTCCCCGTGGATGGCACCGCCCACCTGGGAGGCCACCTGATGGAGGGACCAGAGGCTCATGGCTGCTCCTTGGCTGAGGCCCGCCCGAGGCGGTCGCGCACGGCGAGCCAGGCCTCCCCGGCGGGGGGGTGTTCCACCAGGATCCGGTCGAAGCCGGCATCGTCCAGG
>CAIRQL010000228.1 GCA_903880675.1 uncultured Holophagaceae bacterium | reverse complement strand
GCCCTCCAGGAATTCCGCGATCTCTATAACCACCAGTGGCTGATCGAACGCCACAACCACCGGCCTCCCGCACTGGTCCGTCAGGACCTCCTTGGCGCCGGGGCCGCCGCGTGAATACACTCAACCATCTGTCCAAGAAATGCCGGGCGGTTCACACCCGACATGGCCGGTGGCTGTGGGTAAGCCAAATGGCTGCCTGATCCATTTATAGGAGATCGGATTCAGCCACTGGTGTTCGAAGGACCACCATGCTGAGCCCGATGGTCCAGAACGGCGCTTCTATCACTCATTACACCCCACCCTTACCCACTCCCCACTTTTGATGGCCACCAGCCACGCCTCTACGGGCTTGCCTTCTCTGGCTTGGATGGCCTGGGCGTAGCGGGCGAGCTGGGCCTGGTAGCTGGCGAGCTCTTCGGGGCCGAAGGCCTTGGAGTTCTTGAAGTCCAGGAGGTGGATGCGGTCGTCTGCCCACACCACCAGGTCGGCGCGACCCTGGGCGCCGCTGGCGGCGGCGCCGGCGAGGGGTAGCTCGGTGCGGCGACGCAGGTGGCGCCAGCCGCGGGCCTCGAAGGCCGCGAGGAAGCGCTCCGCATGCTCCTTCGCACCAGCCACGGTTGGGGGTGCCGCCAGGCAGGCTGCAAAACCCGCTGGATCTTCCCAGCGCACCAGCAGGTCCCGCAGGAAGGCATGGATCAGCTCCCCATCCTGGCGGGCCTTGGCGCGCGCCTCTGGCGGCAGGGCCGCGTGGGCGTCGTCGCCGGCATCTGCCGGAGCGAGGGCCGGCCGGGCAGCGGGCGCTGCCACAACGATGGCCTCCACTGGCGGGAGCTCCGCAGGTTCAGGTGCCTCATCCAGCAGCTGCAGCTCGGGGTGGGCCGCCACCAGGTGCTGGCCCCAGTGGGCCCAGGTCTTGGCTTCAGCCGCATCCTTGGGATCCTTCGGCTCCTGCAGCAGGAGGCAGAGGCGACCCTTGGCCCGGGTGAGGGCCACATAGAGCAGGTTCAAATCGTCCCGCCGCTGGCGCGCCTCGATGAGCGGCTTCAGCTCCCGGTAGGCCCACCCCTGGTGCGTGCCCAGCTTCCAGGCCAGCAGGAGGGCCCCGGTGGTCGGGCTGGTGCGCAGCTCGCCCTTGCGGAAGGAGCGCGGGTGGGCGTGTAGCAGCGGCAGGATGACGTCGTCGTACTCCAGCCCCTTGCTCGCGTGGACGGTCTGGATGAGCAGGTCTGCGGCATCGGCGGCGGCCGGCAGGTCGCCGCGCTCCGACCCACTGCGCTCGTCCTCCAGGGCCGCGTAGGCCACGGAGGGGCTGGCAGGCAGACCCAGCAGCATGCCCAGGAGGGCCGCCAGGTTGCGCCGGGCGCGCAGGGGCTCCATGGTGCCGTGGGTGTGCAGGGCGGCGATGCCGCGCAGCAGTGCCCCCTGGTCGAGCAGGCCGCCGACCAGCTCCTGGGCGGACAGCTCCCGCAGGCCCTGGAGCCAGCGGACCGCCTCACGCTGCGCCTCAGGGAAGGCCTCAGGATCCAGCTGGCCCAGGCCGGGCAGGCCGGGTCGGCCTTCCCGGGACAGGGCCAGGCGCGTGATGTCGCCATCGCTCAGGCCGACGATCTGGCGCAGTAGGGCCACGCAGGGCTGGGATCGCTCGGGGTGGGCCACGGCCTCCAGGGCCGCCATGACCAGCCGCACGCCGGGACTGTCCCAGAAGCCTTCCTTGGCCACCACGTAGGGTTGGATGCCCTGGCGCTTCAGGCGCTGCAGCAGGATGGGCAGCTTGGTGCGCTGCTTCAGGAGCAGGGTGCGACGACGGGGGCCCGGCTTGGGCGGTTCGCCCAGGCACTCTCGCCAGCCATCCTCGCGAGCGAGGCCCGAGATCCAGTCCGACAGGGCCGGCAGATCGGCCCGGGAGGACGGGGCCGCCGTCCGCACCAGACCCACGGGCAGCGCATCCGGCGCCTTTGCCTCCTGGGCTCCATCCAGGCTGCCGGTGCCCGGGGCGAGCTGCGGCCAGACCTCCTCCACATAGCGGTTGGCCAGGGCTACCACCTGGGGCGTGGAGCGGAAGTTGTAGGGCAGGCGGAAGGCCCGCTCCCCCGCCGCCTGCAGATGGTTGCCCAGGAGCTCAGGATCGCCGCCGCGGAAGCCGTAGATGGCCTGCTTGACGTCACCCACGCGCACCATCTGCGCCGCACCAAGCTTGGCCAGGAAGGCGTCCTGGGAAGGCGAGGTGTCCTGGTATTCATCCACCAGCAGCAGCCGGGGCGGGACGCCTTCAAGGGGACCATCCTGCAGGCTGTGCAGGGCTGTGCGCACCAGGTCGCCGAAGGTAGCGAGGCCCTGCCGGGTCTTCTCGGCCTCAAAGCGATTCAGGGCGTCCACGACCAGGCAACGGAGCCAGGCTTCCAGGGCATCCACCACGGGCTCGAAGGTGGTCATGGCCACCCTCAGGGCAGCGCTGTAGTAGCCCTTGGAGGGATCCACGCGCCGGTCCTGGACCTCGGCCCAGCGCAGGCGCGTGGCCAGGTCGGCACCGGCAGCGGGCAGCGGCCGGATGGAGGAAGTCTTGAAGTGCCGGTGCTGGGAGCTGGATGCATCGAGTCCCAGCATGGGATCGGCGGCGAAGGGCGCCAGGGCTGCCTCGGCGGTGGCGAGGGCCGCCAGCAGCGCGGCTCGGACGGGGGCTGGATCCTCGGGGTGGAGGTGGCCCATGGCATCGCGGTGGTTGTCGTGACCCTGGGAGAGGCTCTCCCAGTTGCGCTCGGCCCAGGTGAGGAGCAGGCGGGATGGCACGTGGTCGGGATCGGTGTCGGGCAGGGTGAGCGCCTCCCGCACGGTCTGGCGGAGTAGCCGCAGCAGGGCGGGATGGGCCACATCCAGGATGGTCTCGGGCGCACCGGCGCCCTGCCCCAGCACCCGCATGGCCAGGCTGTGAATGGTCGATACCTGCAGCAGCTCGGCCTCGCGCCGGATGCGGCGCCAGAAGGCCCGCGCCCGCTCGGGTGAGGCCGTCCAGGAGGCCGCAGCCCAGTGGCCAGCCGCCTGGGCCACTTCCTCGGCGGATTTCCGGGGGCGCTCGCCCAGGGGCAGGCCCTTCAGGAAGGTCTCCAGGGCCTTGGGATCGCCGCCCTGCAGGAGGGGCAGAAAGGCCCTCCAGGCCGGTTCATCCAGCGCAGTCAGCAGGTCCAGGGGGCGGAGCAGGCGCTCGCGCAGGTCGGCGGCGGCGGCTTCGCTGAAGGTGGTGGCCAGGATCTCGAAGGGACGGAGGTCCTCCCGGCCGAGGTTGGCAGTAACCAGCACGGTGAGGGTGAAGGTCTTCCCGGAGCCGGCGCTGGCGCTGACCACCAGGGACTGGGTCAGGAGGCTGGCATCGCTGAGGTCAAGGTTCCGCATCAGTCGCCCTCCTCATCGCTGTCCACGGTGACATCCACCGGGCGTCCGCAGAGGGCACTCAGCTCGCACCAGCTGCAATGCTCGCCCGGTGTGGGCGGGAAGTCCCCCGCTTCCAGGCGTGCATCGAAGCGGGCGAGGTTCTGCAGCAGGCGGCCCCGCCAGGCGCCGGGCTCGCCGGGCACCGCCGCTAGGGTGCTGAGATGCTTGGTGAAGGGCTCCGGGGATTCCTCCCGCAGGGGCAGCAGGGCGGCAGTGGCAACGATGTCGGGATAGGTCGCCTCGGCCATGAGCATGTAGAGGGGCGTCTGGAGGTGCGCCGCGAAGGGGGCGTCCTCCTCGGCGAAGGCGTCGAGGCTCTTCTTGGTGGAGGTCTTGTAGTCCAGCACCCGCAGGAAGCTCAGGCCCTCCTCGTGGTCCCAGCGTTCAATGCGGTCGAGCTTGCCGCTCACAGGGAAGGGCCGCCCGTCCGGCAGCTCCAGAGCCACGGGGCCCAGCTCCGCTTCCAGGGCCACCAGGGTGCGGGTCCAGCCCTCCTGGAGGGGCAGCATCTTGGGTCCCTTCTTGGGGGCCACCACCGCCATGCGCTCGGGGTAGAGGAAGGCCAGCTCGTCCTTCGTGGGGGTCAGGGCGGCCCCGTCTAGCAGCAGGGCCGCCGCAAGGTTGGGCAGCAGGGCTTCCACTTCCAGCACCACCTGGGGCCACTGCTCCTGGGGGATGTTGCTGAGTCCCGCCAGCCAGGTCTCGCGGTTGGCCTCCCAGAGGGCGCGCAGGGTGAGCAGCATGGCTTCGGGATCGAGCTCTCCGCCCAGGTCGCCGAGGAAGGCGGCGGGCCAGTCCAGTAGGCCCACGTAGGGCAGCAGGGTGGTCTCCAGGAGGTGGTGCACCAGGGTGCCCCGGGCCATGCGGAGCCGGCTGGCGGCGTCGTCGCTGGTGAGGCGCCAGACGCGCTCCGCCAGGGAGCGGAAAGGACACTTGGCCAGGCTCTCCAGGGCGGTGGGACTGGCCCCAGGCTGGCCATTGAGCCAGGCCGCACGAACCCCCGGGATGAGATCTGCCGCCGGGGCTGGCGTGGTGAGCGCGTCGGCCTCGGGCCGAGCCAGGGTGGCCTGGCTACGGGCCTCGGCGAGGGGGTCCAGTTCGTGCCCCTCCCACAGCCAGCGGAGGCGACTGCTTACCTGCTTGGCCGGGGCCACCCAGGGGGCCGCGCCTTCCAGGGCGTTCCAGAAGGGGCCCTGGGCCTTCATGCGGCCTTCTTCATCCTGGGCGGGGCTGAGCACCAGCAGGCGCTCTTGGGTCATGGCCAGCACCTTGTTGAAGGCGTAGGCCTCCCGCTGGAAGGCGCGGGGAATCTGGTCGCCGTGCTCGCTGCGGGGCAGCCAGAAGCGCTGGAGGGCGAGGGGAAATACCGCATCGCCCGCCGCCACCGTGGCCTGCACCAGGGTCTGGTTGATGGCCGCTTTCCGGTCCCAGTCCAGGTCGGGATTCTCGGCGGCGCGGCTGGGCCAGGCGCCTTCAGACAGATCCAAAATAAGGGTGGCGCGGGAGCCCGACCACTCTTCCAACAGGGTGTCGGGCGTCACCAGGCGCAGGCCTTCCGGTGCCCGCGCGCCCCGGCTGCTGCGGGCGGCCTGCAGGAAGGCTTCCAGGGCGGTGAGCATCTCGGCAAAGGTCCAGACATCAATGGTCCAGGCCTCCTTGAGAAGGCCCAGCGGCGCGAAGAAGTCGTCAGGGTCCATGGGCAGGCGCAGGGTCCCGGCCAGGCCCTCGAGGCGGGCGGCCCAGTCCCGGGCGGGGAGGGTGCGCTGGCGCAGGGCGTCGAGCTCCTGCCAGGTGGCGGTGGCGCCGGGGCGGGCCCACTCGTGCAGGTGCATGAAGCCACTGGTGAAGGCCCGGGGACCGGTCTGATCGGCCACCGCCAGGAGGTCGGCCCACCGGCGCAGGTCGTCCCGGTGGGAGGCCCGCAGGCCCGCCGATACCGCGCAGGGATCTAGGCGCTGCAGGCCCGTGAGGAGGGTCCAGAGGGGACTCCAGGCCTCGCTGGCGAGGAGGGGCAGCAGCCCGCCCCGCACCTGCAGGGGGATGCCTTCCGCCGCCAGGAGCGGTGCCAGGAAGGGGGCCACCTTCTGGGGCTCGGGATGAATGACCGTGATCTCTGCGGGCGTGAAGCCTTCGTCCAGCCAGCTGCAGATCTG
>CAIRQL010000227.1 GCA_903880675.1 uncultured Holophagaceae bacterium | reverse complement strand
TGCTGTTCCTGGCGGGGGTCGCCTTCCCCCCAGCCCTGGCCCTGCTGCCCCGGGTGGTCCTGGCAGCCATCCTCTGCACCCTGGCCATTCGCCTGGTGGACCGCTGGAGCTTCCAGGTCATCCACCTGGCCTTCACTTGCCGGGACCCCGAAAAGCGCCAGCGGGCCCTGCGGGACAGCAGCGTGGTGGTGGCCGTATTCCTGGCCACCCTGCTGGGTCAGCCGGTGGCGGGGGTCGGGGTCGGAGTGGGCCTCTCCTGCGTCCTGTTCATGCTGGACATGAGCCGCCCCCAGGTGGCCCTCCGGCGGAACCACGCCCTGCTGCCTCCGCTGCACCCCCGCCCTGCCGCAGAGGAGCGGTGCCTGGGCGCCTGGGGTGGCACCCTCGCCATCCTGGAGCTGCAGGGGGTGCTGTTCTTCGGCAACGCCCAGAAGCTGGCGGAGGAGCTCCGCGCCGCCGAGGGCGATGCCCACATCGTGATCCTGGACTGCCGCCGGGTGCGCACCATCGATAGCTCGGCCCTGGGCGTCCTGGGCCAGGCGGCGATCCGGTTCCGTAGCGCCGGGAAGGGCCTGCTGCTCTGCGGCGCCGGGGCCTCCTGGCAGGAAGCCCCGGCCGGCTTTCCCGGCAGCGGCCTGGGCACTGCCTTCGAAACCCTCGAGGCCGCCCTCCTCTGCGCCGAGGAGCAGGTGCTCACCGCCAGCCACTTGCCCCAGGCTGCGCTGGCCTGCCCACCGACCCTGCCCCTGGATTGTCGCCTCCCCCAGGTGCTGGAAGCCGGCTGAGGCCTGGGGCCAGCCAATCAACCCGGGACCCTGGCCTCGCTTCTGGAGGAGCTCACGGGGTTCCCTCCCGCAGGCTGGGCCCGAGGGGCCGGCCACAACTCGGTCTAGCGCTGCATGGGCGCCCAGAGCAGGCCCCTTGTCCAGATGGGCGGCGAGGGGAAACCGGTCCATCCCTGAACCCTCGTCATGCCCTGGCCAGAGGGGACCGACCTGAATGCGTGGGTTCATAAAAAACCGTAAATCACGAAAAACAATTGCAATAGATTGCGATCTCAATAACCTAAGCGGCTAAACAAGCTATTCCATTCACGCGGTGCTTCGCCTTTCCTGGAGGGGCTATGTTGCGTTCCCGTCCCGTGTTCACCCTCGTCGCAGCATTTCTGACGGCACTGACAGCGCGGCCCCAGGTCCCACCTCAGGTGGTCCAGGCGCTCAAGCCGATCGTCACCAAACTGGCCGAGAAGGTCCTCAAGCCGAAGATGCAGGTGGACACCTTCACCCTCGGCGGCTTCAAAGCCACCCAGGTCGAACCAGACGGCGATGCCACCGCCGAGAAGTTCAGCGGCAGCGCCCTCTTCGACCTGCCCAAGCCCCTGGGCCCCCGGAAGCTCCTGTTCAAGGGGCTGGCCCTGAAAGGTGCCACTGCCGAAGGAGCCCTGGAAGAGACCCTCACAGGGTTCTCCGCCGAGCACCAGGGGTGGACCTATCACCTGACCAAGCTGGTGCTCTCGGACAAGGGCAGCCGCCTAGAAGGCACGGCCACTCTGGCGGGTCTGAAGCTAGATGTTGGCCCGCTCACCTTGGCCCCCCAGGGCCTGCAGGGCACCCTCACCCCTGGGGACCTGCCCCTGGCGGAAGGGCCCTTCACGGCCACCCTGCTGGCTGGGGAAGTGACCTTCTCCACCCAAGGGGTTCGGCTCAAGGGCAGCCTTGAAGTTGTCATCGAGGCGCCAGTGCGCCACGGCAGCACCGGCGGTGAACCTCACTTTGAGGCCGGCACGGTGACTTTTGACAGCGCCTTGCTGACGGGCACGGGCTCGGTTGCTCCCAACTTGGCAACCAGTGTGCCCCTCCTCCACAAGGGACAGGCTTGGCTGGTTCAAAAGCTTGCCTTCAGCTTCGACCAGGGAACTCCCACACTGGCTGGCCCAACCCAGCTCCAGTTTCCCCTGAACGCATTCTGCCGAGCAGGTGCCACCGACAGGCCCTATCTCAGCGAAGCACTCACCTGCGCCATGCGTGGGAGGACCCCCGCCCCCACCAGCCCTGCGCCTTCAAGCACCCGCCCCACCCTGGCCGCCCGCAGGCTGGCTCCGGCCGTGGCCCGACCGCTTACAGG
>CAIRQL010000226.1 GCA_903880675.1 uncultured Holophagaceae bacterium | reverse complement strand
TCACCGCGGGGCGTCTGCTCGATGACGATGGGGGGATAGTAACTGCTGGGCATGGGCCCTCCGGCTGAGTGGTCAGGATAGCAAGAAGGCGCCTCTCGGCGCCTTCTCCGCCAACCCCGGGACAGACTACTTCTTGGGGGCGGCCTTGCGGGCCTTGGGCTTCTCTTCGGCCGCAGGCTCGGCTTCGACAGTCTCGGCGGCCTTCTTGGGGGCCTTCTTCTTCGGCTTGGCCTCGTCGGCCTCGGCATCGTGATCGTGGTCACAGTCGGGTCCGTGCACATGCCCGACGGGGGCCACGGCGGCGGGCTCGCCGCCCTCCTGGTCTTCCAGGCCGCCGCCTTCCAGGCCGCCCGCATCGTAGCGATTGATGGGCAGGCCGGCCTCGCGCTTGCGCTCCAGCTCCACCAGGGCCTCGAAGGCCGCCCGGTCCAGGCGCTCCTCGGTGACCTGGGCCAGGGCCAGCAGGTGCTCGAAGATCCGGTCAGTGCGCAGGCGTCCCTTGATCTCCGTGGCGTTGCCGCGGCGCTCCAGCTCGGCCTTGAAGGCCTCGAAGGGCTGCGGAACCTGATTCTGGGCCATGTAGGTGCGGATTTCGGCGTCGATGTCAGCCTCGGGGACCTCGATGGCCTCCGCATTGCCGATGGCCTGGAGCAGGTAGCCGCTGCGGACGGCGCGCTCGGCGTCGTTCAGGCGGTACTGGCGGTAGGCCTGCCAGTTGACCTTCTTGGGGTCCATGCCCTGCTTCTGGGCGTGCTCGGCGAACTCCTGGCAGTAGTCGTCCAGCTGGAGGCCGACCATGGTGCGGGGCACCTCGAAGGGGGCCGCATCCAGCAGGGTGTCCAGGAGGGTCGTGTGGAGGCGGGCGGTGGCATCCCGGTCGGCGGCCTCTTCCAGGTCCTTCTTCACGGCAACCTTCAGGGCCTCCAGGTTCTCGAAGTCGCCGAGATCCTTGGCGAACTCGTCCCCCAGCACCGGCACTTCCTTCTGGCGGATGTCCTTGACGTGGACCTCGTAGGCCATGGTCTTGCCGGCCAGGACGTTGTTGGCGTCCTCGGCAGGGTGGGTCAGGTTAAAGCTCTTCTTCTCGTCGACCTTCATGCCCACCAGCTCTGCGTCGAAGGGGCGGGTGCCGTCCACCTCGATGCCCTGGTCCTCGTAGGTCTGGGCCTTGAGGCCCTGGGGCTTCACGCGGATATCGCAGGTGGCCACCAGGCCCGTGGCGACAGTGGCGTCTTCGACCGGCAGGTACTTGGTGGCCCGCTGGCGGAGGGCCTCCAGGTGCTCGGTCACGGTCGCGTCGTCGATGAGGCGCATCTTCTTGGTGAGGACCATGCCCTTGTAGTCCGGCAGGGCCACATCGGGGGCCACGTCGAACTGGGCGCGGAAGACCGCGTCGGCACCTTCCTTGAGGTCCAGCTTCTCGAGGGAGGGGCGCGAGATGGGGGTGGCACCGGCGGACTGGGCAGACGCCCAGAAGTGGCGCTCCACCAACTTCTGAGCCACTTCGGACTCGATCTCCCGGCCGTAGTTCTGCAGGAGCACCGTGCGGGGAGCCTTGCCGGGGCGGAAGCCCTTGACGCGGGCCTGGGGCGCAATCTTGGCAAACACTTCAGCGTAGGCCTGGCCCACTTCGGCGGCGGGCACCGTCACCTCGATGGCCTTGCGGGTGGGGGACTGGTGGTGGAGGGTGACGGACATGGATGCTCCTGGTGATCAGGGGGAGTGTGCGGGGGGCCTGGCATTCGGAAGGGTCTGTAATGGTGCGAACGGTCGGACTCGAACCGACACGGGTTGAACCGCTGGAACCTAAATCCAGTGCGTCTACCAATTCCGCCACGCTCGCAAGGTCTTCCGAATTGTCAACCGGTGGTGCGCCCAGAGCGACTCGAACGCCCGACCCTCAGGTTCGAAGCCTGATGCTCTATCCAACTGAGCTATGGGCGCGCACCGAATCTCCCAGTCTACCTGGAACTGGCCTCGGCTTCGACCCCCGGTTCGGCAGGATAGAGCGCCGAGCGCTCAGGGCGCTACCGGGCTTCGCCTGGAGGCGCCAGGCACCAGGCATCCTCGGCCCCATGGCGGCGCAGGAGGGCCAGCTCGGCCGGGCCCAGGCCCATGGCCCGGGCGGCCTCGGCCTCGGTGGCCAGATCGCAGGGGATGACCCCTGGGTCGTCGGTGCCCAGGGCGCACCGCACCCCGGCTGCCAGCATCCGGGGCAGGGGGTGGGGCACCACATCGGCAGCCAGGGCCCGGTTGGAGGTGGGGCAGACGTCGACGGGGATGCCCCGTTCCGCCAGCAGGTCCAGGGTGGCGGCATCGGCGCGGATGCCGTGGACGATGCGGGAGACACCGCCCTCCAGGACGGCTTCCCGCACATGGGAGCCGGGCCCGTTCTCGCCCGCATGGGCCGCGATGCGCAACCCCGCCAAGCGGGCCCGATCGAAGATGGGGGCCCACTCCCGGAAGGGGCTGCCCTCCAGCCCGCCGGTGGAGAAGCCGGTCACGAAGGGGGGGCACTCCGGGAGCACCAGGTCCAGGACAGCCGTGCCGTGCTTGGGGCCGAAGTGGTTGACGGCTTCCACCACCACGCAGCTGGCCAGGCCCCAGCCCTTGGCTTCCGCCAGACCCTCTTCCAGGCCCCGCCACAGGTCCGTCAGGCTGATCTGGGCCTTGTGAATCACCAGGAAGTGGGGGCAGACCCAGAGGTCAAAGCCGGCACCGCCGGCTCCCTGGGTGCGTCGGGCCACAGCCAGGACGGCTTCCCGCACCGCCTCGGCGCCATCCAGCAGGGCGGCGCCGAACAGGAAGGGCGCAATGAACCCCTCGAAGGGCAGGGCCTCGCCAGCCCACAGGGCCTCCAGCCCAGCCGGTGGAACCAAGCCGCGCTGGGCGGCGGCAACCCTCACCCACACAGGGTCCAGGGCCCCTTCCAGGTGGGTGTGGCGGTCGATGAGGGGCAGGGCGTCGGGGCGCATCACCGGGACAGTATGCTCAACCCGGTGGCCGGATTACTCGTCGTAGTCGTCCATCCGCAGGTCGCCGGGATCGAAACCCTCACCCCGTCCCCCTCGCTCGATGGCCACGGCGGGCTCGCCGAACGGCTCTTCCAGGACCTCAGCCTCGGGTTCCGGCGTCTCGTCATCCTCGATGACATGGACGCTCTTTTCCTTTTTCAGTGCCTTGGGTTTGGCCGGTGCCGCCTTCTGGTTGGCACCGCACTTCGGGCACAGGGCCTCGAGCCTGCCGAGGTCATAGAATTTCGCCCCACACTGGAAACAGGAGTGCTTCTTGCCGAGATCAGCCATGTTCAAATCCTCGTACAGACTCAAAAGTACATGGTTGTAACAGAATTGGACCCACTTGTCATCCATGGCCGGAAATATCTCAGCCGCATGATTATGGCCACTGCCGAGAACGGGCATAGCCCGGCGGGCTCCTCAAAACGGGGTTTGCGGGGTCCTGGGAGGGCCCCGCAGAGTCTCCAAAGGGGTCTGGAGAGACGCCCAAGAGCCCGCTCTGCCCCGGTATCTTTGGACACACCCCGGGGGAGCCGCTAGGATGGCGCAGGTTCCCGGAGTCCAGGCATGGCGGATCTTTCCATTGCAGTCAGGCAGGCTGGCGAGGTGGCAGTGGTGCTCCCCGCCGGGTTCATCAATGCCCACACGGTCCGGGACTTCGAAGCGGCCCTGGAGGGGCTGGTCCAGGGAGGCCAGTACCGGATCCTGATCAACTGCCGCGACCTCAGCTACATCAGCTCGGCGGGGCTGGGGGCCATCATGGGCCTGATCGAGACCGTGCGGGAGCATGGCGGGGACATCCTGCTGTCGAACCTCCAGGACAATGTCTTCGCGATCTTCGACACCCTCGGAT
Source organism: uncultured Holophagaceae bacterium (assembly GCA_903880675.1). GTDB lineage: Bacteria > Acidobacteriota > Holophagae > Holophagales > Holophagaceae > Geothrix. Next base: position 31,947 of record CAIRQL010000226.1, on the reverse strand, counting down.
TCACTCAGCTCTACCGTGTCTTCCCCGACGAGAGCCAGGCCCTTGCTTCCCCCGAGGCTGGGGGCTGAGGGTGGCGGCCAAGGTGGATCACGCCCAGTTCCGGCTCATCATCCCGAGCCAGACCCGCTATCTGAACCTGGTGACCGGGCTGGCGAAGCGCGCCTCCGTGGTGGCCGGGCTGGACGATGCGACGGCGGCGAAGGTGAGCATCGCCGTGGACGAGGCGGTCACCAACGTCATCCTCCATGCCTACGGCGGCGAGGGGCACCACAGCGTGGAGCTGGAGCTGCGCTTCACCCCCCAGGCCCTTGAGGTGCACATCTGGCATTCCGGCCAGGGCATCCGGGAGGATCAACTGGTGCTGCCGGATCCCAGCGAGTACATCAAGCACCCCCGCAAGGGTGGGCTGGGCCTGCTGCTCATGAGCCGGTTCATGGATGAGGTCCGCTTCCGGGCCGATGAGGACTCGGGCAGGAATGAGTGCTGCCTGATCAAGAAGATCAGCTGAGAGCGGTCGCCCACCCCCGATGCAGACCCACTCCTTTGAGCGCCTCCGCCAGCTGGCGATGAAGATCCCCGAGGGAGCCCAGGAGCTGCTTCCTCTCATCGATTTCCTGGAGACCTTCCCCCGTCAGGGCTCTGAAGAAGACCTCATCCACCTGGTGGGAACCACAGCCCTCGGCATTGCCAAGGCCAGCCAGGGCGGTGTCTGGGATGGCGGCTCGTGGCTCTTCCTGCGCGGCGGTGCCCCGGCCTTTCCCACCTATCCCGGCCCGGGCTGGCTGGTGTTTCCCTGGACTTATGCGGAAGAGACCTATGGCCATCTGGTTCTGAAGGCCGAGAGCGCGCCCGACGCCCTCCCGCTCCTGCTCTCCATCAGCGCCCCCCTGCTGGCCTGGCGACGGGCCGAGGCTGTTCGGAGCACCCAGAACCAGTCCCTGGCGCTGCAGCTCTCCCGTCTCAACACGGTCTTCGAGCTGACCCGCAACCTGGGGGTGGTGGAGACCCGGCGGGACCTGATCCGCCTCATGGCCAACACCCTGATGGGCGAGTTCCGCATCATGCGCCTGCTGGTGGTGGGCCCCCAGGGGGAGGTCCTCCACGCCAAGGGTCTCGGCAACCTCCCGGACGCCCTCATCGGGGAGGAGCTGCACGAGGTGGTCCAGACCCGGAACCTGGTTCACGCCGTGGAGCTTCGGGACCAGAGCCGGAGCCACGGGTTTGCCTTTGCCGCTGAGCCGGCGGTGGGCCAGATGAGCGAGGATGACCTGGTCTTCCTCCGCACCCTCCTGAACCTCACCTCTTCCCAGCTGTCCAGCCTGGACCTGCGCGAGGCGCGGATCCAGGCGGATCGCATGGAGAAGGACCTGGACCTGGCACGGAACATCCAGCGCCGCCTCCTGCCCAAGACCCTCCCGGAGCCGGAGGGCTGGCAGTGCGCCGCGGCCAACCTGCCCTACCAGGCCGTGGGAGGGGACCTCTACGACCTCTGGATGGCCCGGGACGAGGTCCAGGGGGATCGCCTGCACCTGGCGGTGGGGGACATCTCGGGGAAGGGCCTGCCGGCCTCCCTGATGATGACCCAGCTCTCCGCCTTTCTCCGGGCCATGGCCTACCGGCGGGTCGATGACTGGGGCCGCCTGGCCGAGCGGGTCAACCGCCGCATGGATGATGTGCGGGACGGGAATCGCTACACCACCCTCTTCGCCGGCAGCCTCAACCCCCTGAACGGGGACCTGCGTTATGTGAACGGGGGCCACAACCCGCCGCTGCTGGTGCGGGCTGCCGGCGAGGTGGCCCGCCTCTCTCCCACCGGGCCCATGGTGGGTCTCCTGCCCGGGGCGGCCTTCCACGAGGGTCAGGCCCGAATGGAGCCCGGAGACGTGCTGGTGATCTTCACGGACGGCATGGTCGAGGCGGAAAACGCGGCGGGGGAGGACCTCGGGGATGGCCCTCTGGCGGAGGTGGTGCGCCGGATGCCCGACGCCAATGCCGACGACCTGTTCGAAGCTCTGCTGGTGGCAGCCTTTCAGCACCTCGGGGAGGGCCGCTTCCGGGATGATGTGACGCTGGTCGTCATCAAACGGACGGGCCCTTGAGGGCAACGGTATTCTTGAACTCGGAGGCGGATCCATGAATCAGGCCAAGACCCTACTCCTCATCGTCGCCATGACCGGCGTGCTGGTGTGGATCGGCGGAATGGTGGGTGGCGAGTCCGGCATGGTGCTGGCTTTGGTCCTGGGGCTCGCGCTCAACGGCTTCAGCTACTTCTTCTCCGACCGCATCGTGCTGGCCAGCTACGGAGCCCAGGTGGTCGGCCCCGAAGAGGCCCCCGCCCTGCATGCCATCGTGGCCAACCTCGCCCAGCGGGCCGGCCTGCCCATGCCACGCATCGCCATCATCCCCGAGGACACGCCCAACGCTTTCGCCACCGGGCGGGACCCCGATCACGCTGTGGTGGCCGTCACAGAGGGTCTGATGCGGATCCTCAGTCGGCCTGAGCTGGAGGCTGTCATCGCCCACGAGCTGGGCCACGTCAAGCACCGGGACATCCTCATCGGCAGCCTGGCGGCGGTGCTGGCCCAGGCCATCATGTTCCTGTCGCGGATGGCCATCTGGTTCACGCCCCGGGACGACGAGGGCCGCTCCAATCCCATCGCCGGCATCGCCATCATGATCCTGGGCCCCATCGCCGCCCTCCTGCTGCAGATGGCCGTGAGCCGCTCCCGCGAGTACATGGCCGATGACTACAGCGCCCACCTCACCGGCCGCCCCGACATGCTGGCCTCGGCCCTGGAGCGGCTGCACAGCTACAACCAGCAGCTGCCCATGGAATCCGCCCAGCCCGCCACCGCCCACATGATGATCGTGAGCCCCCTCAGCGGCGGCGGCGTCATGGGGCTGTTCTCCACCCACCCCCCCATGGAGGTGCGGGTGGAGCGCCTGCGGCAGATGCCCATCGAGGCCCGCTGACCGGGATTGAATGCTGCGGGCTCCCCTGCCGATAGGCTACCCATGCGGGAACGCCTCGGAAAATTCGTGGTTAGCAAGCTCCTGGGCAAGGGCTCCATGGGGGAGGTCTACCTGGGGCGCGATCCCTCCCTGGGGCGGGAGGTGGCCCTCAAGGTCATCAGTGCCAGCGCCAACTTTGGGGAGGAGGCCCACACCCGCTTCGAGCGGGAGGCCCGGGCCGTGGCCCTCCTCAACCATCCCAACATCGTCACGGTCTATGAGTTCGGCGAGGATGAGGGCCTGCACTACTTGGCCATGGAGTACGTCCACGGTGAGGACCTGGAGGCCATCATCCAGCGGGGGAAGGCCTCCAAAGAGGAGCTGCTGAGGGTGCTGGTGCAGGTCTGCGAGGGCCTGGCCTATGCTCACGACCACGGAGTGGTCCACCGGGACATCAAGCCCGCCAACATTTTGGTGACCCGCCACGGCAAGCGCCCCCACGCCAAGGTCATGGACTTCGGGGTGGCCCAGATGGGCGATCCGGGCCTCACGGAAGCCGGGGTCCGGGTGGGCACCGTGAGCTACATGGCACCCGAATATCTGGACCAGGGGACCGCCGGGGCCGCTTCGGACCTCTTCGCCCTCGGGGTGATCCTCTACGAGGTCCTCACCGGGGGCCGCAAGCCTTTCCCCGGGGGGAGCAATGCTTCCATCCTCAATCGCATTCTATTGCACCCGCCGGACCCCCTGCGGCCCTCGGACCTGGAAGGCGTTCCCCGCTCCCTGGCTCCTCTGGTGCTGCGCACCCTAAGCAAGCGCCCGGAGGATCGGCCGGCGGACGCGGAGGACCTGGGCAGCTGCCTCCGGGCCGTGCTGCGGGAGTGGCAGGATGCTTCCTCGGGGTCCGATCGCCGGGAGGAAGAAGTCCCCCAAAAGATCCGGGTGGGAAAGGGCGGCCAGGCCCACTGTCTGAGCCTCAAGGTGGCCCTCCGCCAGGCCCGGGCAGGCTCCGAGATCCTCCTGCTGCCCGGGATCTACCGGGAGAGTGTCACGGTGGACAAGGATGTGGAAATTCTGGGAGTCGGAGAACCCGGCGAGGTGGTCCTGGAAGGGGTCGGCGGGCCCACCCTGGTGCTGGCAGCCGGTGCCCCCGTCCTGCGGGGGGTGACCCTCCGGGGAGCCCCGGGTCATTCCGTCCTTCGCATCGACCGGGGCTTTCCGATCGTGGAGGGGTGCACGCTGTCCGGAGCGGGCACCTGCGTGGAGGTGGCCGGAGGCCAGTTGACGCTTCGGGACTGCAGGATCCTGGCAACAGGACTCAGGGGCTTGACCGTGGCCGCTCTGGCCCAGGCCCGCCTGGAGGGGGGCAGCATCGAGGGGTTCCAGGAGGCAGGGATCCGGGTAGAGGCCGGGGGCCAGGTGACCCTCCAGGCTATGCAGGTGGGGCCTGGGCCAGGCACGGGCCTGCGTCTGGGAGCCCGGGGTCAGGCCACCCTGGAGGGCAGCACCCTGTCGGGGGCGGCCGGCGCCGTGGAGCTGGGTCGAGAGTCCCGGGGCCAATTCACCCAATGCCGTTTGGTGGACAGCCACTATGCCGGCCTCCTGGCCCTGGAGCAGAGCCAGGCCACCCTGGAGGCCTGCGAGCTTTCGGGCAATGGGTGTGCGGGGGCCCATGTCCTGGCGGGGGCCAATGTGGTCCTGCGCAAGTGTCAGGTGAGCGGGAACGAAGGCTTCGGAATCTCGGTCATGGATCGGGGCCTGGCCACCCTGGAGGGCTGCCAGGTGCGGTCCAACGGAGGCTCTGGCCTCCTCATCCACCGGGGGGCCACCGTCCAGGTCCGCGCCACCACCTTCGCGGAGGGGCGGTCCCTCGGCATTGACTGCGCCGACGGGGGGCAGGGCGTCCTGGATGGGTGCGAGATCGTGGGCAATGCCGGAGTGGGTGTGCAGGTCGAATCCGGCGGCAGCCTGCTGCTGGTCCGATGCACCCTCCGGGATGGCCGGGACTCGGGCCTGCTGCTGTTGGATGACTCCCAGGTGACCCTGGAGGAGTGTGTGGTCCACCGCAACGCCCGAGGGGGCATCCTGCTGGCGCGAGAGGCGGCGGATCCCATCCTCCGAGGTGGCAACCGCATCGAGGACGGGTTCCAGCGGGTGGATGGGCAAGGTCAGGTGGCCCGCGTCACGCCCCTGCCTGGCTCCTAGAGTATCCCCGCCAGGTCGTCGAGGATCTCGGTCCACTCGGCTTCGCCGGTCTCGGGCCAGGGGAGGGGGCGCAGGCCTGGGTCCCCGGACGGTGGCAGGGGTTGGCCCCGGGGACAGATCAGAGCCACTGGCAGGTCCAGCCAGTCGCCCACGGCTTGGCGGTGCGCCCTGAGAGCAGCCACGGGGGGCGCCTCCAGGGAAGAGGCTTCAAAGAGCAGGAGGGGCATCACTGCGTGGTGGTCGGTGGGTAGGTCGGTCAGAGCCTGGCCCAGGGAGTCCGCACACTCCAGCAGGAGGTAGCCCGCCTCCCCTAGCGCAGCGCAGATGCCATCCCGGTCTGGTCCAGGGGCCATGGCCAGCAGCACCCGGGTGCTGCGCCGCCCCAGGCGGAGGAGAGCCTCGGGATTCAAGGCTCCGGCGGGGGACATCCGTCCGGCTGGTTCCTGCTTCCGGGAGGCAGGCTCGCGAGAGGCGGCCTCCCGGGGGGCCTCCGTGCCGAGGGATATCGACGCCCGCTGCTTGAGGTCCCGGAGGTTTAGGACCCCCTGGAGCTCCTTCAGCTCTGACTCCTTCAGCTCCCCGAACTGCACCCCGACGATGATCTCCCCGTCCCGCTCGATGGCATTGGCCAGGACCCCCCGGCACTGGAAGACCTGCAGGCCAGGCAGGTCCCGGATGCCCAGCGCCGGGAGGTCCTTGCCCCGCTCGTAGAAGGACAGGTTGGGCGTGATGCGCATGTGGTCATCCAGCCTCAGCACGCGGTCCACCCGGAAGGCCAGTCCGCCCAGGCAGAGGTTCACCAGGGGGCCGGAGAGGCCGTACCCCGGCACCGTGCCGTCCTGGGCGACCACATAGGCCTTTTCCCGGGGCCGGAAGGGATAGCGCTTGTGGCGGCGGCGGTCCGAGGGCACCAGCAGGGCTGGCAGGGTGAAGCGGTAGAGAAGGTAGCTCTCCCGACCCCGGAAGAGGGTGGGGGCCTCGAAGCGCTGGTCCTCCGCGGTGAATAGCATGGCAAAGGGAGCCTCCAGAGCCAGCTCATGGGGCAAGGGGCGAAAGAGCTTGAGGAAAAGCAGCCCCTTCTCCCGGTCCAGGGCCTCGATGCGGGCGCTGTAGGGGAGGGTGTGGGCCCCCTCAACCCTGATCTGGAACTCCGTCTCCTGGCGGTGGAGGTCCAGCATGGCCAGCCAGATCTGGGCAGGGTCCTCCAAGGGCGCACCGCGCCCGGACCATCGTGCTGTCTTGGGCTGCGCCATCCTCCCACCTTGAGGGAGGCATCGGGAAGTTGGGCAGGGACATTAAGTCCTGGGCTGTCTCTGGCTCAGACGTTGAACAGGAAGTTCATCAGGTCGCCGTTCTTGACGACGTAGTCCTTGCCCTCGGTCCGCATTTTGCCGGCATCCTTGGCGCCCTGCTCACCGCCGCACTGGATGAAGTCTTCGTAGGCGATGACCTGGGCCCGGATAAAGCCTTTCTCGAAGTCCGTGTGGATGACTCCGGCGGCCTGGGGGGCCGTATCGCCCTGGTGGATGGTCCAGGCCCGCACTTCCTTCACCCCGGCGGTGAAGTAGGTTTGGAGGCCCAGGAGGTCGTAGCTGGCATGGATGAGCACGTTCAGGCCGGGCTCGGCCAGGCCGGCCTCTTCCAGGAACTGGGGGCGGTCCTCCTCGGGCAGGTCCTGGATCTCCGCCTCGAGCTTGGAGCAGATGGGGATGCAGGGGGCCTGGCGGGCGGCGGCAAGGGCCAGGAGGCTACGGTAGTGAGGGTTCCCTTCGGGGTTGCGGATGTCCTCTTCCCCGATGTTGCCCACGAACAGGGTGGGCTTGAGGGTGAGCAGGCCGTAGGACTTGACCAGGACCTTCTCTTCTTCGCTCAGGCCAGCCGTCCGGGCCCACTGGCCCCCGTCCAGGGCCGCGAAGACCCGCTCCAGCACGGCCACCATGGCCACGCTTTCCTTGTTGCCGGTCTTGGCCACCTTCCGGTGCCGCTCCAGGCCCTTCTCCACGGCGTCCAGGTCCTTGATAACCAGCTCTGTCTCGATGATGCTCACGTCCCGCTCCGGGTACACGCCGCCCTCCACGTGGGTGACGTTGCTGTCCTCGAAGCACCGGACCACCTGGACGATGGCGTCCGTTTCCCGGATGTGTCCCAAGAAAGCATTGCCCAGCCCCTCGCCCTTGCTGGCGCCCCGCACCAGGCCCGCAATGTCGACAAATTCCTGGGCCGCCGGGAGCACCCGCTGGGGTTTTACGATCTTGGCCAGCACCTCCAGGCGGGGATCCGGCACATCCACCACACCCGTATTGGGCTCAATGGTGCAAAAGGGGTAGTTGGCTGAAGCCGCACCCGCACGGGTAAGGGCGTTGAAAAGGGTGGACTTCCCCACGTTGGGAAGACCCACGATGCCACAGGCGACAGCCATCAAGACCTCCAAGCCATCCAGTATCTCAGAGAGCGGGGGTTACAAAAAGAACCACTTCTGGCCCTTGCGCAGGGACCGTTCCCGCCATACTCTCCCCGCCATGGTCCTTGGGGCCGGACGGAGGGCGGCATGATCGTGCGGGCGGAGTGGCCGGGTTATGTGGTGGACGTTCTCGTCCGTCCTGGCCAGGAGGTGGAGGAGGACGAGCCCCTGCTCATCCTCGAAGGCACCGATTCCTCCCACTCGTCGTTCTACATCCATGCCCCCGAGTGCGGACGGGTCCGGGAGGTCCTCATTGAGGAAGGGGACTACGCCTACGAGGACGATGACCTGGTGGTGATTGGCGACTCCGACCGGGACAACTAGCGGCGGACCCTGAACGGCTACACTGGGACCACCATTCCTGGTGAGGGGGTTCCATGCAGAGGGTGTGTGCCCGGCGGGCGGTCAGGCTGCAGGGCGGCCGCTCCAGGGGGCACTGATGGCCCATGGGCATGGTCCGACCACCACAGGGCGCCTGGCCCTTAGCTCACTGATCTTCGCGGTGAACTTCTTTGTCCAGGGCCTGGGCGGACTGTGGACCGGTTCCCTGGGGTTGGTGTCCGACAGCCTGGAGAACCTCAACGATGCGGTGGTGAACCTGCTGGCCCTGGGCAGCATCCGGGTGGCCAACCGCCGAGAGCCTTGTGACCAGTGGTCCTACGGGTGGCACCGCATCGAGATCTTCAACACGCTTCTGGGGGTTCTGCTGCTCCTGGTGCTGGCGGGGGCGGTACTCGTGGAGGCCTGGAGCCGCCTGCGTCATCCCCACCCGATCCGCCTCGGTTGGGCCATCGGCTTCTCCGCCCTGGGCCTGCTGCTGAATCTGGCCGCCACCTACGTGCTGGTGCCGGCCGCCGGCACGGGGCAGGAGCGGGATCTGAACCTCCGCAGCGCTTACCTTCATGCCCTGGGGGACAGCCTGGCCAATGTGGCGGTCATGGCCGGCATGGTGGTGATCCACTTCACGGGGTGGCGGTGGGTGGACCCCCTGCTGGCGGCGGGGATCGCTGCGCTCATCTTACGGGGCGCCTTCCTGCTGCTCCGGGACGCCCTGGGCATCCTCATGCACCGGGCCGCCTTCGACCAGGAGGAGGCCAAGGGGGAGCTGCTCCGCCTGCCGGGCATCCTGGGGGTGGAGGACCTCCGCTCCTGGCGGGTCTGCAGCCACCTGAGCGTCTGCACCGCCCACATCATCGTGGATGCAGAGCGGCTGGCTGACACCGAGGCCCATCATCAGGCCATTGAGCAGCTGCTGGCGACCCGCTACGGGGTCCGCCACCTCACCCTGCACTTCGAGACCCGGGCCATGGCGGATCGGCACCACCACCGCTTCCTGCACCAGCATGATCAGGAAGCGTCTGAGCACCATGACTGCAGTGGACATCACTGAGGCGGCCTTCGCCGCCTCAGATGGGAAAAGAAATCAGTTCAGGCCTTAGCTGCCCATGCCGTGCTTCTTCATGATCACAGCCCGGGAGGCGTCGAACTCTGCCTGGGTGATGAGCTGGCCGTCGAAGAGCTCCTTCAGGTCGGTCAGCTCCTCCTTGAGCGACTTGGCTGGGGCGGCGGGGGCCGGTGCGGAACCGCCAGGGAAGGGCTGCTGGCCCATCTGCTGGGCTGCGCCGGTCATCTGCTGGCCCATGACATTGCCCATGCCGAAGCCCAGGCCCACGCCCATGCCCATGCCCGCAATGCCGCTGGGATTCTGGGCGGCGAGGGGAATGGCATCGGCGACCTGCATCTGGGTGTAGGCGCCCATGACGGGGGCCATCATGCCCACGCTGGTGCGCTTGTCCATCATGGCCTCGACCTCTTCGGGGAGGCTGATGTTCTCGACGAAGAACTTGGAGAGCTCCAGGCCCATGGTCGCAAACTCTTCCTGCAGCTTCTGCTTTACGAACTCGGAGAGCTCGTCGTACTTCGCAGCCAGGTCCAGGGCTGGAATCTTGGCCTCGCCCAGGGCATCGGTGAAGCGGCTCATGATGGTCTTGCGCAGCTGCTCGGAGATGTCAGGCACGGTGTAGACGCCGTTGGTGCCCACGAGCTGCTTGAGGAAGGTGCCGGCGTCCACCACCTTGATGGAGTAGATGCCGAAGGCCCGGATGCGCAGCATGCCGAAGTCGGCATCGCGCATCATGATCGGGTTGGAGGTGCCCCACTTGAGGTCGTTGTAGAGCTTCGTGGAGATGAAGTAGACGTCGCTCTTGAAGGGGCTCTCGAAGCCGTATTTCCAGCCCTTCAGGGTGGCCAGGATGGGCAGGTTCTGGGTGGTCAGGTTGTGGGTGCCGGGCTTGAACACGTCCGCCAGCTGGCCTTCGTTGATGAAGACCGCTTCCTGGCTCTCCCGGACCACCAGCTTGCCGCCGTTCTGGATCTCCTGACCGCGCATGGGGAAGCGCCAGGCCAGCGTGTCAGTGGAATCGTCCAGCCATTCGAGGATGTCGAGGAATTGGGCTTTGCCCCAGTCCATCAGTCCCATGTGTCGGTCTCCCTGTGGCGAAGGCCACGGATTAGATTCTAGGGCGAACTGTCAACTTGTCCCGTCCCCAGGGTTGGAAAAACCGGTGAACCAACCCCTGGGACCGGCCAAGGCCCTCAGCGGGTCCCTTTGACCACCCGGGGGGCCGGTTCCGGCTTGGCCTTGCCTCCGGGTTGGGGAATCCGGGTCTTGCTATGGATCAGGTGGGTGTCGGCATCGATCATGCACCGCCAGCCCTGAGTGTCCCGAGGCATGCGAACCTCCACCTCCCAGCCCCCTGAGGCGCCGTTGAGGGCCGTGCGCCGGGCTGAAATGGCCTTCCCGCCGGTTTCCTGCTCGGCGATGGCCTTGGCCTCCTTGCTGGAGGTGACGGGGCCAGAGGCTCGCTTCCCGGCTTTGGCGGTGCCTGCGGGGAGGACCAGGGCCGGCAGGCAGAGGGCGAGGGCCAGGGGGTGGATGCGCATGGGGACTCCGGGGATGACCGGCAGTCTAGGCCGGTCAGCGGGTCCGGCAAGCCTCTAGGTGCGGTAAAGGGCCGCACCCCAGTGAAGTCCAGATCCGAGGGCCGTGAACACCAGATTCATCCCTGGACGAATCAGGCCATCGGTGAGGCACTCGTGCAGCAGGATGGGCAGCGTGGCGGCGGTGGTGTTGCCGAAGCGCTCGACGTTGTGGGGGACTTTCTCCGGTGGGAGGCCCAGGGCCTTCTGCACCCCTTCGATGATGCGGAGATTGGCCTGGTGGACGAGCACCAGGTCGAGGGAGTCCACCGTGATGCCGGAGGCTTCGCAGACCTCTCGCACAGCCTGAGGCATGAGGGTCACCGCGGAGCGGAACACCTCCTTGCCGGCCATGAAAGGCAGGGTCTCCCCGTCGTCGATCTGCTGGTGGGTGACAAAGGGGCGCCGCTTGAAGCCCGCCCCGTGCATGGTGAGCACATCGGCCCCGCTGCCGTCCGTGTGGAGGCGGATCAGGCGGAGGCCTTCCTCGCCCTCCCGGCCTTCGATCACGGCCGCACCGGCGCCATCCCCGAAGAGGACGGTGCGGTCTCGGGTGAGGGTGTTCTCGGCCCGCTCGGCTTCGGTGATCTCCCGGGTGGACTGGCCGATGAGGGTGTCCCAGCCCAGGTGCCAGGGCATGAAGGGCGTGTGGACCTCAGCCCCCACCAGCAGCACCCGGCGGTAACGCCCGCTCTGGATGAAGAGGTCAGCCAGCTCCAGACCGTAGAGGAAGCCGCTGCACTGCTGGCGGATGTCGAAGGTGGGGATGTCCCGCAGGCCAAGGCCCTTCTGCAGCAGCGGGCCGTTCCCCGGCAGGAGGCGGTCCGGGGTCATGGTGGCAAAGATCACGGCGTCGATATCGGCAGGGGTCAGGCCGGCCTGGGCAATGGCCTGGGCGGCGGCAATCACACCGAGGTCCGAGGAGCTCTGCCCCGGATCGGCGTAGCGCCGCTCCCGGATGCCGCTGCGGACGCGGATCCACTCATCGGACGTGTCCATGAGCTGGGAGAGGGCCTCGTTGGTGACGATGTTCGCTGGCACGCCGATGCCGGTTCCAATGATCACGCTTCGCATGGGGCTCCTCGAGTGGGGTATCGGCGGACAGAATACTGCAGTGAGTCGGAAGGGGCTCAGGCCCCCGGGGTGGGCGGTTCATCAAAGCCGATGGCCCGGAGGGCCCCGGCCTGATCGGTGGGCCGCTCCAGGCGGTGCCCCTGGAACTTGAGGCTGTGGATCCGGAGGGCCCCATCGGCAAAGCCCAGGAGGACACCTTCCCGGGAGAGGCGGAAGGCTCCAACGGGGCAGGGCTCCGCACAGGGCAGGGCCCAGGCGACTTTCACCGTGCCCAGGTGTGTCTCAAGAAAGGCGTTCGGCCAGGGATCCGCCACGGCGCGGATCTGGTTGAAGGCCTCCTGGACGGTCATGGTGGGCAGGAGGCGGGAGTCGGCGGGCTTACGCCCTCCGAAGTAGGTGGAGGGCCCCAGGGTCCGCTGGTCGATGCGGGGGGCGCTGCCGTCCACCAAGCCGGGAACTGCCGCCCGGACCAGATCCCGGCCGGCTGTGGCGGCCTTCTCCGTCAGGCTCAGGGCCGTTTCATCCCAGGCGATGGGCAGATGGGCCTGGGCCACGATGTGACCGTCATCTGGCTTGGGGGTCATGGCGTGCAGGGTGACGCCGGTCTCGGTCTCGCCCTTCACCAGCACCCAGTTGAGGGGGGCTCGGCCACGGTATTTCGGGAGCAGGCTGCCGTGCAGGTTGTAGGCCCCGAGGCGGGGAAGATCCAGGACCCGGGCCTGGATCATCTCCCGGAAGTAGAAGCTGAACAGGAAGTCTGGCCGGTGGGCAGCAATCGCCTCGAAGACAGCATCGTCATTGAATGCAGGAACTCGGTGGACTGGAATCCCGCAAGCTTGGGCCACCGCAGCGGGGGGGGTGAACCAGTGCTCGTCCGGGGCCTGGGCGTAGGTGTAAAGTGCCAGCACCTCGACACCCGCCTCCAGCAGCCCCTCAAGGGCGGCTGTCCCCACGCTCGAGTAGGCGCACACGACGGCGGTCGGGCTAGGCATGATCCCTCCAACCCACAGAGCATCTCATAACCTGCCGGACTCCAAGCCCGTATTACCTTTTGTCCCGGGAGCCTGACTTTGGGTCTTCGCCTTCTTCCCTTCCTGCTGAGCACCCTTCTCCTGGGCGCCGGGGAGGATCCTTTTGAGGCTCCCCCAGAGCTCCAGGCCTTCACGCGCCGACACACCATGAGCCAGCAGGGGGTCACCGCGAAGGTCTCGGCCATGGTGAGGGCGTTCTTCGCCCCGTCGGCAGAGGGGGGCCTGGGAATCACCTATGACAACGCCTACACCCGCACCACCAGCGAAGCCTGGCGAGACCGGAAGGCCAACTGCCTCACCCTGACGGCCCTCTATGTCGCTGCCTGCAGGTCCATTGGCCTAGAGGCCCGCTACGGAGAGTCCCTCCGTGTCAGCCGCTGGCGGCGGGTGGGCAACACCGTTCGCTACGAGCGACACATCGTGGCCGTGGTGTCCTCCGGCATGGCGGGACAGCAGTTGGTAGCGGATTTCCTGCCGGAGGTCCGGCGCGATAGTCAGCTCATCACGCCCCTGGAGCTCAATCGAGTGGTGGCGCTGTTTCACAGCAACCGGGCGGTAGAGCTGCTGGAGGAAGCTCAAGAGGACGAGGCCCTCCAGTCTGCGCGCCAGTCCATCGCCGTGGATCCCAAGCTCGGTGTGGGCTGGAACATCCTGGGGGTGGTCCAGCGCAGCAAGGGACAGGAAGCCGAAGCGGAGGCCTCCTTCCTGCGGGCCATGGAAGCCGATCCCCGGGATGGCGCCCCCTGCGGCAACCTGGAGACCCTCCTGAAGGCGCAGGGCCGAGAGAAGGAGGCCCAGGTCTACCGGGAGCGGGGTCTCGAGGTTCGGAAGCAGGACCCCTTCTTCAACGCCTTCCTGGCCGAGGAGGCCCTGCAGGAAGGCAACCTGGAAGAGGGCGAGAAGCGGATCCGCAGTGCCATCCGCCTGCTGGCCCAGGAGCCGGACTTCCACCTGATCCAGGCCCGGGTCCACCTGGCCCAGGGGCGCCAGAAGGATGCCATCAAGGCCCTGGAGAAGGCTCGCAAGTATGCGATGCCGGAGAATCAGGCTCGCTTCGACGCCAAGCTCGCCCTCATCAAGGGGGGCCAGCTCCCCTGACTCTGCTGCCCCGCACGGGGCCTGCCTCAGTTCGCCTCCAGGGCCGCCAGGAGGGTCTGGGCTTCCCCGCTGTCCGGGTGGTGGAGCAGGCACTCCCGGAGGTAGCGCCGGGCTCCATCCAGGTCCTCCAGCTCTCTGCGGGCCTCGGCCAGGTGGATGAGGGCCTCCTCGCTTTCCGGCTCCAGGTGCAGGGCCTGGCGCCAGTGGCCCTCTGCGCGATCCCAGTCCCCCAGCTCGGCGCAGGCGTGGCCCGCATCCAACAGGAAGCGCGGCTCCCGGGGGTCCATGCGGACGGCCCGCTCCAGGTCGAGGCGGGCGGGCAGCAGGTCCCCCTGGTGGGAACGAGCCAGGCCCCGCAGGTGCCAGAAGGATGGGCGCTCCCGGCAAGGCTCCGGAAGGCTTTCCAGGAAGGGACGCAGGGCTTCCCAGGCGGACATTCCGGCCAGGCAGTCCGCCTGCAGTAGCAGCAGGTCCGTATCTTCGGGCGCCTCCTTCAGCAGGGCGGTGACTTCGGCATAGGCGGGTTCGTACTGGCCGTCGGCCACCTGAGCCTGGAGGGCGAGAGGGGGGTGGTGGCCCCCTTGTCGGTCGGAGGGAACCGCTGTCAATAGCTCCAGGGCAAAGGCCGGGTCATCCTCCCACCAGAAGGCGAACTCGGCCCGTCTCAGGAGCCACTCCAGGCGGTCTCCCTCTCCCTCTGGCCCCCCCAGGATGAGCTCCCAGGCTTTGAGCAGGCTCCGGTGCGCCTCTTCCTCCTTCGGGAGATCCAGGGCAATGCTGTGGCGCTCCATCCAGAGAGGGAAGGACTCAGGCAGGCGCTCAATGGCGGCTTCGATGGTCCGCCAGGCCCCTTCGCGGTCTCCCAGGCGCCGCCGCCCGGCTGCTTCCACAAGCCAGGGCAAGGGTTGGTCCCGACGGTCCGGGGGGATGCCCTGGACCAGCGCCAGGGCCTCCACATCCCGTCCTAGGCGCAGGAGGTGCATACCGGCGGCCCCCCGGTTCCAGGAGATGCGGGGGTCCCCGTGGCGGGAGGAGAGGATGCCCAGGGCCTGCTCGGCAACCCGGGCGTGCCCCTGCTGGAAGGCGGCCAGCAGGAGGTCCTCCAGCAGGAGGGGGTCATCCCAGGAGAGGGGCAGGGCCGCCTCGAAGTGCTGCCAGGCCTGCTGGCTGGCCTCCGGATCCGAGGTTCGCAGCAGGAGGATCCCCTGCAGGTGGTGGAGGCGCCCCATGGTCGGCGCCAAGCGTAGGAGCCGCTCGCCCCAGGCCAGGCGGCGAGGAGTGGGCGGGCCTTCGATGCGGCGGAAGGCCCTGGAGGCGAGCGGCCGCACCCACCAGGGCAAGCGGGCCAGCTGCCCGTGGAGCTGATCCAGCCAAGCCCGATCCCGGTACCCTAGGGAGGCGTGGGCCAGGCTTCGTAGGAGGTGAATCCGATAGCCCAACTCGCCCAGAGCCAGGGAAGCGTCCTGCAACAGGGCCGCCACTTCCGAGGCCGGAGCACCGGCGGCCCAGTGGACCTCGGCCCGGGAGAGGAGGCGGGGATAGATCCACAACTGGCGGATGGCCCACCCCAGCCAGGCACCCAGAGCCACGGTGGCGGCCACCATCCACCCGTTGGCAGGGTCCAGCCAAGCCGCCCAGGCCACCAAGAGGAGGGCGAGGAGCAGGAGCGCCAAGCCCAGGGCTGGGCGCAGGGATGGGGGAACGGTCGGCATGGGTCAAGTATGGACACAAGAGCCCCAGCCAAGGTCGGGGCTCATAGGAAGAGAACGGAAGGCAGAACTTGATGACGGTGCCTTCAGTTGCCTTGCTGAATTTCCTTGGCGATGACCAGCCGCTGGATCTGGTTATGGACGAACGCCGGGTCCCCGCTCGGGACAGCGCATTTAGCGCTGTCCACTCGCGACCCGGACGCTCCAGCGGCGCTAGTTGCCTTGCTGAATTTCCTTGGCGATGACCAGCCGCTGGATCTGGTTCGTCCCTTCATAGATCTGGAGGAGCTTGGCGTCGCGCATGAACTTTTCGACGAGGTAGTCGCGGCTGTAGCCGTTCCCACCGAGGATCTGCACCGCATCGGTGGTGACTTCCATGGCGGTGTCCGTGGCGAAGGTCTTGGCGATGGCGCTCTGCTTGGAATTCTTGATGTTGTTGTCGGTCATCCAGGCGGCCTGCCAGGTGAGCAGGCGGCTGGCCTCGATCTTCTTGGCCATGTCCGCCAGCATGAAGCTGATGGCCTGGTTGGCGAAGATCGGCGCGCCGAACTGAATGCGGGTCTTCGCGTAATCCAAGGCAACCTCAAATGCGGCCCGGGCCACGCCGACACCTCCGGCGGCCACGGCAGCGCGGGTCTGATCCAGCGTCTTCATGGCGATGATGAAGCCCATGCCCTCTTTGGCCAGCAGGTTCTCCACGGGCACTTCAGCGTCGTTGAAGTAGAGCTCCACCTGGTTGCTGGCGCGCTGGCCCATCTTGTCCAGGGCCTTGCCCACCACCAGTCCTGGCGTGTCCCGGGGTACCACGATGCAGCTGGCACCGCGGGCGCCCTTGGTGGGGTCCGTGCTGCAGAACAGGGTGTACCAGTCGGCGTAGCCCCCGTTGGTGCAGTAGCACTTGGTGCCGTTGATGATGTACTTGTCGCCCCGCTTCTCGGCGCGGCAGGTCATGCCACCGGCGTCGGATCCAGCGTTGGGCTCGGACAGGCTGAAGGCGGCGAACTTGGGCTCTTCGGCGATCATGCCCAGCCACTTCTTCTTCTGCTCCGGGCTGCCGGCGATGAGCACGGGGGTCATGGCCAAGCCGTTGGCCATGATGGAGGTGTAGAGGCCGGCACAGCCCCAGGCCAGCTCCTCGCAGACCACAACCTCTTCCAGCTGGGAGGCCCCGGGGCCGCCGCAGTCTTCGGGGACCATGGCCTGCAGGTAGCCGAAGTCGAAGGCCGCCTGGTAGACATCGGTAGCCCACTCACCGGTCTCGTCGTACTTGCGGGAGACGGGCCGCATGATTTTCTCGGCGAACGTGTGAGCCCGCTCCTTGGCAGCGAGGAGTTCCGAGGGAAGCGTGAATCCGAACATGAAGGTCTCCATGGGTGGGGCCAAGCGGTTGCGTCAGAGGTGTCGGGAACGCCAGTCTAGCGTCCCCGCCAGCCCTGCCAAGCGGAGGAAACCCCACCCTGGGATAGGATGATCCTGGTCACAGGCAAAGTACCCGATAAACTGAAGGGTGGAGTCTCTATGACCGTCCACTTGAACGAAATCGGCCCAGCCGTCCTTGCCACCGAATATGCCGTGCGAGGGCCCATCGTTGCCAGGGCAGGAGAGCTCGAGCAGCAGGGGCGGGAGATCATCTTCTGCAACATCGGAAACCCCCAGTCCCTGGGCCAGAAACCCCTCACCTGGAACCGCCAGATCCTGGCTCTGTGCGAGTATCCGGAGCTCATGGACCTCGCCGCCGACGTCTTCCCGGAGGATGCGGTGGCCGCGGCCAAGGCCATCCTCGAAGGGACCCGGTACGGACTGGGCGCCTATAGCGAGAGCCGGGGAGTCCGCTTCATCCGCGAGGCGGTGGCAGCCTACATCTGGGAACGGGATGGCATTGAGACCGACCCGGACAACATCATGCTTACGGACGGCGCCAGCAAGGGTGTGCAGACCGTGCTGCGCCTGCTCATCGCCGGGCCCGGTGACGGCATCATGGTCCCCATCCCGCAATATCCGCTCTATTCCGCGAGCATCACCCTGTATCGGGGCCAGATGGTGCCCTACTACCTGGACGAAGCCAATGACTGGAAGCTGAGCCGACCCATGCTGGAGTCCTCCCTGGCCAAGGCCAAGGCCGAGGGCACCCGGGTGAAGGCCATCTGCGTCATTAATCCCGGCAACCCCACGGGGGGCGTCCTGGACGAGGCCAACATCCGGATGGTTGTCGAGTTCGCCCAGGCCCACGGGCTCTCGATCCTGGCCGATGAGGTCTACCAGGAGAACGTCTATCGGGAGGGGGACGCCTTCGTGTCCTTCGCCAAGGTGCACCAGGCACTGAATGCCACGGATGTCTCGCTCTTCAGCTTCCACTCCTGCTCCAAGGGGCTCTTGGGGGAGTGCGGCATGCGGGGCGGGTACTTCGAGTACCGCAATGTTCCGGACGATGTGTCCGCCCAGATCCTCAAGCTCCAGAGCGTGTGCCTCTGCGCCAATCTCGTCGGTCAGGCCGCCGTCTACGCCATGGTGCATCCCCCCAAGCCTGGCATGCCCTCCTACCCCCTCTACATCAAGGAACGGCGGACCATCCTGGATGCCCTCAAGCTGCGGGCAACCCTCCTGGTGGAAGGCCTGAATCGCATCGAAGGCATCACCTGCAACACCATTGCTGGGGCCATGTACGCCTTCCCCGCCATCACCCTGCCGCCGGGTCGAACGGACTCCGACTACGCCATGGCGCTCCTGGAAGAGACAGGAATCTGCGTGGTGCCGGGTTCGGGCTTCGGCCAGGCCGAGGGTACCGCCCACTTCCGCACCACCATCCTGCCGCCCACGGAGAAAATCCAGAAGGTGGTTGAAGCCATCGGCGCCTTCCAGCGGTCCTACCGCTGATCAACGGCACCACGCAGATCGGCACGGAGCGGCGCTGCGCTGTCTCCATGCATTGCATTCTATAGAGGAACCCCATGCGTCCTGAACACCCCATTGTCCTCATCACTGGCGCCTCCAGCGGCTTTGGTGCTGCCATGGCCCGCCTGCTGGCCGCCCAGGGCTGTCACCTGGCGCTGGGCGCCCGCCGCGTGGAGCGGGTGCAGATCCTCGCGGATGAACTGGCCTCCGCCCACGGCGTCCAGACTTTCGCAGGCCAGGTCGATACCCGGGACACGGCCAGCGTGAACGCCTTTGTAGCCGCCGCCGCTGCCGCACTGGGCGGGCTGAATGTCCTGGTGGCCAATGCCGGTCTCGCCAGCGGCGTCCACAAGCTGTGGGAGATCCCGGACGAGGACCTCGAAGCCATGCTGCGCACCAATGTGGAAGGGGTGGTGAAGACCATTCGGGCGGGCCTGCCGCACCTCCGCCAGGCGGGCTGGGGCCATATCTTCTTCATCGGCTCCACCGCCGGCCACCAGCCCTACGAGGGAGGCACTGTCTACTGCGCCAGCAAGTTCGGCGTGAAGGCCATGGCCCAGGCCCTCCGCCTCGAGCTCTGCGGGGAGCAGATCCGCGTGACCTCCGTGGACCCGGGCATGGCCGAGACCGAGTTCTCCGCCGTCCGCCTGAAGGATGATGCCAAGGCCAAGTCGGTCTACCAGGGAGTCAATCCCCTCAAGGCCGAGGACGTCGCCGAGTGTGTGCGCTGGTGCCTGAGCCTGCCCGACCACGTGAACATCGACGAGATCCTGGTGAAGTGCCTGGATCAGGCCGCCATCCACAAGGTGCATCGCAGGGTCTGAGCTCGGAGACTCCGACTACGGTCGGCTGAGCCTGCGGGTCAGGGGCAGGGCGGCCAGGAGGGCCAAGGCTCCCAGGGCCCAGCCAGTGCGATAGCCCCATTGCCCAATGGCCCAGCCCAGGCTGAAGCTGCCCAAGCCGATGCCTGCATCAAAGGCGAAGAGCAGGGTGCCAAAGGCAGAGCCCCGCCGCTTGGGGTCCACGGTCTCCAGCAGGCGGGCGTTGATCAAGGTGTGGAGCATGCTGTAGCCCGCCCCGTAGAGCAGGGCAGAGAGGGCATGGCGCGGGGTTCCGCCGGGCAGGGCCGCCAGCAGAGCCATGCCTGCAAAGGCCCAGAGCAGCATGGCTGGTAGCCGTCGACTGGGGTTATGCCCGAAGCCGTGGCGCAGCATGAACAGCCGCATACCCACCATGCCCACGGCCATGCAGGAGAGAAACACTGATGGCACGGGCATGCCGAGGTCGAGTCCCTCCTGGGCCGTGTAGGTCCCCAGGGCGCCGTAGCCCAGGGCCACGCAGAAGAGGACCACGCTCGGGGCAAAGGCGGCGGAGTCCGGCCGCATGAAGTCTTCCGCCCGGGCATGGGGGTGGTCCTCGGGCAGGGTCCGTCCCAGGGCCGCAAGGAACAGGAAGAGCACCGAGAGGTAGATGCCGATGGGCGCAAAGCCCCAGCGCTGGTGGATCCAGAGGCCCAAGAGGGGGCCCACGATCACGCCGCCGGGACTTGCCAGGCCATACAGGCTGAGGCCATCCGCGCGGCGTTCATCGGGGAGCACTTTGGCCATGGAGGCCATGGTGGCGGTCAGGAGGCCGGACCAGACGATGCCGTGGGGGGCGGCCAGGGCGTAGAAGCCCCAGCGGGTGGGCATGAAGCCGTAGGCGGCGAGAAAGCCGCCGAACAGCAAGGCGCAGGCGACCACGAGCCGGCGGTGGCCCACCCGGTCCCCCAGGGCCCCCGTGAAGAGGGCTCCCACGGCGCTGCCCAGGGTGAACAGGGTCATGAAGCGGCCGCTCTCGGCGAGGCTGGCGCCCAGCTCCCGCAGGCGGAGGGGCACCGTCGGGAACAGCTGGAAGGCCGCAAAAAAGGTGACGAAGGTGAGCGTCCAGGCCAGGGCGAACTGCCGCGTCATCAGCGGGGGGCGTGAAAGGGAAGGCTCCGTCATGGTTCCAGGATGGCAGAGGGGGCAGGGGCGGCGATGCGCCGGGCCAGGGGGATGGCCAGTAGCAAGAGGACAGCGCCGGTGCGCCACCCCCAGCGGAAGCCTGCATGCTCCATGACCCAGCCCAGGATGAGGGCGCCCAGGGCCGTAGCGGCGTCAAAAGCAAAGAAGAGGGCTCCCACTGCAGCGCCCCGTCGCTCGGAGGGCGTGGTCTCGAAGATGTGCATGAAGAGCAGCGTGTGCACCATGCCGTAGCCCCCGCCGTAGATGAGGCCTGCAGCCAGGTGCCGAGCCATACCGCCCGGGGCCAGGGCCAGGAGGGCATGGCCGGCGGCCGCCAGGGCGAGCATGCCCGGCAGGAGGGCCACGGGCCGGCGGCCCATGCCCGTCAGCGATAGCAGACCTCGGATGAGCACCATGCCCAGGGCGAAGCAGGTGAGGAAGGTGGAGGGCCACGCCATACCCAGGGCCTTGGCCTCCTGGGCGCTGTAGGGCGGCATGGGGCCGAAGCCCA
The DNA here is from genome assembly GCA_903880675.1 of uncultured Holophagaceae bacterium. Classification (GTDB taxonomy): domain Bacteria; phylum Acidobacteriota; class Holophagae; order Holophagales; family Holophagaceae; genus Geothrix. The sequence goes on along the minus strand of CAIRQL010000226.1, from coordinate 11,050 downwards.
GGCCCACCAGCATCATCACGCCCACCGGGCCCCACACGGCCCGGTCCGGCCACTGGAAAAGCAGTGGCTTGGGGCCCGCAGGTAGCACTTCCTTGGGAAGTGCGCCAATGAGGGCATGCAGAACGGCGAACACGCCGGCGAGGGCGAACAGCATCCAGGCAAAGCCCAGGTGGGGGAGCAGCCAGAGCCCCAGGAGTGGGCCCAGGGCCACCCCGCCAGGGCCCGACAGCCCGAAGAGCGACATCCCCTGGGCCCGGTGCTCCAGAGACAGGATGCCTCCCACCTTGGCAAGGGAGGCGGTCCGCAGCGCCGACCACAGCAGCCCATGGACCGGTGCCAGGAGGTAGAAACCCCAGCGCACCTTCAGGACGGCGTAGGCGGCGAGGATCAGCACCAAGATCAGCGAGGCCAGACGAAGCACCCGGCGGGGCCCCAGGCGGTCCCCCAGGGGGCCTGTGAACAGGGAACCAAAGCCCGACCCCAGCATGAATGCTGTCTGAAACCGGCCGCTCTCCGCCAAGCTGGCGCCCATGTCCCGGAGGTGAAGGGGCACCACCGGGAACAGCTGATAACCCGCCGCAAAGACCAGGAAGTAGAAGGCCCACAGGATCAGGAAGGGGCCCGTAAAGATCCCCTTCTGCTCCAAGTCTGCCGCCTCTGCCATCCGTTCAGGATCGCATGCGCAGGGTCATCTGCCGCGGCCATCGGCGCGGCGTTTACAGCGCCGAAGCGTTTCCCTCCCTGACTCCGCAGGCCAGGCCCGGGGTGGCTTTACTTGTCCCGGAACTTGGCGTGGCAGTCTGCGCAGGTGGCCTTGATCTCGCCCAGCTTTGCTTTGGTGAGGACCTCATCGCCCTTGGTGGCAGCCTCGGCCACGCCCTTCGCCAGGTCTGCGACCTGCTGGTGCAGCACCCGCCGTTCCCCCTCGGCCCCGCCTGCGATCTTGGCGGCCTGGGCGGAGAGCTCCCCGGCATCCTTGGCCACGGCCGTCAGGTCCTTGGCAGCGAGGTTCTGGTTCATGGCCTTCATCCAGGCCGCACGAGCCTGCATGACTTTCTGGATGGGGCGCAATTCCGCCTGAGCCACCGCCAGGGAGGCGACGCAAAGGGTGGTCAGGGTCAGCAGCAAGGGGATCTTTCTCATAGGGGTCTCTCCGGGCCCCGCAGGAAGCGGGATGCCAGGAGTGTAGGCAGGGCCGAGCCTGGACCAACCCTCCGGTTCCGAGAAAGGGACCGGTCCGGTGGGGACCGGCCTCGTCTGGCTCACGGGCCTGCACGCTATGCTTCCGTGGACCCTTCAGGAGGCCCGCATGTTCCGACGCGTGGACGACTTCAAGACCATCTGGCAGCAGGAAGCGGACAAAACATTGCTCGTGCTCGGGGCCATCCCCGATGCGGCGGCCCACCAGGCCGTGGACGAGGGCCACCGGGACCTGCGGCGCCTGGCGTGGCATCTGGTGGAGACCCTCCTGGAACTGCCGCACCGCCTGGGTCTGCAGGTGAAGGGTCCGGTGGCCCTGGGGCCGGACGGGTACATCGGTGCACCGCCCCCCACCATGGCCGAGATCGCTGCCGCCTATCGGGCCGTCAGCGAGTCCCTCCTGGACCACGTGGGTAGCTGGAGCAACTCCGAGCTGGGGCGGAACTTCAGCCTGTACGGGGAAACCTGGACTGGCGCCTTCGCCCTCCAGGTCCTGGTTGCCCACCAGACCCACCACCGCGGCCAGATGACCGTGCTCATGCGCCAGGCCGGCCTGGTGGTCCCCGGCATCTATGGTCCCGCCAAGGAAGGCTGGGCTCCGCTCGGCCTTAGTGCGCCGAAGGTCTAAGCCTCCAGGAGGCCGGAGGGGAAGGGTTGGGGCGCAATGTCTAGATTTTTATAACTGACATTCTTTACGCCAAAAAAATAACCTCAAACCCAATGACCATGCTCCGCAAGCCCTCAGGATCAAGGCCGGCAGGGGAAGAGGGGCGGGGTCAAGCGTTGGATCGCTCCTTGACGGGAGCCGCTATCGCCGCATGGTAGGGAACCGTACCCCCTTGGCGGGCACTGCGGGACAGGCTCCGGCTAGGGGCGCCTGCAACAAGGGGGTCGGGTGCAGGGGCGGTCCAAGATCATCCACTTCTGGCACAGCGGGGAAGAGGCGCTACCCTCCTGCCTGACCTGTGTTGGGCCCCAGAGGCCCCCGGACCAGCGCGTCCTGCGCCCGAACGCGTCCCCGGAGGGCGCTCGGCAGGAGGCCCTGTTCTACGATCGGCTCGCCTCCCAGGAAGGGCGCCCTCGGAGCATCCTCACCAACGGTCTTGGAGATTTCTGGGACGAAGCGGACAACCTCGAATGGGTCAGGACTCTCGCCCTGGACACCATGCGGGAAACCCCACATCTGACCTGGCTTCTGCTCACACGGAGCCCTGCCAATATCCTGGGGCGGCTGCGGTCGGCGCTGGTGCACGCGGGCCGGCGGTCCGTTCGCCAAAAGGCCGGCCAGCCCGACAACCCGGAGGCCTTGATCCACTGGCTGGAGGCCTGGCTCGAGGGGAGTCCACCCCCGAACGTTTCTCTGGGGACCACCACGGCCGAACCCGGCACCTCCTCCCTCCGGATCCTGGACCTGCTCAACGTGCCGGCTGCTACACACTTCCTGTGCTGTGACCTGGGTTGCCCAAGGGAGCTGGCAGGCCTGTCCGCCCCGTGTCGCCCCGTTCCCCAGAGCCTGAATGGCCTGTCCCAGGCTCAGGGGCAGGGCTGAAGGTTCGGAACCAGCCGCAAGGGCCCCGAGCCATCTTAATGCCTGCCCAGGTCAATGGACAGGCGCATGAATTAAATTCTAAAACACGAACACCAACTCAAATTTGTCCAGATAATTTTCAAGGCAGTTCTAGAGACCTTGTAACAGAAGACAGCCTCTAAAAATTGTCCAGATTTATATAAAAACAGATGAGGGAACCATGCCTCGGTGAGGAATCCCTTAATGCTCAATGTTTTTGAATAAAAACAAGCCATTCCTCCCTCTCAATGGATTTCTAGGTCGGATTAGAACCATCCTTGACAGCTCACATTAATGTCTGAAGATTTGATTTAAGTAAGTAAATTTGCGTATGAAATGTGCAAAGTGGCCCCACTCCTGAGGTTCAGCCCGTGGATATCTTGCGTTCCTCCCAGACCGACCTCCTCAGAATGGCGATCACCCGCTGCACCCTGCTGGCCAAGGCCCGGATTCGCCTGGATGCCAATCCCCTGGATTTGTTGCTGGCCCCCAAAGGGGCTGTACTCCGGATCCACGATCCGGCCGTGGTCGCCTTCATTGGGGCGCTCCGAATGGAGGGCATTGCCCTCGAGTTCAAGGTCCGCCCCCGGAAGCCTGAGGGCCAGGTCCTTTGCCTGATGGTGGGCCGGGGGGAGGGTCAGGTCTGCGTACCCCTGAAGGCTTGGCTAGCCCAGGGAGGCGACACCGAGGCAAGCTCCGGGGTTCCCGAAGTGGACCTCCGGGACATCCTGGGCGGTCTGTTTACAACGCTGACAGCCCTTCACAAGCCTGTAGTCGCACCAGCCCCCACCTCCCCGGTGCGGCAGCCCAGCCTTGCCATTGCCCGCCGACTTCCCCGAACCGAGGTGCTTCGTGTCCAACCCCGGTAACGGGCTCCGAGTGGGTTCCCGCCCCGGAACCAGGAGCATGGACTTGCCTCCCGGTCGGGTCCCCAGAACCTTGGAAACAAGGACCGGCGATACGCTCCGTCTGTCCTTGGGGGGGCTGGGTGGCTCTGGCCATCGGCGCCGATGGCGCTGCCTGTCACCGGTGGAGAATCCCCTTCCACCTCTGTCTGATTCCCCCAGGGCTGCAGTCGTAGTCTTCGGGCCGACCCTTCCGTGTGCCCTCCGGGGACCCCTGGTACGGATCCGCCCCGGCCAGGTCGTCCAGGTTGTTGCGGAAGTGCTGGACGCCGGTGGAGGGCTGCACCTCTGCGGAAGGATAGACATCCCCTTGTTGGATAATTTCCATGCGGGTAACGGGTTGGTAGGTGAGGATGAGGCTTGGTATCGGGCAGATCTGCTACTCCATGGCATCTTTACCCGCCAGGGGCACCGGGCTGTTCTCCGTTTTGAGTCCGGGCCACCCATGAGTTTGACCGTGACCGTCCTCATTCCGCTGACCGGAGGCGAGACTTCCGCCCAGCTGGAGGATCTGCTCGCCAAGGCCTTCCTCGGCTGATGCGCCCCGAGGGCCCAGAAAAAGCCCTCAACCTACGCACGGGTATGGCGTACTGCTTACCACGCCCAGGAGGATGCCCTATGTCTGCCCGTCTTTATCTTTCCAGTCTGCTGTGCTCGGGCCTGGCCCTGGTTGCAGCCCTTCCACTTCCCGCTGCCGCCGCCCCTGCCCCAGGGAAGGCCCAGGCCGCACCCCTCATCGACCGCGAAAAGTTCTTCGGCAACCCCGAGATCGCCGGTGCCCAGCTATCTCCTGATGGGAAATGGATTGCCTTCCTGAAGCCCTGGAAGGAGACCCGCAACGTCTGGGTCAAGAAGGTCGGTGAACCCTACACCAAGGGTCGTCTCATTACCGCCGATCCCAAGCGGCCCATCCCCGGGTTCTTCTGGAGCCGGGACAGCAAGCAGATCCTCTTTGTCCAGGACAAGGACGGGGACGAGAACTTCAACGTCTATGCCGTGGATCCTGCCGCCACCCCGGCCCCCGGCAAGGAGGCCGCCGAGGCCCGCAACCTGACCGCCGCCAAGGGGGCCAGGGCCATGATCTATTCCGTCCCCAAGGCGGATCCAGATGCCATCTATGTGGGCCTCAACGACCGGGATGCAGCCTGGCACGACGTCTACAAGGTCAAGATCTCCACGGGCGAGCGGACCCTGCTCCGCAAGAACACCGAGCGCATTGCCGGTTGGGTCTTCGATAAGCAGGCCAGCCTGCGCCTGGCCCTTCGCACCACGGAAAAGGGGGACACGGAGATCCTCCGGGTGGATCCCGAGGGCTTCACCAAGGTCTACGAGTGCGGCGTCTTCGAGTCCGCAGGCCCTGCGGCCTTCCACAAGGACGGCAAGCGGGTCTATCTCGAGACCAACAAGGGCGCTCGGGACCTGGTGGAGCTGGTGCTCTTCGACCCCGCCACTGGGCAGGAGACCAAGATCGAGTCCGACCCCCAGGGTCGAGTGGACTTCGGTTCGGCCATCTTCTCCGAGATCACAGACGAGCTCATCGCCACCACCTACCTGGATGACTGCACCCGGATCTACTGGAAGGACAAGGCCTGGGAAGCGGACTATAAGCTGCTCCAGAAGAAGCTGCCGGGCAAGGAGATCAGCCTCGCCTCCACCACCGATGACGAGCAGGTCTGCATGATCTCTGCCTCCAGCGACCGCGATCCCGGCACCCGCTACCTCTTCGATCGGCGCACCAAGAAGCTCTCCCTGGAATATGTCTCGCGTGAGGATCTGCCCCGGGAGCCCCTGGTGGCCATGCAGCCCATCCGCTACAAGTCCAGTGATGGCCTGGAAATTCCCGCCTACCTCAGCCTGCCCAAGGGCATCCCCGCCAAGAACCTGCCCCTGGTGGTCTTCCCCCACGGCGGCCCCTGGGCCCGGGACCAGTGGGGCTTCAACCCCTACGCCCAGTTCCTGGCCAACCGCGGCTATGCGGTACTGGCGCCCAACTTCCGGGGCTCCACGGGCTACGGCAAGAAGTTCCTCAATGCCGGCAACAAGCAGTGGGGCGACCGCATGCAGGATGACCTCACCTGGGGTGTGAAGCACCTGGTGGCCAAGGGCATCGTGGATCCCAAGCGGGTTGGCATCATGGGCGGCTCCTACGGCGGCTACGCCACGCTTGCGGGTGTGGCCTTCACGCCTGACGTCTACGCCGCAGCGGTGTCCATCGTCGGACCCTCCAACCTGCTGACCCTCCTCGAGACCATCCCCCCCTACTGGGAGGCTGGCCGCATCGTCTTCCACGAGCGCATGGGCAACCCCAACACGCCTGAGGGCAAGAAGCAGCTGGAGCGCCAGTCCCCGCTGAACTCCGTGGCCAAGATCCACACCCCGCTCCTGGTGGTGCAGGGCGCCAACGACCCCCGAGTGAAGAAGGCCGAGAGCGAGCAGATCGTCATCGCTCTGCGCGACCGCGGCTTCCCCGTGGAGTACATCTGTGCCCCGGACGAAGGCCACGGGTTTGCTCGTCCTGTGAACAACCAGGCCATGATGGCCGCCGCCGAGAAGTTCCTGGCCAAGCACCTCAAGGCCCGCTTCCAGGAAGGCGGCAAGGCCGACGTGATGAGCCGTCTCCCGGAGATCACGGTGGATCCCAAGACTGTGGTCCTGGCCAAGAAGGCCGATGCGGGCTCCGTGGGCGTGCCCAAGCCCGTGGCCAGTCCCGCTGCCGGGACCTTCACCTACGCTGGCACCCTGGCCATGGGGCCCCAGAGCATGCCCCTCTCCATGGTCCGCACCATCAAGGAAGAGGCTGGTACCTGGGTGGTCACCGATGCCACCAAGCTGCCGGGCGGCGATGCCATGGACACCACCACCCTGGCCAAAGGAAGCCTGGTGCCCCTCAAGCGCTCGGTGAAGCAGGGCCCCGTCACCATCGAGATGGCCTTCGAGGGCAGCAAGGCCACCGGCTCCATGGCCATGGGCGCGGATCCCAAGCCCTTCAGCATCGACCTGGGCGGCGGTGCCTACGCCGATGGCTCCGGGGCCCAGGATGCCCTGGCCTGCCTGCCCCTGGCGGCTGGCTACACGGTCACCTTCCGCAATGTGGACCTCCAGCGCCAGAAGGTTCAGCTCAAGCAGGCCAAGGTTGTGGCTGCAGAGGACGTGACGGTTGCTGCTGGCAGCTTCAAGGCCTGGAAGCTGACGCTCACCTCCGCCGATGGGGATCCTGGGAGCACCGACATGTGGGTGGATTCGGTCTCCCGCAAGGTGCTGAAGACCGTCGCCACCCTGCCCCAGATGGGCGGGGCAGTGGTCACCCTCGAGCTGCAGAAGTAAGCGCCTGACCTACGAACGAAACGGCCGGGCATCCGCCCGGCCGTTTGCAATTTAGCCCCGCCTCAGCGCTCGAGGATGAAGGTCACGGGTCCGTCGTTCACCAGCTCCACCTCCATGTGTTCCTGGAAGAAGCCGGACTTCACCCAGGGATGCTGATCCTTCAGCAGCTCCAGGAACCGGCGGAAGAGGACCCGGGCCTCATCCTGCTTCATGGCCCGATCAAAGGAGGGGCGGCGCCCCTTGGCGATGCTGCCCGCCAGGGTGAACTGGCTCACGGCCAGGATCTCGCCCCCGGTGTCCTGGAGGCTCAGGTTCATCTTGCCGTCCGCATCGTAGAAGATCCGGAGGGAGGCGATCTTGGCGGCGGCCCAGGTGCAGGTCTCCTCCGTGTCCCCGGCTTCCAGTCCCACCAGCACCAGGAGCCCAGGGCCGATGGTGGCTTCGAGCTCGCCGCTCCGTACCGTGGCCCGCTGGACCCGCTGGATGACAGCCTTCACGGCTTCCCTCGTCCCAGCTTCGAGCGCACCTTGGCGGCCAGCTCCCGGGCTTCGGGGTGGCCGAGCCAGGTGGCCAACAGCCCATAGGTGAGCGCACAGAGGGCCACCAGGGGCAGCAGGCGCAGGCTCAGGGCCCAGCGGGAGAAGGCGTGGGGGGCGTCCAGGTGGAGCAGCAGACCCCCAAGCCAGGCCAGGAGCCCCATCACTGCAGCGGCAGCCAGGGCCCGGCCAGTGGCCTTCAGGAGGGGACGCAGGTTGAGGCCCGGCAGCCGCGGCCCGAGGCGCAGCGCCACGCCCAGGAGGCCCGCCAGACTGGCCAGGCCATTGGCCAGGGCCAGGCCACCGGTGCCCAAGGGCTTGAGCAGCGCCAGGCTGAGGACCACATTCAGGACCAGGGAGGCTCCGGCCATGGCGGCGGGGCCCCGGTAGTCCTTGAGGGCGTAGAGGGCCTGGTTGCCCAGGCGCTGGCTGGCCACGAAGACCAGGCCCACGGACTGGAAGACCAGGGTAAGCGCCGTCCAATCCGCGGCGGCCGGGGTGTAGGCACCGGTGCGGAAGAGCAGGGCGCAGATGGGCCGAGCCAACACGGCCAGGCCCACGGAGGCGGGCAGCACCAGCAGGGCCGAGGCCGAGATGGACTGGAGGAGGCTGCGGTTCAGGGCGGGCCAGTCCCGGGCCTCTGCCTGGCGGCTGAGGGTGGGCAGGCCGGCGGTGGCCAAGCTCATGGCGAAGAGCCCCAGCACCATCTCGCCCATCATGCCGCTGTTTAATAGCACCATCTGGGCGCCGTCCGCCAGCCTGGAGGCCAGCATGGTGCTGATGAGGGCATTGATGGGGTAGATGCCCGCCGCCAGCAGGCCCGGCCCCATGCGCCCCAGGGCCTTGCGCACCCAGGGGTCCCGCAGGTGGAGACCGAAGGAGAGGCTGAAGCCTTCCTGGCGCACCGCCGGCAGCACCACGAGCAGCTGTACCACGCCGCCCGCCAGCACGGCCAGGGCACACACAACGGAGACGGTCTCGAAGGGCACGGGGCCACTGCGCTCAAGGACCCGGAGGGTCGTCCAGCCGAAGGCCATGAAGGCGAGGTTCCAGAACACGGAAACGGAGGCCGCCAGGGCGAAGCGGTGGCGCAGGTTCAGCAGTCCTGTGAAGCCGGCTGTGAGGCTCACCAGGGCCAGGTAGGGGAACATGATGCGGCCCAGCCGGGCGGTGAGCTCCCCCTGAGCACCCGGTCTCCCCAGCATGAGCAGACCCGCCAGGGGGCCCATGAAGAGCAGCACCAGGACCACGCCCAGAAGCAGAATGGCCAGTAGTGTTCCCAGGAAGCGGGCCGCCACGGCCTTCACCGCGGCCTCGCCCTCAGCGGCCTCGGCCTCGGCCAGGGTGGGCAGGAAGGCTGCGGTCATGGTGCCCTCCGCCGTGAAGCGACGCAGGAGGTTGGGCAGGCGGAAGGCCACAGCGTAGGCATCAGCGGCAGCGCCAGCTCCCAGGAGGTGGCTGAGGAAGAAGGTCTGGAGCAGACCTGTGAGCCGGCTCAGCAGCGTCATGAAGGACACCACGGCGGCAGAGCGCAGCAGGCCAGGGGGCCGAGAAGGGCTGCTCATGGCTTGAGCAGCAGGTAGAGGCCTACCGCCACGTTGCCCACGCCGGAGAGGGCGTAGAGGGCCCTCCGGAAGCGGAGCTGGCTGCCCATGCGCTGGGCCAGCCAGCCAGCTCCGGCGCTCAGCAGGGTGAACATCACTGTGATGCCCAGGCCGAAGAGCAGCAGGGCCTCCAGAAACTGCAGCTGGCCCGAGATGCCGGCGTTCTTCATCAGCGAGGTGAAGCCCCGGACGCCCCCCAGCCCGAAGAAGGCCCCCAGCCAAGCGGCGGCGTGATGGTGGCCATGGACTGCGGCGCCACGGACATGGTGCTTGGGGGTGTGGCGGGGCAGGGGCAGGATGGGAGACCGCACCGTGCGGCGCGCAGGCGTTTGGGCCGGCCGGGAGCCAGGGGTGAGGCGGAGGCGGACCGGCCGGGCCCCCCGGGTGTGCTGGTGCGGGTGGTCGTGAGAGAGGGGGCCGTGGTGGTGGGCGTGGGTGTGCGTGGCCAGGGTGCGCAGGCCCAGGGCTGCCGCCAGGTTCCACAGGCCCAGGGCCAGCACCAGGGTCCAGGCCAGGCGGTCCATCCAGAGGAAGAAGGCATCCCCCAGGAAGGTCTGCCCAAGGAAGGCTGCCGCCACGGCCAGCAGAGCCACCGCCAGCATGTGGGAGAGGCCAAAGGCCACACCCACCTTCCAGGCCCCGCGGCGGGCGCCGGACAGCGACACCCCGGTCACCACGGCCACATGGTCGGGTTCCACGGCATGAAGAATGCCCAGGTAGAGCGGCAGGAGCATGGCCTGATCATAGCCTGGGGGCGGCGTCCCCTGGCGAGGCCTGATACGCCACTGGGCCAAGCCCCGGGTCCGGAACAGGAGAACCTGCGGGGACGGGGGGCAAGGACTGGAGCCGCTAGCCGGAATTGAACCAGCGACCATCCGCTTACAAGGCGGGCGCTCTACCAACTGAGCTATAGCGGCACGGCGTCCAGTCTAGCGGAGGCGGGGGTGCGGTGGCCAACCCGGTTGCTAGCGAGGGTCCCCGGCGGGGTTCCGCTTGAGCTCTTCCATGAACGTCTCCATCCACTTGGTGGAGAAGGTCCCGGCAATGAAGTCCGGGTGGTCCATGATGCGGCGGTGCAGGGGTGCCGTGGTCTTGATGCCCTCGATAACGAGGGTGTCCAGGGCGCGGCGCATGCGGGCGATGGCCTCGGCGCGGTCACTGCCATAGGCGATGAGCTTGGCCACCATGGAGTCGTAGTGGGGCGGGATGACCGCATCCTGGTGCATGGCCGTGTCCACCCGGATGCCAGGGCCGCCGGGGAAGTGCAGGGCGGTGATGCGGCCGGGGCTGGGGGTGAACTTGAAGGGGTCCTCCGCATTGATGCGGCACTCGATGGCATGGCCCTTCTGGACCACATCCTCCTGGCGGAAGCTCAGCTTCTGCCCGGCGGCGATGCGCAGCTGCTCTTTCACGATGTCGATGCCCGTGACCAGCTCCGTCACGGGGTGCTCCACCTGGACTCGGGTGTTCATCTCCATGAAGAAGAAGTCACCGCGCTTGTCGAGGAGGAATTCAATGGTGCCAGCGTTGTAGTAGCCCACGGCCTTGGCGGCCCGGACGGCGGTATCGCAGATGCGCTGGCGGAGGGCCGGGTCCAGGACGGCACTGGGGCTCTCCTCGATGAGCTTCTGGTGGCGGCGCTGGATGGAGCACTCCCGCTCGCCCAGGTGCACCACATTCCCGTGCTGGTCGCCCATGATCTGGACTTCGATATGGCGCGGCTCCAGGAGGTACTTCTCCATGTAGACGCTGTCGTCCCCGAAGGCACCCTTCGCCTCGCTGCGGGCGTTGTTGTACAGGTCGGGCAGCTCTTCCGGGTTGTTGCAGATGCGCATGCCGCGTCCGCCGCCGCCGGAGCTGGCCTTCACGATGACGGGATAGCCGATCTGCTCGGCCACCACCAGGGCCTCCTCG
>CAIRQL010000225.1 GCA_903880675.1 uncultured Holophagaceae bacterium | reverse complement strand
CTCCGCAGGGCTCTGGTCGATCTGTTCCTGGCTCTACCTGGGGTTCGGCTTGGTTTACCTGGTGCGGGGAGTGGCCCAGCACCGGGACTACCGGCAGCTGCAGCGCGAGCTCGAAGCCCTCGCGCCCCAGGAACAACCATGAGCGGCAAGGAGGAAGCCAGGACCCGGTCGATTCTCGACCTCGACCGCATGGTGCACGAGCCGGCACGGCTGGCGATCCTCACGGTGCTGGCGGCGGCGGAGGAGGTGGCCTTCCTGTTCCTGCAGCGGGTGACGGGGCTGAGCAAGGGCAACCTGTCCAGCCACACCCAGAAGCTGGAGGCCGCGGGCTTCCTGGAGACCCTCAAGGCCTTCCAGGGCCGCATCCCGGTCACCAGCTTCCGCATCACGGAGGAGGGCCGGACGGCCCTTGGCGCCTACCACCAGCAGCTGCGGGCCCTCCTCCCCAAGGAAGGGAAGCGCTGAGTTGGGAACCCCCGGCCCTGTTCCGGTCCCAGCCTAGGGAATCCTGACGCCTCTGGCACACTGTTCTTTTGCGCCGGAGCCCGAATGCACCTGCTACACGCCATCCTCCTGGGACTGATCCAGGGCCTGACGGAGTTTCTGCCGGTCTCCTCCACGGCGCACCTGACCCTGGCGGAGCACCTGATGTTCAAGGGCCACCCCATGCCCTTGGCCTTTGATGTGCTGCTCCACGTGGGCACCCTGGGCGCACTGATGCTGTACTTCCGGCGGGAGCTGCTGCAGATCCTCATGGGCTGCTTCGGGCGGGACAAGGAGGGCCGTCGCCTGACCTTCCTGCTGTTCCTGGCCATGATCCCCACGGGCATCCTGGGCCTGGCCACCAAGGGCATGAAGGAGGCCGCCAAGGAGCACCTGTGGGTCTACGGCGTGGGCCTGCTGTGCACCGCCGCCATCCTGTATGTGGCCAACCGCCTCAGCCAGCAGCGCGTGAACGTGCAGGGTCTTGACCTGGCCGGACGGGACCTCCACGACCTGCGGCCCATGGACGCCCTCGCCGTGGGCGCCATCCAAGGCATCGGCGGGGGCTTCGGCCTCTCCAGGTCTGGCTCCACCATCTCGGTGGGCGTGTTCCGCGGCCTGCGCCTGCCCACGGCGGCCCGCTTCAGCTTCCTCCTGGGCATGCCCACCATCGCCGCTGCGGCCGTCCTGGAGCTGCGGGGGCTCTTGAAGCCCCTCCTGAAGCATCAGCCCCTGCCCCCGGAGCTGGCCTTCCCCCCGGGCTCGGCTTCCCCCGTCCTGCTCTGCCTGGTGGGCGTGGGGGTGGCCTGCATCTCGGGCTACCTGGCCATCGGCCTGCTGGACCGCTTCACCCGGAAGCCCCGCCTGAACGGCTTTGCGGCCTACTGCCTGGTCCTGGGCCTGGGGATCCTGGTCCTCAGTGGCACGGGGGTCCTGGTCCGGCACTGAGGTCCCTGCTGAGACCGTTCGCCGATTCAGGTTTTCCGTCCACCGATTGGCGGGCGGATCTACGCAATTTTGCCTACACTGGGTGCTTCCCGTCCGGAGGTTGCCTTGATCCAGCTCAATCAGGTCCACAAGTCCTTCACCGTGAAGGACCGAAAGACCAAGACCACCAAGCGCATCGAGGCGGTCCGGGGCATCACCTTCACGGTAAAGCCGGGAGAGATCTACGGCCTGCTGGGACCCAACGGGGCTGGAAAGTCCACCACGCTGCGGATGATCGCCGGCCTGATGGAGCCCGACTCCGGCAGCCTCGAGGTCTGCGGCATGGACACCCGGAAGCAAGCCGAAGAGGTCCGTGGCTGCATGGGCTACCTGAGCACCGACATGGGCATCTACACCCGCTTCACCCCCCGGGAGCTGCTGCGGCTCTTCGGCGGCTTCCAGAGCGTTGATCCAGCGGTGGCCGAGCGCCGGGGGCTCCATCTGCTGGAGAAGCTGCAGCTGGCGGACTTTGCCGATGTGAAGATGGAAGGGTTCTCCTCCGGCCAGAAGCAGAAGGTAAGCATCGCCCGGGCCCTGCTGCACGACCCCAAGGTGGTCATCTTCGACGAGCCCACCACGGGCCTCGATGTGCTCACCGCCAAGACCGTCCTGGACTTGCTGCGGATCATGCGGGAAGAAGGCCGCACGGTGATCGTCAGCACCCATGTCATGCCCATGGTCGAGGACATCTGCGACCGGGTGGGGATCATCTTTGATGGCAAGCTCTACGGCGACGCCCCACCCCGGGACCTCCTGCAGAGCCGCAACGCACGCACCCTCGACGAAGTGTTCTTCCAGCTGGCAGCTGAATCGGAAGGGAGCAACTGATGCGCGGCGCCCTGCTCATCGCCCGGAAGGAGTTCCTGGAGCTCTCCAAGGACCGGAAGACCATGTTCTTCGCCTTCGTCCTCCCCTTCCTGCTCTACCCCGCCATCTTCGGGATGATGGCCAAGATGGGGAAGCGGGACGAGGCCCAGAACCGCAGCAAGGCCAGCCGGGTCTACGTGAATGATCCCTCGGGCGTGGTGGCCCCGCTCCTGAAGGCCACCCCTGGGCACTTCGAGCTGGTCCCCAAGCCCGCTGGCGACCTCCGCCAGGCCATCCGCGACCAGAAGCTGGAGCTGGCGGTGGAGACCGCCCCCGATGCCGCCGACGCCCTCCAGAAGCAGGCCACCTTTGTCCTCACGGTCACCATGGATGAGAGCGAGCGGACCTCCGAGATCGCCCTCAAGCGCCTGAAGGACGCCGTCCGGACCCAGGAGAAGACCTGGGTACAGGCCCGCCTCCAGACCCTGGGCGCCTCGCCCCAGCTGGCCGAACCCCTGAAGCTGGAAGTAAAAAATGCTGCTGACATCACCCTCGAGGTGGGCAAGGTCATGGGCCGCATGCTGCCCTACCTGCTGATGATCATGATGTATGCGGGCTCCATGCAGCACGGCATCTACGCCACCGCCGGAGAGAAGGAGCGCCACACCCTGCTCAGCCTCATGGCCACCCGCCTGCCCCGCAACCAGATCATCCTGGGCAAGCTGCTCTACATCTTCAGCATCGGCGTCATCGCCGCCCTGCTGAACCTGCTCAGCATGGGCCTGTCCGTGGCCACCGCCAGCAGCGGTGCCGCCGGTTCACTCCAGGCCGTCGCAGCCATCGCCAATCCCATGACCCTGGGCCTCACCTTCCTGATCATGGTTCCGCTGGGCCTCTTCTTCTCCAATTTCATCCTGCTCATGGGCATCCAGGCCCGGAACACCATTGAGGCCGGCAGCGCCATCACCCCCGGCATCTTCCTGGTCATGTTCCTGGGGATCTTCACCATGGCCCCGGGCGTGGAGAAGATGACCTTCCTCGCCTATGTGCCGGTGGTCAATGTCTGCCTGGCCCTGCGCAAGCTGTTCAGCCAGCAGTTCAGCTGGATGGAATACCTGGTGGCCTTCGCCATGACCGTGGGCCTGGCGGCCATCATGACCCTGGTATCGACCCGCATCCTCAACCAGGAAAAGGCCCTTTTCAAGGCCTAGGCACCCCCCTCCAGGATTTGCCCCGGGAAACCTGTCACTCTATAGTTTCTCCAAAGCATCCAGAGGATCCCCGAATGGCAACCAAGGCCAAGACCGCACCCACCCCCAAGGCAGCGCTTCCCGCTGAGCAGGCAGCCGCTTCCTCGGCCACTTCTGCCTTCGACCACGCCCTGGGCCTGTTCGAAGCCGGGAAACACGCCGAGGCCGCCAAGGCCCTGGAGGCCGTTGTGGGAGCCGCCGATGAGGCCGGCGAGTGGGCCGTGAAGCGCCGTGCCCAGATCTACCTGGGGCTGGCCCAGACCAAGCAGAACCCCCCCAAGGCCGTGAAGCCGACCGCCCTGGTGGAGATCCAGGCCAGCCTCAACCGTCGCAATACGGAAGAGGCCATGAAGCTCATCGACAAGGAAGTAAAGGATCACCCGACCCTGGCGGTGGCCTACTACCTCCGCTCCCTGGCCTTTGCCCAGACCGAGAATGTCGAAGCCTCCGCCGACAGCCTCAACCGCGCCCTGGAGCTGGACCCCGACCTCGTCTTCCAGTGGCACATGGACCCGGACTTCAACGCCATCCGCAAGTCCCCCCTCTTCGCCTTCACTGAGAACCGCTAAAAGCGCGGGCCCTCAGCCATGCCTGGCGCGTCTCGGGACCTGGATGCTGACCGCCCCCTGCGGGTGGTGGCCCTTGGGGGCGGCACCGGGCTTGCTTCGCTGCTCCGGGCCCTGAAGCGCGAAGCCGGTCGTAGCCGGGATCCCTGGAAGCTTACAGGCATCGTCACCGTGTCCGACAACGGGGGCTCCTCCGGGCGCATCCGCGAGGAGCTGGGCGGCATTCCCCCCGGGGACCTGCGCAACTGCCTCGCTGCCCTGACGCTGGAGGACTCCGCCCTGTCGGACCTCCTGAACTACCGCTTCAAGAGCGAGGGCGACCTCTCCGGACACTCCCTGGGCAACCTGATGCTGTGGGCTCTGGCAGACATCACGGGCGACTGGGTCCGGGCCATCCGGAAGCTCTCGGGCGTGCTGGTCACTGCCGGCCGCCTGTTTCCCTCCACGGTGGTGCCCGTCACCCTCTGCGCCGAAGACATGGCCGGTCGCACCTACGCTGGCGAGACCGCAGTAGGCGCCAGCCACCCGCCCCTGGCCCGCCTCTGGCTGGAGCCCCGGGATGCCGAGCCCCTGCCGGAGACCGTCCTGGCACTCCTGAGCGCTGACCTCATCCTGCTCGCCCCCGGTAGCCTCTACACCTCCACCATCCCGAACCTCCTCCTGCGGGAGCTCCAGGAGGCCGTCGAGCTGTCCCAGGCCCCCGTGGTCTATGTGGCCAACCTGATGACTGAGCCCGGTGAGACGAACGGCCTGGACCTGGAAGCCCATGTGGCCGCCATCGCAGCCCTCACCCACACCCGGCTCTCCGCCATCATCGCCAACGAGACGCCCATGAGCGCCGACCTGCTGGCCCGGTACCGGGAGGAGGGCGGCCAGCCCCTGCTGAGCCAGGCGGATCAGATCCTGGGCATCCCGGTCCATCGCTTTCCCCTGCTGGACCCCGAGATGCTCACCGCCCGCCACCACCCGGACCTGCTGAACCGGGCCATCCGGGACGTACTCGCCCGCCTCTGACCCCTTATCCAATTCCAGGGGATGCCGATAAGTAGGCAGGAGGGGTCTGCCCCCCGGTCCGGTCATTGGGATTGCTCTCATGACAGGAACGTGGATAGGCTTGTCCCTTCAGGAGGCAGGGCGTGGCTCTCAACGGTGATCTGTCCACCATGGGCCTGGAGGATATCCTCCAGTGGCTGGCCGTGGGCAAGAAGACCGGGGTCCTGGAGCTCAAGGGCGCCCTGCACACCAAGCGTGTCTCCTTCCTGGATGGCCGGATCACCAGCGTGTGGTCCTCGGATCCCCGGGAATACCTCGGACAGTACCTGCTGGCCTTCAACCGCATCACCGAGGAGCAGCTACGGGATGCCCTGGCCACCCAGGAGGATGAGCAGCAGCTGCTGGGGCGCATCCTCATCAACCGTCACCGCATCACCGAAGCCGAGATCCGGCGCATCGTGCAGATGAAGGTGGAGGAGAGCATCTTCGACACCTTCCTCTGGGGCATGGGCACCTTCGAGTTCCACGACGGAGCGGCCCCGCACCAGCGGTCCATGCTCCTCAGCCTCGATGTGACGGGCATCGTGCTGGAGGGCGCCCGCCGCCTCGACGACTGGAAGCGCATCCGCAAGGTCATCCATGGTGGGGACGCTGTCTTGGTGGCAGTCTCTGAGGCCATTGCTGAGCACCTGCCCCTCTCCCGCGAGGATGCCGAGATCCTGGCTCGCCTGGACGGTCGGCGCAAGGTGGACCAGCTGGTGCTGGAGCTCCGGATGCCCGAGTTCAAGGTCAACCGCCTGCTCTTCGACCTCCACGAAAAGGGTCTGGCTCGCCTCCTGGACGGCGGCGGGCACCTCGGCGAGCACCCCAGCTTGCACCTGCAGCGGGCCCGAATCCTGGTGGAGAAGCAGAAGCTCCAGGAAGCCCAGGAGGAGCTCCGCCGCATCCTCCAGGAGCAGCCGCGCAACGCCGACGCCAACCAGATGCTGACTGTGGTCCAGAACCTCCTGGAAGAGACCCGCCTGAACCAGGACCTGATCCCCGAGCTGGCCGTCTCCATGGATGTGCTCATGACGGCCGACCTCTACCCGAACGAGGCCTTCCTCGCCAGCCGCGTGAACGGCGTCTGGAGCATCCGAGACATCCTCTCCATTGCTCCCTTCGAGCCGGAGGAGTGCCTGGGAATCTTCTCCAAGCTCCTGAAGCGGGGTGTGCTCAAGACCTCGAAGCCGGCCCAGTCCGATGATCGGCCCACCGCCTCAGTCTGAGGGTGGCCCCTCCCGGCGTTCCGGGGGAACCTGCTAACCTGCGAGCGGGCCCCCGCCGAGCCCAGCCGGAGCCTCTTCCGTGCGGCGATGCGGGTGCTGCCCAGGCGTCCCTACCGGAGGTTCCATGCGTGCCGTGCTTGCCCTTCTGCTGATCGTCCTGCCCCTCTCAGCCGCCGCCGCCAAGAAGCCCACCAAACCCACGGCGGCCCAGCTGGAGGCGCAGGTCAAGACCCTCACCGAGGAGCGGGATGACCTGAAGCAGCGCCTGGCCGGTACCGAGGACCTGCAGCAGGAGGTCATCGCCGCGCGCAAGGCCCGGGACCTGGCCCGTGCCGAAGGCGAGACCGCCCGCCGGGAGGCGGACCAGCTGAAGGGCAGCCTCCGGGAGAACCAGGGCGGCGGCGATGCCCTCCTCAAGGAGCTGCAGGAAGCCCGCCGGGCCGTGACCGACAGCCGGGCCAAGATGGAGCAGATGACCGCCGAGGGCGAGGAGCTCCGCCGCAAGACCAGCACCGTGCCGAGCGAGGGGGACCTGGTGACCCTGGGGGAGGAGGTCGTGCCCGCCCGCCCCGTCAACCTGAACCGCGTGACCCCCCGCCTGAAGTCCACGGGCCTCCTCTCCGGCCGTCCCAAGGGCGTGGTGGTGGTCAACGTGCTCATCAACGAGAAAGGTGATGTGGTGGCCGCCCGCCTGCTCCAGGGCCTGCCCGACAGCTCCCCGGAGGCCGCCCGGGCCAACGAAGCCTGTGTCGATGCCGCCAAGCGCATCGTCTTCGATCCCGCCGTGTCCAAGGACGGCAAGACCCGCTTCAAGGTCTGGCAAGGCGTCGGCTTCTACCTCGACTGAGCCTGGACCAGAAACAACGAGGAGCAGGCCAAAGTCAGGGCCCCGAAGGGGTTTGGCGGCGGTCCTTTTTATCCCCTTCATCCCCTTCATCCCTGTTGAAAAAAGCACTGAAACAGGGATAAAAACGGATGAAGGGGATAAGGCTTCCTCTGCGCTCTCTGCGGTTGGCGTTTCTTGTCGCCGGAATCCTCGAATGACCTCAAAAAACCACAACAGGCAGGGCGCTGATGCTCAGGCCCGCTCGCCCCAGGGGCTGGGGTCGCTGAGGCCCCACCGGGCCTCGTACCAGACCTTCTCGAGGCACAGGCCCTGTGGCGGCGCAGTGAGGCCGGCGCGGCGTCGATCAGCGGATTGCAGCACCTGAGCCAGAGAGCCAGGCTCCCGCTTGCCCCGGCCCACTTCCACCAGGGTGCCCGTCATGATGCGGACCTGGTGCATGAGGAAGCTGCTGCCTTCGAAGATCAGCTCGGCGCCGCCTTCTCCGGGCACGATGCGGAGGGCGTGCAGGGTCCGCACAGGGGTGCGGGCGGCGCACTCCACACAGCGGAAAGCGGAGAAGTCGTGGGTGCCCAGCAGCGGTGAAACGGCCTCCACCATGGCTTCAAGATCCAGCGGCAGCGTCTGGTGCACGTGCCAGCGATAGGGCGCCTGCAGCGGGTCGGCGGCGGGCCCCAGGCCCAGGCGGTAGATGTAGCGCTTGGCCACCGCATGCTGCCGGGGGAAGAAGCCCTCCGGGGCGGCCTGGACTGCCATCACGCGCAGATCGCCGGGCAGGTGGGCATTGAGGGCGGCGAGGAGGCGGTAGGGCTCCCAGGCCCGTGCGGCCTGGATGAGCACGCCCTGGGCGCGAGCGTGCACACCCGCGTCCGTGCGGCCCGTCCCCTGGGGCATGGGGGCCTCAGGGTCGAAGGCCCGGAGTGCCTTCCAGAGCTCGCCCTGGCCGCTGCGCAGGGACGTCTGGATCTGCCAGCCATGAAAGCCGGCGCCCGCATACGCCACGGTGAGGAAGTAGGGATGGGCCATCGCCCCATGATAGGCCCAGGGCCCGGCGGGCGCACCCAGAGTTCTACGGCGATATGCGAGAACCATGGGACTTAAAACGGGTATTCCCGGGCCTTGAGATGTTCCATGGCCACCCGGATCCCCTGCCTGCGCAGTTCTCCGAAATTTCTAAGAAGAAAATCCTTGACCCCACTGCGTCTGCGGCGTAATTTTTGGGCAGTTTATGAAACACGAGGATCCATGGGCATCTACGGGTCCTTGCTCTCTGAAAAGTCAGCAACCACGGTCGTCTCCCACGGGAGCCGATTCCGTTTTTCACAACCCGGGGGCACAGATCCCCTATTTTGGAGGTTTCCATGAACAAGGCTGAACTGGTTAGCGCCGTCGCCGACAAGGCCGGCATCACCAAGGCCCAGGCCGCTGCGGCCCTGGATCAGGTCCTGGGTGGCATCGCCGCCGCCCTGCGCGCGGGTGGCAAGGTGACCCTCGTTGGCTTCGGCACCTTCTCGGTCGCCAGCCGCGGCGCCCGCACCGGCCGCAACCCCCGCGACAACAAGCCCATCAAGATCTCCGCCAAGAAGGTTGCCAAGTTCAAGCCCGGCAAGAAGCTGGCTGACGATGTCAACGGCAAGAAGAAGAAGGGCAAGTAGGGTTTAAACGCTTTACAGCATTTAAGCTACGAAAGAATCAGAGCCTGTTTCGACAGGCTCTGATTCTTTTTCAACAAGCTTTTTTTGATAGTTATCAGGCATCGCAGTCCGAAATGCCCAGGCATAGGCTATCAGAGCCTCTTAGCCTCCCCTGATTCGGAAAACCCCAATTCCATTAGCCCACAGAGAGACCGACCGGGAGTATTCCGCTATTCAGGCCCAGACCGGAGCCTTCCGATGAAGGGGCATCCGAAGAGGAACGCATGTCTGAAGAGACCCCCACCCCAACCAAGAGCCGCATGAAGCTCATCATCATCGCCGTCGTGGCGCTGCTGGTCCTCGGGGGGGGCGGTACCGGAGGCTGGCTCTTCATGAAAAAGCGGGCGGCAGCCAAGGCCGCCCTAGCGAAGGCTCAGGCCGAGGAGGCCAAGGCCCCCCACGGTCCCGGGGATGCCCCCCCGCAGGAAGAAGCGGATACCGAGGAGTGCGAGGACACCGGCACCAAGAAGGAGGGCGCCGGTGAGGCACCCCCGGTCATGGTGTTGACCCGGACGGTGAACCTGATGGGTCCCCGCCGAAATGCCTTCCTCCGCTGTGAGTTCAACATCCTCTTCTGCGACCTGGAGCTGGGCAAGCTGGTGGCCGGCGACAAGCCTTCGGCCCAGAAAAGCATCATCCAGGCCACGGTCCTGGCCGCCCTCTCCGGCAAGAGCGTCGACGAGGCGTCGGACGCCGAGTCCCGGGACTCCCTGCGCAAGGAGATCAAGGACAAGCTCAACGAGCAGTTCCGCCCCCACGCCCTGAAACCCGGCGAAAAGGAAGACCCCAAGCACAAGCGGATCGCTCGGCCCATCAAGAGCGTGCTGATCGTCGACTGGGCGATCCAGCAGTGAGCCGGCGCTCTGGCACGCCCATTGCGCTGGGAAGCCCAGGGGTCCACCTTTTGACGACCCCAGGGGGGGGGCCATGGTGAAGCGGGTGGACAAGGTCGAGACCGACCGCGTGCTGACCTTCGAACAGGTGGTCACGGAGCTCATGCCCTTCATCGACACGCCCCTCCGCCTCGAGATCCAGCTGGGTCAGTGCCGCATGACGATCCGCGACCTCCTGGAGCTGGAGCCCGGATCCCTGGTGGAGCTGAAAAAGAGCGCCGGCGAACCCATGGATGTGCTGTGTAAGGAGCGGATCCTGCTCCGGGGCGAGGTCACGGTGCTGGAGGACAGCCTGGGGCTGCGGGTCACCGAGATCGTGGACCCGGACCGCAAGGTCTAGCCTGGAACCCCGTGCTGCCTGTGGCATCCTGGAAGTTCGCCATGGATGCCCCCCGACCCAGCGCCGCCCCGCCGGTCGCCCTCTGTTTGGGCGGCATGGACCCGTCCGCCGGTGCCGGCATCCTGCGGGACACCCTCGCCCTGGCCGCCCTGGGCTGCCAGGCCATGGCCGTCCCGCTGGCTGAGACCCTGCAGAACGGCTTGGCCTGCGTACGCATCGACCCGCCCGCCATGGACCCCGTCCAGCGCATCGAGGCCTTGGCCCCCCACCTCCTGGGCGCCTGGGGCGTCAAGATCGGTCTCTGCGCCCTCGATCCTGGGGCCTTCCGCCGCCTCTGTGCGACCCTCTGCCTGCTGGCTCCGCCCGTGCGGATCTGGGACCCCATCCTGGCCCCCAGCGCCGGGGCCGGCTTGCACAACGGGGCCGACCTCCGCCGCATGGCCTCGGACCTCCTGCCCATGGGGGACTGGGTGGTCTGCCCCAACCGCGGGGAGGCCGCGGCCTTCGCCGGTCTGCCCCCCGAGGCCATCCGCACCGCCCCCGTGGAGGCCCTGGTGGCACCCTGGCTCGCCGCGGGGGCCGCTGCAGTCTGGCTGAAGGGCGGCCACGCCGAGGGGGACCTGGTCCAGGACCTCTGGTGTACCTCCCAGGGCCAACTCCCCCTGGAGCCTTCGCCCCGCCTGCCCGGCGAGCGCCGGGGTACCGGCTGCCTCCTTTCCGCCACCTGGCTGGGCTATCGCCTGCTGGGTCACGCTGCCGAGGCCGCTGCTTGGCAGGCTGCCCGGCGCCTCCGGG
Source organism: uncultured Holophagaceae bacterium (assembly GCA_903880675.1). Lineage (GTDB taxonomy): Bacteria > Acidobacteriota > Holophagae > Holophagales > Holophagaceae > Geothrix. Next base: position 20,231 of record CAIRQL010000225.1, on the reverse strand, counting down.
CCCAGTGGCCTGTGGCCTTCGCCCCGGGCGGGACCGGACGAATGATGTTTGCGCCAGAGCCCCGGCCGGCGGAGGCTCTGTGAACCTCTTCGAAGGCAAGGGCTTCCTCCTGACCTCCGCCCTGGACACCCCCTGGGCCGGATGGTCCGGGTCCCGCTTCCTGGACGAGGGCCTCGCCTCGGTCCATGCGGCCCCAGGCCGAGCCCTGGCCCGCCTCATGAACCTGACCGCCCTCCTGCCGGGCGGCTTTGGCCTCATCTGGGACCACCCTCCGACCTGGATGAACGCCCTCCCCCCCGAGGCCCGCCAGGGCTGGTGGGAAGCCATCAGCGCCATCCCAGGCCTGAGCCTCCACCTGTCCCCGGAGGCGGCCCAGAGCCTGCCTGGCGGGGCCTTTCGGGCCTGGGTGCACGCCCCCACATGTCCCGAGGGGGCCGCTGGCGACCTCTGGCGCCAGGGCGTGCTGGGCTGGGTACCCCGCCCGGACGGGCCCTGGCGGCTGCCGGGCCTGGGCGTCACGGCCCCCGGCGACGAGGCCCTTCCGGGCTGGCTCTGGGGCGAGGTCGCCCTGCCCTTTGGCGCCCTGCCCACTCTGGCCTCCGGTGAGACCTTGGTGGCCGCCATGTCCGAAGCCCAGGGCGGCGCCGAGCGCGGCCTGGCCCAGCGCCTGGCTGCCGGGGCCTGGCCGGACCTGCCCTTCTCCCGGCGCTCCGTAGGCTGGCGCCTCGCATTGGTGGGCGGGACAGAGTTCCAGCGGGCCGGTGGCTCCTGGTCCGCTGCCTTCGGGCAGCTGCGGGCCCTGCAGGCCCTGCTGCAGGAGCGCCTCCGCACGCCGGTCCATTTGGGCTCGGGCGATGCCCCGGTGCTCGGGGCCCTGCTGGGCCGCCAGGCCCTCCGCGAAGGCCACCCCTGGCGGGCCAGCCTGCCTCTGCCGCCAGCCCCCGGTGCCTTCACCCCGGGCCTCACGGCTGATCCCCGGGACCCGTCGCCCCTCGAGGCCCGGGCTCTCCTGCCCGCTGGCTGGGATACGACCCTGGATCACCCGCCCGTGGCCCTGCTCCGGGTGCCTGCGGTGCCCCCGGAAGCCGGCGCCGACACCCTCCTGGCCCAGGTTCAGCGTCCCCCGGCCATCCGCTGGCTGCCCCCGGACCTGCCCCCGCCCGGCCCCTTCGACCCCGAACGCCCCTGGGGCCCCGCCGCCGCCTTCCCCTTCCCTGCCGACCCCTCTCACGGCGTCCAGCGGGGCCTGTTCGATGGGCACGACTGAACCTCTTGGAGTCACCTGCATGTCCGCCGAACACACCGCTCAGCAGACCCGGATCCGGATCGCCACCCTCTCCATCGTGGCGGGGTTCTGCATCCTCGGGCTGAAGTTCCTGGCCTACACCCTGTCGGGCTCCGTGGCCCTGAAGTCCGATGCCATCGAGAGCATCGTCAACATCGTGGCGGCGGTCTTCGCCCTCGGTGCGGTGATCTTCTCCGGCAAGCCTGCGGATAAGGAGCATCCCTACGGCCACGGCAAGATCGAGCACTTCAGCGCGGCCTTCGAGGGGGGTCTGATCTCTCTGGCGGCGGTCTTCATTCTCATCGAAGCCACCAAGGGCCTGGTCTACGGCGTGGAGCTGAAGGACCTGGGCCGGGGCCTGGCAGTGAACCTGCTGGCGGGGGCCCTCAACGGCCTGCTGGGGTGGTTCCTGGTGAGCCAGGGCCGGAAGCAGCGGTCCCGCGCCCTGGAGGCCGATGGCCACCACATCCTGTCGGACTTCTGGACCAGCATGGGCATCGCTGCTGGGCTGTTGGCCGTGAAGCTCACGGGCCTCAAGTGGTTCGATCCGGTCATGGCCATGGTGGTGGGCCTGCTGCTGGCCCGCACGGGCTTCCGGCTGGTGAAGGAGTCCTCCCAGGCCCTGCTGGACATGGAAGACCCAGAGATGCTCGGCCGTGTGCTGGCAGCCCTGAACCGCACCCGCACCTGGGACATCATCGCCATCCATGAAATGCGCACCTTCCGCACCGGCCGCTACACCCACGTGGACCTGCACATGGTGGTGCCGGAGTACTACCCCGTGCGCCGAGCCCACGACCTCTGCGAAGACTTCGGCAAGGCTGCCCTGCTGGAAGGTGGCATCGAAGGCGAGGTACACACCCACGTGGACCCCTGCGCCCGCCTCTACTGCGACCGCTGTGCCGCCGACCCCTGCCCCATCCGCACCGCCCCCAAGACCAGCGACAGCCCCTTCACCCTCGACGAGGCCACAGCATTAGGGCCGACCTGAATCGATGATGGCAAAGGCTCTCCACGAAGGACACGAAGGGAAACAAAGAACACCAAGAATGCCTCAAAGGGTTTTGCCCCTTCAGCCCTTCTTCGTGCCCTTGGCCCTGATTTTCTTCGTGCCCTTCGTGGAGATCTTTTAGGAAACCGTTTGGTGCCGCAGGGCGTCGATGGCGGCCATGAGGGCGACGGGGTCGCTGGCGGCGTGCAGGTTCTGCCGGAAGCCGTGGCCGCCGGGTACGCCCTTGGTGAACCAGGCGCCGATCTTCTTGATCTTGTGCAGGGCCTCCCGGGGCTCCAGCAGGTCCAGCAGGATCTGAAAGAGGCGCAGCGTGGCATCGATGCGCATGGGCGTGGTCACGGCGAGATCGGGTTCCAGGATCTGCCGAAACAGGTAGGGATTCGTCAGTGCCCCCCGACCGATCATCACGGCGGCACAGTCCGTCTCTTCGATCATGCGGAAGGCGTCCTCGCGGGTGTTCACGTCCCCGTTGCCGATGATGGGATAGGCGCGGCCAGCCTCCACCGCCCGGGCGATGATGCTCCAGTCCGCATGGCCGGTGTACTGCTGGACCCGGGTGCGGGGATGGATGGCCAAGGCCTGGATACCGGCGCTCTCGAACATGCGCAGGAAGTCCAGGAACTCGCCCCGGTCCTTCTGCGAGGCGTCCCAGCCAGCACGCATCTTCACGGTCACGGGGATCTTCACCGCCTGCACCATGGCCGTCACGCAGCGCTCCGCCAGGCGCATATCCCGCAGCAGGGCCGAACCCGCACCGCCCTTGGTGACATTGCTGGCGGGGCAGCCCATGTTCAGGTCCACCAGATCCGCGCCCGCGGCCTCGCAGAGCCGCGCGCTCTCGGCCAGGGCCTCGGGGCGTCCCCCGGAGACCTGCATGGACAGCGGCCGCTCGCCCGTGGCCGCCATCATCTTCTCGGCCTTCACCGCGTGGCGCACCAGGGCCTCGCTGCTGATCATCTCCGAAACCACCAGGCCCACACCGCCCACTTCGCGGATGAACTTCCGGAAGGGTTGATCGGTGATCTCGTGCAGCGGTGCCATCACGAGGCGATTGGGCACCTCGACGGGTCCGATGTGGAAGGGGCTGTGGGGAAAGGTCACGGGTTGGCTTTCATACGACCCAGCAGTTTACCCTCTGCTCCGAAATTGGCCTGCGGCCAATTTCGGAGATGGGGCGGCTGGCGCCGCCCAAAAACTGATGCAATCTCAGAATCTGGCCCAGCCAGCTCCAAGCACTTCGGAAACGCGCAGCGTTTCCCATCTCTGAATTCGGCGCAGCCGGATTCAGAGCAGAGCCGCTACCTGCGCGGCGGCTGTTCTTGTAAGTTTGCTAAAAACTCATCGTTCGTCTTGGCCTTGCCCAGGCGATCCACGAGCAGCTCCATGCTCTCGCTGGGGCCGCTGGCGCTAAGGATCTTGCGGAGCACCCAGATCTTGGCCAGCTTGGCGGCGTCAAGCAGCAGGTCCTCTTTGCGGGTGCCGGACTTCTGGATGTCCATGGCGGGGAAGATGCGCTTGTCGCTGAGCTTGCGGTCCAGAACGATCTCGCTATTGCCCGTGCCCTTGAACTCCTCAAAGATCACATCGTCCATGCGACTGCCAGTCTCGATGAGAGCCGTGGCCACGATGGTGAGGCTGCCCCCGCCCTCAATGTTGCGGGCTGCGCCGAAGAACCGCTTGGGCCGCTGGAGGGCGTTGCTGTCCACGCCACCGGAGAGCACCTTGCCGCTGGGCGGAACGACCGTGTTGTAGGCCCGGCCCAGGCGGGTGATGGAGTCCAGCAGGATCACCACGTCCTTCTTGTGCTCCACCAGACGCTTGGCCTTCTCGATGACCATCTCGGCCACCTGGACGTGGCGGGTGGCGGGCTCATCGAAGGTGCTGGAGACCACCTCGCCCTTCACGCTGCGCTCCATGTCCGTGACCTCTTCGGGGCGCTCGTCGATGAGCAGCACGATGAGGAAGACCTCCGGGTGGTTGGCGGTGATGGAGTTGGCGATGTTCTGCAGCAGGACCGTCTTACCGGTGCGGGGCGGGGCCACGATGAGGGCCCGCTGGCCCTTGCCCAGGGGCGTCATGAGGTCCATCACCCGGGTGCTCAGCTCCTGGGAGTCCCGCTCCATGCGCAGGTGGTGGGTGGGGTAGAGGGGCACCAGATCATCGAAGTGGATGCGCTCCCGGGCCTGAGCAGGCGGATCAAAGTTCACCGCGTCCACCCGCAGCATGGCGAAGAATTTCTCGCCCTCCTTGGGGGGACGGATCATCCCGGACAGGGTGTCGCCGGTGCGCAGGTTGAACTTCCGGATCTGGCTGGGGGAAATGTAGATGTCGTCGGAGCCCGCCAGGTAGTTCTGGTCGGGGCTGCGCAGGAAGCCAAAGCCCTCCGGCAGCACCTCCAGCACGCCCTCGGCGAAGAACTGCCCTTCCCGCTCGGCCTGGGCCTGGAGCACGCGGAAGACCAGCTCCTGCTTGCGCATGGAGAGGGGGCTTTCGATGTCCAGTTCCTTGGAGAGCTCAGCCAGCTTGCCGATGGACAGTTCCTTGAGCTCTTGCAAGCTCAGGACAGCCGGGGGCTGGGGTTGGGTGGCCATGGGTCACCTCGGGAAAGCGAGTCGGGAGTGGCTCGGGGATTCACCCAGGATAGGTCAGATCCTGGAATCGGCCAAACCCTGGGCAGTGAATCCCAGCACCCGGGCTGCAAAACCCCGAGGATCCTCCACCGGGAAGGCGTGGCCTATGCCCGGAATCACTTCAAAGCGGCTGCCCGGAATCAGGCGGGCGGTCTCCAGGCACTTCCAGGGCGGCGTTAGCAGGTCCTCCGCTCCGCAGAGCAGCAGGACCGGGTCCTGGACCTGCGCCAGGCGGTCCCGGATGTCCCAGCCGAGGATGCCGCGGATCTGGTGCAGGTTGCCGTGAGGCGGCCGCTCCCCGCCCGTCACGGCCCGGTGGTAGGCCCGCAGGACGCCGTGGCGGGCCTCCAGGAACCGGTCCCCCCACAGGAAGGGGGCGGCGGCGTCGAACTGCATCAGGGGGCCGCCCACCTCCAGGCAGTGGGCCCAGTGCTCGGCCTTGAGAGCCATGGCGGTGTCCACGCGGGCCAGGGCGCTGGTCAGGACCGCCCCGGCGAAGGCGCCCGGGTGGGCGGTGAGCAGCTCCAGGCTGAGGGCGCTGCCATTGGACAGGCCCACCAGCCAGGGCCGGGTGATGCCCAGGACCTGCAGCAGGTCCCAGGCGTCCCCTGCCAGCGTGGCCGTGCCGTAGGGGCCTTCCAGGGGGGCCTCGGAGCGGCCCTGGCCCCGGCTGTCAAAGGTCAGCACCCGGAAGCGCTCGGTCAGTGCCGGTAGGACGCCAGCCCACATGGTTGCATCGGACAAGAGTCCGTTGAGCAGCACCAGCCAGGGCCCCGCCGGGTTGCCTTGGATGCGGTGGTGGAGGCGAACCCCGGAGGGCAGCGTGGCCAGGTTGGCGCGGGCCGGCACCTCAGGCCCCCAAGTCCGCAGGGCTCAAGTGCTCCACAAAATGCCAGAGGCCCTGGTCATGGCGCAGGACCACGCAGTGGGCGCGGCCCATGTCGGTGTGCTGGCGGGTGAGGCGGAACACCAGGCGACCCAGGAAGGGCTGGTGGCTCACCACCGCCACCACGCGGTCAGGCGGGGCTTCCGCAAAGAGGCTCCGCAGCCAGAGCTCTGCCTGCTCAGGGAGGCCACTGGGAACCAGGTTCATGGACGCCTCCAGGGGAAAGCCCCCGGCGGCCTCGTGCAGGCAGGCCATGGTCTCCACCGCCCGGCGATAGGGGCTGTGGAAGCCTCGCTGCGGCCGCAGGCCCCGTCCCACCAGGCCCTGCATCACCGCATGGGCCTGCACCCAACCCTCGGGTGTCAGAGCCCGGTCCATGTCGGCAAACCCCGCCAGGTACTCCTCGGGGATGCCGTGGCGAATGAGCAAGAGCGTGGCCATACAACCATCCTAGCGCCCAGCCTTCCGAATGCGCTTCAACTGTCATTTCTCCTTGTGTTTCAAGGCTTTTTGAGTGACAATAACTGTTTGGGCCCCTCCCGGCTGGCGCTTTTCGCCAAACAGAGATCGCCATGCGGCGATCCGCGCAGGGAAAGCCCCGGGAGCTACCTTGAACGACCTGACTTTCGCAGCCCTTGGCTGCAGCGAAGCCCTGCTGGCCGCCCTGGCCAAACGCGGCTTTGAGACCCCCATGGCCGTCCAGGCCCAGACCTTCAAGCCCGGCCTCGAAGGCCGCGACCTGCTGGTCCAGAGCCGCACCGGTTCTGGCAAAACGCTGGCCTTCGGCCTGCCCCTGCTGCACCGCCTGGCCGATGAGCGCCACACCCAGGCCCTGATCCTCGCCCCCACCCGGGAGCTGGCCCAGCAGGTGGGCGCCGAGCTCCACAGCCTGGTGCCCAAGCTGCCCATCGCCTCCCTGGTGGGTGGTCTCGGCTACGCCCCCCAGCTGCGCGCCCTCTCCATGGGCTCGCCCGTGGTGGTCGGTACGCCGGGCCGGGTGATGGACCACCTGAACCGCGGCACCCTGGACCTCAGCCGAGTGACCATGGTTGTCCTCGACGAGTGCGACGAGATGCTGAACATGGGCTTCCTCGAAGACGTGGAGACCATCCTCGCCAAGATCCCTGCCGGCCCCCAGACCTACCTCTTCTCCGCCACCCTGCCCGCCCCCATCGCCAAGCTGGCCAAGCGGTTTCTCAAGGACCCCGTGCAGATCCAGCTGGCCGAGGCCGGCGAGCACGCCGTCCACGCTGACATCGCCCACACGCCGGTGATGGTGCCGGACCACCACCAGGTGCGAGCCCTGGTCAACCTGCTGCTGAAGGATGATCCCAGCAGCGCCCTGATCTTCACCAAGACCAAGGCCCAGAGCGAGGAAGTGGCCGAGGAGCTGACCGTCTCCGGCTTGCCGGCGGCCTTCCTGCACGGCGACCTGGCCCAGGCCACCCGCACCCGCATCCTGGGGCAGTTCAAGGACGGCAAGCTGCGCTACCTCGTGGCCACGGACGTGGCCGCCCGGGGCCTCGATATCGAGGGCCTACCCCTGGTGGTGCACATCGGCATCCCCACCCAGCTGGAGAGCTACATCCACCGCAGCGGCCGCACGGGCCGCGCCGGGGCCAAGGGCACCAGCCTCGCCCTGGTGAACTGGAAGGAGAGCCGCATCCTGCTGGCCTGGAGCCGGCGCGGTGGCCTGACCCTGGACTGGCGCCCCATCCCGTCCCAGACGGAGATTCGTGAGGCCCAAGGCACTCGCCTGCTCACCGGCATCAGCGCCTCCGCCAGCGCCGCCACCCTGGCCCAGGCCCGACAGATGCTCCAGGGCACCGACCCCGAGCGCCTGGTGGCCGGCCTCCTGGGCCTGATCCTGGCCGAGCAGTCCGGGGGCTTCGATGTCCCGGCGGCCGACGCCAACAAGGCCACCAAGCCCCGGTACGATAACCCCCGGGAGCGCAAGGAGGGCGGTTCCCGCCCCCAGCGCACTTATGCGGAGCGCAACGCCACTCGCCCTGAAGGCCCCGGCACCGCCGCCAAGACCCGCCCCGATGGCAGCTTCCGGCCCCGCAGCGACTTCGATGACAAGCCCCGCCCCTATGCCAAGCCCCGGCCCGAAGGCGCCGACCGGCCGGTGCGCAAGGTGTGGGAGGACCGCGCCGCCGCCAAGCCTGCCGCCAAGTCCGCCGCCAGCGACACGCCGCGGCCCTGGAAGAAACCCACCAAGCCCGCCGCCAAGTTCGCCGATGACCGGCCACCGCGGCCCTGGAAGAAGAAGTAGGCTTTCCACATCTCCAGAACAAAGGGGCGCCAAACGGCGCCCCTTCGTTTTGGAGATCACCCGTTGGGATCGTTCCCCATGAGGTCCAGGGGCTTGGCGGCCTCGGGCGGGGGCGGTCGGCCCCAGGGGCGGTTCTCCATGGGCTGGGCATTGGCCTTCTCCCGGGCCTCGCGGATCTTCCGGATGGCCTCGGCATCGCTGCCGGAGCGCGGGGCAGTACCCGGCTTGAAGGCCAGACGCAGCACCTTGTCCGTGGTGGCCGAGGTGGCCAGCAGACCCGTGAAGCGGTCCACGTCCGCCCACTCCATGCCCTCCGGCGCCTTGAAGTCCTCCTTCTCACCCGTGGTGGGCAGGGCAGCCTTCATGAAGTCGATCCAGATGGGCAGCGCCACCTTGGCGCCATCGGCGCCCTTGAAGATCATCTTCTTCTCGTCGAGGCCCACCCACACACCACAGACAATCTTGGTGGAGAAGCCGATGAACCAGCCGTCCGTGTGGTCGTCCGTGGTGCCCGTCTTGCCCGCCACGGGCCACTCCAGTTCATTGCTGCGGGCACCGGTGCCGCTGGTGGCCACGCCCTGCAGGCACTGGATGAGCTGGTAGGTGCTCTGGGGGTCCAGCACCTGCTCGGTGGCGGCGCCCGTGTGGCTCTCCAGCACCTTGCCATTGCGGTCCGCCACCTTCTTGATGAAGAAGGGGGGCGGCGACTGGAAACCACCGGTAGCGATGGTGCTGTAGCCCCGCACCATGTCCTTGAGCGTGAGATCGGCCGAGCCCAGGGCCATGCTGGGATAGGGCGGCAGGGTGCCGGTGAGCCCGCACTTTCGAGCGAAGTCGATGACGTTCATGACGCCAACTTCTTCAAGGGTGCGCACCGCCGGCACGTTACGGGAGTCCCGCAGGGCCTCCCACATGACGATGGGCCCCCAGAAGTCCCGCTCGTAGTTGCGGGGCTCGTAGGGCTTCACGCCGCCGCGCAGGGCCTTGAACTCCGAAGTGCCATCCGGGTGGGTGACCGTGAGGAAGTCCACCGTGTCGAGGAAGCGGGACGGCACATCCTGGACCAGGGTCGCCGGGGTGCGGCCGCTGCTGAAGGCCGCGCCATAGACATAGGCCTTCATGGTGGAGCCCACCTGGCGCAGGGCCTGGGTGGACCGGTTGAACTTGGAGCGGTTGAAGTCGTAGCCACCGACCATGGCGCGGATCTCGCCGGACCTGGGATCCACAGCCATGAGGGCGCCCTCCACCTGGGGATCCTGGTCCAGTTCCAGTTCGCGGGGGGTGCCCTCCTCGGCCTTCTTCACCGTGAAGAGGGGCGCCGCACCGCGGGGCAGCAGCTTCTGGATGTCCTTGCCCGCCCAGGCAAAGGCCGCCTCCGGCACCTCCAGCTGAGTCTTGCCGATGCGGACCTGGGCCCGCCCGCCCTTCCAGCCGAGGATCACGCCCCGCACGCTGTCACCCAGCTCGAAGTAGCGCTTCCAGCCATTCAGCTGGGTGGTCTCGGGGTCCTGCACGAACTGCACGGCCTCCTTGCGGAAGCCCCGCCGCCGGTCCACCGCCTTGAGGCCCGCCCGCACAGCCTTGTTGGCGGACTCCTGCCAGAAGCTGTCCACGGTGGTGGTGACCTCCAGCCCGCCGTTCAGCACCTGCTCCCGGCCGTACTTCTCGTAGAGGTACTTGCGGACCTCTTCCACCACATAGGGGGCGATGGACTCCTCCCGGGCGTTCTCCCGGGCGAGGCGGATGGGCTTGTCCATGAGCATGCTGGCCTCGGGCGCCTTGATGTAGGCCTCCTTGGTCATGCGGATGAGCACGTGGTTGCGGCGGGCCTTGGCGGCTGCCCGAGCCCGGGGATCCGGGTTGTAGGGGTTGTACCAGTTCGGATTCTGCACCAGCCCGGCCAGCAGGGCGCACTCCTCCGGCAGCAGCTGCGGTGCGCTCTTGCCGAAGTAGAACTCCGCCGCTGCCTCGATGCCGTAGCGCCCGCCGCCGAAGTAGACCTCGTTGGCGTACATCTCCAGGATCTGTTTCTTGGAGTAGGCCTTCTCCAGCTTGCGGGCCAGGATGATCTCCTTCAGCTTGCGGTCCAGCCGCTTCTGCCGCTTGGCCGTGACCGTGCGTACCAGCTGCATGGTGAGGGTGCTGCCGCCTTCCCGCCGCCGCCCCAGGCTGGTGACGGTGTTCCACACGCCGCGTGCCAGGCCCCGGGGGGACACGCCGTTGTGCTCCCAGAAGTCTGCGTCCTCTGTGGCCACCAGGGCATTGACGAAGGCTTTGGGGATATCGCCGTAGGGGATCACCACCCGGAGCTCCTCGGCGAAGATGCCGATGACGTTGCCGTTCTGGTCCAGCACCTTGGTGATGGTCTTGGGAACCCGGAGCGCAAAGAGGGTGAGGAAGCTGTCGGCGTCCCGGGAGAGCAGGGACCAGGACACGCCCAGGGTGACTGCGCCCACGCCGCTGAGGGCGATCAAGGCGACAAGGCCGCGGCGCAACCAGCGCCGGGCCGGTGTGGAGAGGGAAGCCAGCTTGGGAACCATGTGATCAAGGATAGCGTTGGATGCGGCTAGAGTGTGGGCATGCTCCAGCGACTGATCCTCGTGGCCAAGGTCAAATCCCCGCACCTGGGTTCGACCCTTCAGGATGTCCTGCCCCTGTTCCTGGACCGGGGCTGGCAGATCAGCGCCGAACCAGCCCTCCAGGAACCCTGGACTCAGGCTGGCCTCGACCCCGCCCGCCTAGAGATTGACCCCGACCTGGGCGCCGAGGGTCCTGCGCCAGACCTCTGCCTGGTGCTGGGCGGAGACGGCACCCTGCTCCATGCCGCCCGCCTGGTCGGCCTGCGGGGCACACCGATCCTGGGCATCAACCTGGGCTCCCTGGGCTTCCTGACGGCCCATCCCGTATCCGGTGCCGTGGCTGCCGTGGAGGCCTTCTTCGCCGGCACCCTGGTGCAGGATCAGCGCCCCACCCTGCAAGCGGAGCTGTGGCGACAGGGCAGCCTGCTCGCCCAGCAGACCGTGCTCAATGACGCCGTCCTGGCCAAGGGCGCCCTGGCCCGGATCATGGATATGCGGCTCCGGGTGGGGGTCCAGGATGCCGGGTCCATCAAGGCGGACGGCCTCATCGTGGCCACTCCCACGGGCTCCACGGCCTACGCCCTGTCCGCCGGCGGCCCCATCATGCACCCCAGCCTGGACGCCTTTGTCATCGCCCCCATCTGCCCGCACACCCTCACGCTGCGGCCTTCGGTGGTACCGGCCCGCTGGCCCATCAGCATCGTCCTCGAGGACGCCGAGGATGCCCACCTCACCCTGGACGGTCAGGTGGGGTTCCGGGTGCTGCCGGGGGACGAGGTGCGCCTCTGCCAGGGGGCGGCGCAGATCACCCTCCTCCAGCGCCCCGGCCTGGACTTTTTCGCCCTCCTCCAGCAGAAGCTGCACTGGGGGGATCGGTAGACCCCCACAGACTGCCCACCCAGGGATGACATCTGCGCCCATTGGTCGGCGGTGGTCTGCGTTATCAACCGCTTGTGATCCCAGGCACACGGACCGGGAACGACACTTCTGGGCAGGAGGGGAAAGGTCCCCGCCGCGGAGGTTACATGGCCCTCAAAGAACGGCCGAAGCCATTTCTCCTGCCGGAATATTGCAAAGGCTGCGGCCGCTGCATTGATGCCTGTGCCAAGGACTGCATCACCCTCAGCGACCAGGTGAACTCCCTCACGGGCCTGATACCCGTGGTGCTCGACCTGACCAACTGCAATGCGTGCGGTCTGTGCATGGATGCCTGCCCGGAACCCTACGGCCTGCGCCCGGCCGAAGAGGGCCCCCACCAGAAGTTTGAGCTGGAGGACCCAGCCAAGCTCTTCGGCGTGCGGCCCAGCGATGCCCCGGAGCCCGTGGACGTCCCCGCCCAGGTGCTGCCCCTTGCCGCCACCGAGCCACTGGTCATCAAGGGCACCTATGCCTCGGCCATCGGCGCCATCCTGGCCGGCTGCCGCCACGTCTACGGCTACCCCATCACCCCCTCCACCGAGGGCGCCGAGCTCATGGCCAGGTTCCTGCCCAAGCTGGATGGCACCTTCCTCCAGGCCGTCAGCGAAGTCGCCGCCGTGAACATGATGTATGGCACCGCCGGCGCGGGCCTGCCCACCATGACCTTCACCTCCTCGCCGGGCTTCAGCCTGATGCTGGAGGGCGTCTCCTACATGATCGGCTCTGAGCTGCCAGGCGTCTTTGTGGACGTCATGCGCGGCGGGCCCGGCCTGGGCAACATCGCCCCCGAGCAGTCCGACATCAAGCTGGCCTGCCACGGCCTGGGCCATGGCAACACGCAGGCCATCGTGCTGGCGCCCTCCACCCCCCAGGAGATGCTGGACCTCACCATCCTGGCCTTCGAGCTCAGCTTCAAGTACCGCAACCCGGTGGTCATCCTCAGCGACGGCTACCTGGGCCAGATGACCGGCAAGGTCAAGCTGCCCGGAACCCTGCGCAAGCCTGGTGTGCCCAAGTGGGCCGTCTACGGCGACGCCGAGCACCGCAAGAACGTCATCTCCTCCATCTATCTGACGGAGAGCGACCTTGAGGCCCACAACGTGCACCTCAACAGCAAGTACGAGGCCATGGGCAGCGAGGCCCGCTCGGAGGCCTACCTCTGCGACGACGCCGACGTGGTGCTGGTGGCCTGCAACACCCCGGCCCGCACCGCCAAGGGGGCCGTCCAGGAGCTGCGACATCAGGGCGTGAAGGCCGGCCTCTTCCGGCCCATCACCCTCTGGCCCTTCCCCATCGATGCGCTGAAGTCGGCCCTGCAGGGTGCCAGCCGCCTCGTGGTGGTGGAGGCCAGCGCAGGCCAGCTGGAAGACGAGGTCCGCCTCGCCCTGAGTCGGGCCGGCGTGCGGGACTACCCAGAGATCGAGTCCGTGCGGCGCATGGGCGGCATCCTGCCCCAACAGGACGAGATCACCACCCGGGTCCTGAGTCGGAAGGGGGTGCTCGCATGAGCAAGGCCAGCGTCATCTACGACAAGTTCGACCGCCACTCCCATGCGCAGGGCCTCAAGGGCCACGCCACCCACTACTGCCCCGGCTGCGGCCATGGGCTGGCCCACAAGTTCCTGGCGGAAGCCATTGACGAGCTGGGTGTGCAGGACCGCACCGTGGCCGTGAGCCCCGTGGGCTGCTCGGTGTTCCTCTACTACTACTTCGATGTGGGCAACACCCAGGCGGCCCACGGCCGCGCCGCCGTGGTGGCCCTGGGCCACAAGTTCGCCAACCCCAACAGCGTCGTCGTGAGCTACCAGGGGGACGGTGACCTGGCCTCCATCGGGCTGGCGGAGACCATCGCCACCGCCCAGCTGGGTGCGCCCATCACGGTCATCTTCATCAACAATGCCATCTACGGCATGACCGGTGGCCAGATGGCCCCCACCACCCTCATGGGCCAGAGCAGCTCCACCAGCCCCACCGGTCGGAACATCTCCAACGGCCAGCCCATGAAGATGGCCGAGATCATTGCCGGCCTCGACGGTCCCATCTATGTGGAGCGCGTGGCGCTGTATGACGCCAAGCAGCGCATCCGGGCCAAGAAGGCCATCCAGAAGGCCCTCCGGCTGCAGGTGGAAGGCCGTGGCTACAGCTTCATCGAGGTGCTGGCGGAGTGCCCCACCCACCTGAAGATGAGCCCCGAGGAGACCGAGATGTGGGTGCGGGACTTCATGCAGCCCGTCTTCCCCCTGGGCGTGCTGAAGGACATGACCGTGGATCCCTGGTTCAAGCCGAACCCGCCCAGCTTCGACGGCAACCTCATCCTCAGCCTCACGGGCGCCACCTATGAGCACCCGGTCCGGCACTGCGAGGGCTTTCCGACGCACCTGGCCCCCCACGACATCTCGCTGAAGCTGGCAGGCTCCGGTGGCGACGGCGCCCAGACCGCCGCCATGCTCATCGCCCGCTCTGCCATCAACGAGGGCTTCGACGCCACCCACATCCCCAGCTACGGCCCCGAGAGCCGCGGGGGCACCTCCTACGCCGATGTGCATGTGGCGGCGGAGGAAGTGCTCAACCCCGGCTCCCCGAACCCCCAGGTGCTCATTGCCTTCAACGCTCCAAGCCTGGCCAAGTTCGGCCCCTCCGTCCGCAAGGGCGGCGTCGTGATCTACGACAGCACGGTGGTTTCGGAAGCACCCGTGCTGGATCCCAGCATCAAGGTCTTCCCGGTGCCCTTCACGGGCATCGCCACGGACCTGGGCAAGGCCGTCGTGAAGAACATCGTGGCCCTGGGTGCCCTCCAGGCCGCCACCGGGATCTTCCCCAAGGAAACCTTCCTCACGGCCATCCGCGTGGCCCTCAAGGACAAGTGCGCCCTGGTCCCCCTGAACGAAGAAGCTTTCGCCTGGGGCATCAAGTCTGTGGAGGCGCTGGCGCAGTAACCCGAGGGGGCGGCCCTATTTCTTGGTGAGCGTCAGGCGCCCCGTGGCGATGGGGGAGGTCCAGTTGCCTTCCATGGCGGTGCCGTCCTCGGACAGGGTGGCCTCGAAGTCCATGGTGGGCTCGGGGAACTCGATTTTGTTGCCCTTGACCTTGGCCTTGGTGAAGGTGTCCGAGAAGTCGCCCACGGCGGTGCCGTACCAGACGGAGCTGCCCTTGAGGACATTGCCGGTAGCGGCATCGATCTTCACGACGAGCTTGCCACCCATGTCGGCGAAGATCCACTTGCCCTCCCAGGTGCCCACCACCTTGGCGGCGGTGGCAGCATCGTCGGCCTGGGCCATGGGCGCCATGGCCACGAGGCACACAGCCAGGGGGAAGAATCGCAGGGCCTTGAACATGGACACCCCCTCAAGGCCGGTCGCGGGAATCCGCCGCCCGGCTCGCCGCTGATGGTAGCAACACTTTCAGCGATGGGGCCAGCTTCCTGCTCGTTCACCATCGGTTATTCCGATGCTTAGAATCACCAAACACCCGCTGGTCCCAAACGCCCCCGAGAGGGATAGTTGACAGCAAGGTTTATCGACCATCACGGAAAGGACAGCCATGCCAGCCTTCGCCGCCAATCTCACCATGTTGTTCACCGAGGTCCCGTTCCTGGACAGGTTCGCCCTGGCGAAGGAGGCCGGCTTCAGCTTCGTGGAGTACCTCTTCCCCTACGACTTCGAGGCGACGGAGCTGCGCCGGCTGCTGGACCAGCAGGGCCTGCGCCAGGTCCTGTTCAACCTGCCGAGCGGGAACTGGGGTCAGGGTGATCGCGGCATCGCCGCCGATCCAGCTCGGATCAATGAGTTCCGCGCTGGGGTCCCCAAAGCGGTGGACTATGCCTTGGCGCTCGGCGTCAGCAACCTGAACTGCCTGGCGGGCAAGCGGGTCGCGGGGAGCGAGGACGCACTCCAGCGGGAGACCCTGGCGGATAACCTGCGGTTTGCCGCCAGGCTGCTCGAAGCCAAGGGCCTTCGCCTCATGGTGGAAGCGTGCAACCACTTCGACATTCCTGGCTTCCTGCTCAACCGCACCGAGCAGGCCTTGGAAGTGATCGATGCGGCCGGGGCGCCCAACATCTTCCTCCAGTACGACGTGTACCACGCCCAGCGCGAGGAGGGGGAGCTGGTGGCCACCCTGCGCAAGCATCTGCCCCGCATCGGCCACATCCAGATCGCGGACAATCCCGGCCGCCACCAGCCCGGCACTGGGGAGATCAACTTCCCCTTCCTGTTCCAGGAGCTGGACCGGCTCGGCTATGCGGGCCACGTAGGCCTCGAATACATTCCCACCCCTGACAGCCGCTCCTCGTTCGGCTGGATCCAGGCCATGGGCTACTAGAACCTGACCAACCAGGAGGACTCACATGAAGATCGGATTCATCGGACTGGGGATCATGGGCAAGCCCATGAGCCTGAACTTGCTCAAGGCGGGCTACCAGCTGGTGGTGATGGACGTCTTCGAACCCGCCGTGGCCGAGCTGGTCGCCGCAGGGGCGGAAGCGGCACCGACTCCCCGGGCGGTCGCAGAGCTATCCGACATCATCATCACCATGCTGCCCAACTCGCCCCAGGTGAAGCAGGTGGTCCTAGGCGAACAGGGGGTCATCGAAGGCGCACGCCCCGGTGCGGTGGTCATCGACATGAGCTCCATTGCCCCCCTGGTGAGCCGCGAGGTGGCTGGGAAGCTCGCCGCCAACGGCGTGGAGATGCTGGATGCGCCGGTGAGCGGCGGCCAGCCCAAGGCCATTGAGGGCACCCTCTCGGTCATGGTGGGTGGTTCCCAGGAAGTGTTCGACCGCTGCTACCCGATCATGAAGGCCATGGCTGGCTCCGTGGTCCGCACGGGCGATATCGGCGCCGGCAACATCACCAAGCTGGCCAACCAGGTCATCGTGGCCCTCAACATCGCGGCCATGGCTGAAGCGCTGGTGCTGGCCACCAAGGCCGGCGTGGAGCCCGAGCTGGTCTTCCAGGCCATCCGGGGCGGCCTGGCCGGCAGCACCGTGCTGGAGGCCAAGGCGCCCCTGGTGCTGGACCGGAAGTTCAACCCCGGGTTCCGCATCAACCTGCACATCAAGGACCTGGCCAACGCGCTGGATACCTCCCACGAGCTGGGGGTGCCCCTGCCCCTCACCGCCTCGGTCATGGAGATGCTACAGGCGCTCAAGGTGGACGGCCAGGGGGACGCGGACCACTGCAGCCTGGTGCGCTACTACGAGAAGATGGCCCAGGTGGAAGTGCGCCGCTAGTCCCTGCCACCGCAAGCGGCGCCAGGGTGCGCTGACATACTGCATGGGCCCCTGGGCCAGCTTCGCTCAGGCCCACCACCTCTTACTGGACAGGAACCACCCGATGCCGAGAGCCAACATCTACATCACGCGGATGATCCAGCAGGAGATGATCGACACCCTGCGCAGTAGCCACGACGTTGAAGTCAGCCCCCATGACCGGGCGCTGAACCGCGACGAGCTCCTGCAGCAGGTGCGCGGCCGGGATGCGGTCATCTCCATGCTCACCGATGGCATCGACGGGGCCCTGCTCGACGCCGCGGGTCCGCAGTGCCGGATCGTGGCGAACTTCGCGGTGGGCTTCAACAACTTCGACCTGCAGGCGGCCACCCAGCGTGGCGTCATTCTGACCAACACCCCCGGCGTGCTCGACGAGGCCACCGCCACCCATGCCTGGGCCCTGCTGCTGGCCACCGCCCGCCGCATCACGGAGACCGACCGCTACGTGCGCGCCGGCCAGTGGCTTGGCTGGGGGCCCCTGGCCTTCCTGGGCCTGGACGTGGACCACAAGACCCTGGGCATCGCGGGGGGGGGACGGATCGGCTCCAACTTCGCCCGCAAGGCGGCGGCCTTCGACATGAAAGTGATCTACTCCGATGTGGCGCGACTGCCTGAGTTCGAGCGCCAGTGCGGGGCGACTTTCGTGGATAAGGCCACCCTGCTGCGCGAGTCGGACTTCCTCTCTCTGCACCTGCCCCTGCTGCCGGAGACCCGCCACTACATCGGCGCCCAGGAGCTGGCGGCCATGAAGCCGACGGCCGTCCTGATCAATGCGGCGCGGGGCCCCGTCGTCGATGAGGTGGCCCTGGTCCACGCCCTGCGGAACAAGGTCATCTGGGGCGCCGGGCTGGATGTGTTCGAGAACGAGCCGCTCCTGGCGCCGGGCCTGGCTGAGCTCGACAACGTCGTGGTCGTCCCCCATACCGCTTCGGCCACCATCCAGACCCGCCTGGCGATGGCCAAGATCGCGGTCGACAATGTCCTGAGTGTGCTGAATGGCGAGCCGCCGCTGACCTGCGTCAACCCAGCCGTGCTCAAGTAGTTTGTTCGCTTCAAACGGAGTGGTAGGAACCCCTGCCGCTAGAGCCCGCCGCGCAGGTTGGCGAAGGTGCGCAGGCCGTCTTCGGTGGGCTTGAGCAGGGCCACCAGGCGGCCCTGGTGCAGGGCACGAATGGGGGCGCCGGGGTCGGGGAAACCCTCGGGGAGGGCCCAGGTGGCTGGCAGCAGCTCGCCCTGGGGAATGGCCCGACCATGGTTGAGGTGCTCGGCCTCGCCGTCCGTGAGATCCCGGGTAGGGCACCAGGGCACCAGGTCCGCACCGGTCACCAGGCCTTCGGAGCCTGCGCCGGGATCGGCCCAGGGACCGATGGCTGTGCGGCGCAGGGCCGCCAGGTGGGCACCGCAGCCCAGGGTCTGGCCCAGATCCCGGGCTAGGCTGCGCACGTAGTAGCCACCCCGGCAGGTGAGTTCCAGGGTGCTGGACCGAGGCAGGTCGTGGGCCAGCCAGTGGGCCGAGAGCAGGAAGACACGGCAGGGCTTCATGACCACAACTTCGCCGCGGTGGGCCTTCTTGTAGGCCGCCTCGCCGTCAATCTTCTTGGCGCTGGTGGTGGGGGGAACCTGCTCGGTCCAGCCCAGGAGGGGCGCCAGGGCCGCGTCCAGGAGGTCCGGGGTGAGGTGCGAGGGGTCGCCGGTCAGCACCGGCAGGCCCTGGAGGTCGCAGGTGTCGGTCTCCAGGCCCCAGCGGACCTCGGCCACATAAGTCTTCGGCAGCGGATGCAGGAGGTCCATGAGGCGCGTGGCCTGGCCTGCCAGCACCAGCAGGAGGCCCTCGGCGAAGGGGTCCAGGGTGCCACCGTGGCCCAGGGCCAGCTTCTTCTGGCCGGCCTCGAAGGCCCGGCGCTTGAAGTCCCGTACCGCGTCAAAGCTGCTGCGGCCCACGGTCTTGTGGACGAGATGGATCCCGGACTCGACCACTCAGGCGTCCGGCTTTGCGGTGGCCTCGGGATCCTCAGGGACCTCGGGCTCGGGGGGCCGGGAGGCCCGCTCCTGCTCCAGCTCTGCCAGCAGGGTCTCCAGGTGGTTGCCCTCCTCCAGCGTGCCATCCGGGAAGAACTGCAGCTCGGGCACCCGCTTCATCTTCAGGCGCATGGCCAGCTGGGTGCGGAGGAAGCCCGCCGCCCGGCCCAGGGCCTTGCGGGTGAAGCCGTTCTGGGCCTGCTGGTCACCGCCCAGGGGGGGCAATACGGTGAAGTACACCCGGGCGATGCTCCGGTCCCCGGTGATGCGCACCGCCGTGAGGGTGAGGAACCCCAGCTCGGGGTCCCGCAGCTCCCGCTGGATGAGGCTCGACAGCAGGAAATGGATCTGGTCTTCAAGTCGTTCGGGGCGCTGCATGGTCATCCTTTGCAGGGACCAGTGTAGCCGACACCGCCCCCGGCCCCGCCGGGCGTGGCTACCCTGGGGGACAGGAGGCACGCCTTGGGGGAGTGGTTCGAGGACTGGTTCGACGGCGACTACGCCCTGCTCTATGCCCACCGGGATGCGGGCGAGGCCCGCACCGCCGTGGCCATGGCCCTGCTAGCCGCACCGGAGCTGGCGGTGGGTCCGGTGCTGGACCTGGGCTGCGGCTCCGGCCGCCACCTGGAGGTCCTGCGCCACACCAACCCCCAGGCCTTCGGCATGGACCTCTCCCGGGCGCTGCTGGCCCTGGCCCCAACGGAACTTCGGCCCCACCTGCTCCGGGGCGATATGCGGACCCTGCCGGTGCAGGCGGGGACCCTAACCGGCGCCTGCCTGTGGTTCACGCCCTTCGGCTACTTCGATGACGATCAGAATCTGGCCCTCCTGCAAGGCCTGGCCCGCTGCCTGCACCCCGGCGGGGTGCTGCTGCTGGACTACCTGAACGCCGAGGGGGCGGCCCGAACGCTGGTGCCGGAAGACACGGTGGAGCGCCAGGGCGTGCGGGTCCTCAGTCGCCGCACCCTGGAGGGAAACCGCCTGGTGAAGCGCATGACCCTCACCCGCCTGGCCACGGGCGAGGTCCGGGAGGCCTTCGAGAGCGTCCGCCTCTACCGCCCTGACGAGCTGCTGGCCCTGGCCCACACCGCCGGCCTGCGGCCCCGCGCCGTGCTAGGGAGCTACCACGGCGACCCCTTCACCGCCGACAGCCCCCGCTGGATCGGCATCTTCGAGCGGGCTTAGCCCGGGGATCACGCAACGGTGCGACTGGGCTCCTCTTATCCCCTTCATCCCCTTCATCCCTGTTCATTGGCTTTTCCCTCGTTTTCGAAAAGCGACAAGGGCGAAGGGGATGAATCGGAGGCAGTGCATCCTCCATGTAAAGGAAAAAGCATTTCAACAGGGATGAAGGGGATG
>CAIRQL010000224.1 GCA_903880675.1 uncultured Holophagaceae bacterium | reverse complement strand
GGGCCGGCTGCATCCACGCCCGGCGGTTGGCGATGATGCGGAGCACCTCCTCGAGGATGGGGCGCATCTGGGCGATGTGGGCCCCCTCGCCCGCGGTGATGCGGCCGTTGCGGAGGACATTGACCTGCACCAGACGGTTGGCTTCCCGGATCAGGAGGGTGCGCTCCTCCTTCCCGCCCTTGATGGCCAGCATGATCTTCTGGTTGGTGGTGAGGCGGGCCACCCGCTGGGTGATGGTGAGGCTGATCTCCTCGCCGTCTTCGCCCAGGGGTGGGCGCAGCGCCAGCAGTCGCCGCTCGGCGGCCATCTCTTCCGTCTCGTACTCGGCCTCGGCTTCCTCCGGAGTGGGGGTCATGGGCAGCGGCAGCTCCGACCAGGCCCGGTCCAGGCGGCCGGCTTCCACCTCGGCGATGATCTCGAGCCGCTCCCGCTTGACCTCTTCCGGAATGAGGCGCAGCACTTCGTACCTGTACTCGTTGATGCGCCGCTTGATGGTGTAGTCGCCCTCGGGGTGCTGCTCAAGCAGGTCGAGGATCTGCGGGCGCTCCATCCACAGCACCTGGTTGTTGACCACGATCTCCAGCACGCTCCCCGGCAGGCTGGGCACGGAAGCCTCAACAATCGCTGCCGTCAGGGACCGGTTCAGCAGGGCCGCCTCGAGGACGGTTGGCTCCGGCCGGTGGCAGAGCACCAACTGCAGGGGGGCTGGGGGCTGGATGGGCTGATCCAGGATGCCGGTCAGCATGGCTTCGGGCAGGGTCTTCAGGGTCTCCACGGCCGCCTTGGCCTGGGGCGAGTCCGTCAAGACTGCGTGGGCCAGGGCCTGCAGCAGGTCCAGGGTGGGGACCGGCAGGCGCCCGCCAATCAGGGACAGGACGATGGGCTCGGGCAGGGTGCCCTTGAGGTAGCGGTCGATGAGGGGATGCAGGCTCATGGGGCTTCGTCCTCGTCATCCGGAACCGGTGGCTCGTCTGGCGTTGGCGTGGGCGCGGGTCGCAGCCACTTGCCTTCGGCATCGAAGCGTCCCGTCCAGGGCTCCCCTTCGTGCTGGCCATGGCGGATCCGCTGCCCGGCGACATCAACGAATGCCACGCCGGCATTGGAGAGGGTCAGCACGAAGGGACCCTTCACCCGGAGGCGCAGGGGATCGGATACCTGGAGGGTCTGGTCCAGGGGTGGCAGGCCCCCTTCCAGGTACTCGATGTGCACGCCGCAGGCATCCATGGCCCGGAGGGTCAGCAGGGCGCCCTGGTCGTTCAGCGGCGCTTCCGGCAGGTACTCGCCCAGCACCGGGTAGGGCGAGGCTGTGGGCTGGGGCGGGGGTGGCAGGGGAGGGCGACCCGCTGCGAGGCTGCGGGCTGGCGTGGGACGGCGGCCCAGGGAGGGGCCCGGCACCACCAGCCAAAGGCCAATGGCCACGGAGGCCACCGTCAGCCCGATCATGACGACCTGCTCCTGGCGCTCCCGGCGGGGATCCGGTGGGGGTGGGGGTTCCAGGGCACCGGGTACCACCCGGAATGAGCCCGTCCCGAAGTCGATGGTGGTGCCGAGCCGTTCCGCCATCTGGCGGGCCAGGGGTCGGATTCGCCCCGGGGGGATCTGCTCCCAGGCGTCGTCCTCGATGGCCACCACATGGCGGAGGGGCAGGCTGAGGTTCTGGGCCAGCTCTTCGCGGGTCAGGCCCCGGGCTTCCCGGGCCTGCCGGAGGAGGGTTCCCATGGAGGGCTGGGGATCCTGAAGGGGGACCTCGATCATGGGGCCCACCCCACGGGCACATCGTGGAGGACCTTGGCCAGCTGGTCCCGGCGCTCGCTGCGGCTGAGGCGGCGGTCGTCCAGGCTGCCCCGGTGGGCCAGGGTGTCCGCCAGGGTCTGCTGCAGGTCATCCGGTGTGACGAAGCCCCGCCCCGCCAGCCAGGCCTCGGCCTGGGCCAGGCCCAACCAGTGCTTGGCAGCCCGGGTGGAGCAGAACGCCCCGCTGGCGCGGACCCGCTCCACCACGCGCTCCACGTAGTCCAACACGGCGTCCCCGGCCGCCACGCTCCGCACCGCCGCCCGCGCCAGCAGCCACCCCTCCAGGGGCATGGCCGGGGCGAGGGTGTCCAGGCGACCCGCGCCGGCTTCCTCCTTGAGGATGCGGCGCTCCGCCGCCCGGTCCGGATAGCCCAGGTGGACGGTGCAGGAAAAGCGGTCCAGCTGGCTCTCGGGCAGGGGGAAGGTGCCAGCGTGATCCAGTGGGTTCTGAGTGGCAATCACGAAGAACGGCTCAGGCAGGGTATGGGTGCTGCGGTCCAGGGTGACCTGCCCCTCCACCATGGCCTCCATCATGGCGCTCTGGGTCTTGGGGCCAATGCGGTTCAGCTCATCGAGCAGGAGCACATGGCAGAAGATGGGGCCGGGCTGGAAGCGGAAGGCCTGGGCCTGGGCATCCCAGAGGTGGACGCCCAGGAGGTCCGAGGGCAGCAGGTCGTTGGTGCCCTGGACCCGCTGAAAGGTGCCCCCCAGGATGCGGGACAGCCCTTTTGCCAGGGTGGTCTTCCCCACACCCGGCAGGTCTTCCAGCAGCACGTGGCCCCCAGCGAGCATGGCGGCAAAGGCTCGGCGCACCTGGGCATCCTTCCCCACCACCACGGCCTGGAGGGCGGTCAGGCCGGCCTGGGCGGCATGGCGCACGGCCTCTGGAGCAGGGCCCGAGGGGAGCGGGTGTTGGGACAGCTCGGTCATGGGGTCATCCCGGTGGGCGGCGAGGATCCATCTTCCAGAGGGATGCCATGCTCCCGCAAGCGCTGAGCGAGGACGCGCAGGCTCACGCCCAGGTGCTCGGCGGTGCGAGGCAGGCTGCCTCGGGCCTGGAGGAGGGCCCGCTGCAGCAGGTCCCGCTCGGCGCTGTGGGCGACGGACCGGAGCATGCCCTCCAGGGATCCGGCCTCGGGCCAGGCCAGGCAGAGGGGGCGATTCTCCAGGCCCAGATCCGGGAAGCCACGGATGGCGGGGCTCGGGTTGGCGACCAGGGTGCGGTCGACGAGCTGCTCCAACTCCAGGACATTGCCGGTCCAGCGGTGGTCCAGCAGCTGGCGCTCGGCGGCCCGCTCCAGCCAGGGGGCCGTGCGGCCCAGGCGTCGGGAACCCAGCTCCAGCAGGAGTCGGGCCAGGGCCAGGATGTCCTCCCGGCGCTCCCGGAGGGGTGGGACACGAAGCTCAAGGGCGTCGAGGCGATGGGCGAGCTCGGGGGGCAGGGTTGCATCCGGAGTGATGCCGCCCATCCAGGTCAAGGCTTGGCCAACCGGCGAGGCCATGGCCTGCGCCAGGGGCCCGGCGGCCTGGGCGGAGAGGTGCTCCAGGCCCGCCAGGTAGAGGCTGCCCCCCCGGAGCAATTCGAGAAGGCCGGGGTCAGGACCGGCAGGGCCCAGCTCTGAGGCGGGCAGGCAGCAGTAGGGCAGGGCCGGGTTGCGGAGGGTATGCAGGCGGCGGGCCGAGCGCCCTCGGCCCGCCCCCTGCTCGCCCCGGAGGAGCACTGGCAACCCAGTGCCAGCGGCCTTCCCCAGGGCCTTGTCCAGGGCCTTCATGGGGCCGCTGTGGGCCACCCAGGGCTCGGCGGGGTCCGGCGGCGGCGCTCCCACCAGAGCCCCCAGGCGGTCCAGCAGAGCCAGGAAGGCGTCCAGGTCAAAGGGCTTGGAGAGGAAGTCGTCAGCGCCCAGGCGCATGGCTTCCACGATGTCCCGGGGCTCGGCAAAGGCCGACATCAGCACCACCCGCAGGGACGGCTGGGCCTGTCGGGCGCGCCGGATGAGCTCGAGTCCGCTCATGCCGGGTAGGCGGAGGTCGGTGACCATCACCTGGACCGGGTTGGCCTCAAGCAGGCGGAGCGCCTCCAGGGGATCGGCTGCGGCTGCCACGGTCCACGCAGACCCTTCCAGCGCCTGGGCCAGGAGGCGGCGAAAGCTATCCTTGTCCTCGACCAACAGAAGGCGCATGGAACAAAGTTATCAGCTATCAGCTGTCGGCTATCAGTCCCCCGCAGCCTTCGATAAAGCGTCGGCTCTGGGCTTCGGCCTGGGCCTCGAAGAGGTCCGCTCCCGCCACCAGCTGCAGGCCTGCTTCCCGGGCCCAGAGGGCGAAGGCGGTGTCCTCCTTGTAGATCCACTCCACGGCCCAGCGGGCGGTGGGGCGGGCCGCCGCCAGGAGGTCGGGGAAGGGGGCCGGATCCTCTGCGCCCATGCCCAGGCTGGTGGCCTGGACCAGGCCCACGGGGCCAAAGGCCGCCACGGCCTCGGGTCCAAGGGGCGTGCGGCGAGAGGCCTGCAGGACGGTGCGCCCAGCGGCTTCCAGGAGGGTACGGGTGGTGCGGCCCACTCCGCCGTCCCCCAGGAGCAGCACCGGTCCGGCTTCCAGGTCAGCCAGGGCCGCCTGGAAGGCCTCGGCATCCGTGTTGGCGCCCTGCCAGGGCGCGCCGGGGGTGCGCCGCCAGAGGGTGTTGAGGGGTCCCTGCAGCCCGAGGGCCTGGGGCAGGGTGAGCTTCAGGGGGGCCGTGATGCTGAGGCCCAGGACCCCAAGGGCCTCCAGGGCCGCCACGGCTTCAGCGGCATCGCCGGAGAGGAGGGGCAGGTAGATCAGGTCCTTCAGGGCCCGCTGGAACCGGAGGTTGTGAAAGGCCGGGCCCCGGGAGTGCAGGACGGGGTCGCCGATGACGCCGCAGAGGCTGAAGCCCCCGTGGAGGCGCGCGCAGCGCCACTCTCGGAGCAGGGCGAGGGGCAGCTGCCCCGGTGCCGCGGGGGGGCCATCATCGGGCGCGGCGTAGGTGAAGGCGCCACCCCAGGCGGCCTGCATGGCGCGGGTGGCCAGCCCCTTGGGTCCCATGAGGAAGGCGGCGAGGAGGATGCCGCGATCCCGGGCCCAGGCCAGCGGCCCTCGGAGGCGGCCGCCATCGGCCAAGCTGCCGGCCCAGCCCACCCACTTGAAGGCCTCGCCCTCGGGCAGGTTCTCCAGGCGATTCTCGAGGTCGAAGACGCCGGGGGCCACATGCACGGAGCGGAGCAGGCGCACATGGGTGCGGGCGACCTGGATCTCGGGGGGAATGGCCAGGTCCCACTCCAGATCCAGCCACTGAGGCTTGCCCTTGATGGCCTGCGCCAGGCGGGCGATGCGCCCGGCCTCATCCGCATCGGGCCAGCGACCGCCTTCGGAGAGCCGCCGACAGGTGACCAGGCACCGCCGCCGGAGGGCGTCCACCAGGGCCTCGGGATCCAAGTCGGGGAACAGGTCCAGGCGCAGTTCTGGCAGGGTGTCCGCGCCGAGGCCCTGGGCACACGCCAGGGCCTCCTCCCAGGTGGAGTGCGTGAGCGTGACCAGGTGGAAGGGGAGGGTGTTCAAGGGGGCATCCGGTTCCAGCCATCCTAACCGCATCCACCTCCAGACCCGCTGGAAACAAGGACAGGAGCGGCTCTGCTGGCCCCTTGGTCGAGCAAAAAAAAGGATCTTCCGGGATTTCAGGGAAAGAAATCTCACCGCAGAGACCGCAGAGGAAAACAGGCAAGGGGTGGCTGAAAAGAAAGGAAGGAACGCGGAGGAAAACCGAGGAGCTGAGGAGAGCGGAGAACGGCCTGAGTGCTTGGGTCGGAAAAGCTTCTTAGCCGGGGATGGACGGGGAGGAGCGGGATAAAGCACTTGGGGCCGTGCTGCACGGCGCATGGGCTCCATCTCGGGGCGCCGCTGCCGCGCCTCTTGGGGGGCGCGGCCGTGGCACCCCGGGATGACTTCCGGCTTCGCCGGAAGCCGCCTTCGGCGGGCCCATGCACGGTGGGTCGGCGCGCCTCTGCGCTCTCTGCGTTCTCTGTGGTTGGCTGTTGTTTTTCCCCGGAGTTCCCGGATGAACCTTTTTTATTGGTAGAGCGCGGGGGCAGGATTTGTACCTGCGAGTGGTCTGCTCCGGCGCCACTAGCTGTGGCGCCGGAGCAGACCGGGGGACTGCGCAGCGGGACCCGGTTCAAATCGGATGGGGTGGGTCGGCGCGAGAGGCGGATGACGGCAGGATTTAAACCTGCGAGAAGCTGCTACGGCCCGGCTGACTCGGTCCTCCTCCGCCCCCTACGCCGTCCCCACTTCCCTCTTGAAGCGTCGCCGCACCTTCTTCTCGATGACGGCCAAGTGGGCCTCCTCGTCGGGGCTGACGAGGCTGATGGCGACGCCGCCCAGGCCGGCCCGGCCGGTGCGGCCGGTGCGGTGGACATAGTCCTTGGGGGAGCGCGGCAGGTCGTAGTGAATGACACAGGCCAGGCCGCTGATATCGATGCCCCGGGCGATGAGATCCGTGGCCACGAGGATGCGGAGGCGGCCATCCCGAAACTGCTCCAGGGCGTCGGTGCGGGCACTCATGCTCTTGTCGCCGTGCAATGAAAGCGCCCGGATGCCGCTGTTCCCCAGCTTGCGCACCACGTTGTCAGCTCGTCTCCCTGAGGCCACGAACACCAGCACCTGGGGCCAGCTCTCCCGGGCCAGCAGCTCCCGCAGGAAGGGACCCTTGTGCTCCAGGGGGACGAGGCAAGCCCGTTCCTCGATGGCCACCGATAGGGCCAGTGCGGCCTCCACCTGGATGTGCTGCGGCGAGCGCAGGAAGAGCTGGACGACCTCTTCCACGGCGCTGTTCATGGTCGCGGAGAACATGAGCGTCTGCCGCCGGACGGGTAGCTGCCGCAGGAGGTCCTGCATCTCCTCGTGAAAGCCCAGCTCCAGCAGCTTGTCCGCTTCGTCGAGGACCAGGTGCTGCAGACCCGCCAGGCTCAGGGCATTCTTCCGCACCAGCTCCAGCAGGCGGCCCGGCGTGGCGATGACCAGGTCGGCGCCGCCCCGCAGGTCCAGCATCTGGGGGTTCACCGAGACGCCACCGAAGACCGCCTGGATCTTCATGGGCAGAGGCAGGTGCTTTGCCAGTTCCGTGGCCCGCTCCCCCACCTGCGCCGCCAGCTCGCGGGTCGGCACCAGGACCAGCGCCTTCGTCTGGTTACCCGGCAGGCGTCCGGGGCCACCCTCCACCAGCCGATGCAGGAGGGGCGCAAGGTAGGCCACCGTCTTCCCGGAGCCGGTCGGCGCCTGCACCACCAGGTCCTGGCCCGCCAGCACCAGAGGAATGGTCTGTTCCTGCACCGGGAAGGGGGTCGCATAGCCCAGGGCCTGGAAGGCGCACTGAAGCTCAGGGCCGAGGAGCAGGTGGGAAAAGGGCAAGGGAAGGGCTCCTATGGTCAAGGCGGTACCTTCACAGTAGCGTGCTAGGCCCTGCTGGACCCTACCACCCCTCCAGCAGCTGCCCCGCCTGGGCGCCAGTGATGCCCAGCAGTGCCGCAGCGTCTGCCGTGCTCCACCCGACAGCAACGGCCTCAGCCAGGAAGGCACGCCGGGACTCCAGCAGCGTGCGAGGGGTATGCCCCTCCCCCTGCCCGTCCTCAGCCAGGAGGGCCTTGAACAGCAGGCGCTCCAGCACCACACCCAGGGCGGGAGCTGCCTCACTCCGGGCCTTGGGGGGTACCGCCAGGGAGCGGACCACGCCCGCCTCTTGGGTGACCAGCCCCCGCCGCTGGAGCTTCACCAGGGTGCCGTAGAGGCGCCGGGCCAGCCGGCCCTTGGCCCCCTTGCTGGACCTCTTGGACACCAGGACGGCAGCGAAGTGGTCCAGCAGATCCCGCCGCACCACCCCGGCCGGAAAGACCTCCGTCAGCACCTGGCGGAGCCAGGCTCCGCTCAGTCGCCCGACGGCCATGGTCGCCCCGGGCGCAAGGCCAGCTGATAGAAGGGCAGGCCCAGCAGCACCAGCACCAGTCCGGGCCAGGTGTAGCTGGGACGGTAGAGGAGCAGGCCCACCATGACCGCACCACAGCCAAGGATGTAGAGGGCGGGCGTGACCGGGTAGCCCCAGGTGCGGTAGGGGCGCGGATGGTCGGGCCGGGTCCGCCGCAGCACGTAGACGCCGGCCACGGCGAGGACGAAGAACAGCAGCTCCGCGAAGATCAGGAAGTCGAGCAGCTGGTTGTAGGTGCCGGAGAGGGCCAGGACCCCCGTCCACAGGGCCTGGATGACGAGCGCCGCCGCTGGCACACCCTGGGCGTTCAAGCGCTCCGCCGACCGAAAGAACAGGCCATCCACGGCCATGGCCTGGTAG
>CAIRQL010000223.1 GCA_903880675.1 uncultured Holophagaceae bacterium | reverse complement strand
CGCCGCCTGGCCGCCGCCAACGCCCTGCCCATCCGGGTCTTTGCCTACCTGGGCCACGACCACGCCCTCATGCTGCGGGAGCTGAAGCGGCCCCGGGCCAAGCAGCTCTCCTTCTTCCAGGTGCAGGGCGTGAAGTTCTTCGTGGACGGCGCCCTGGGCAGCCGGGGTGCCCGTCGGCTGGCCCCCTACGCCGACGAACCCACCAGCCAGGGCCTGTGGGCCACGCCCCCCACCAAGGTGGGCCGGGATGTGGCGCTCACCCTGCGGGCCGGCTACCAGCCCGCCATCCACGCCATCGGAGATGCGGCCAACCGCACGGCCCTGGACCTGCTGGCCCAGGCCGCCAAGAAGGGCCGCAGCGAGCTGCCGCCCCGCATCGAGCACGCCCAGATCGTCACCGCCGAGGACGCCGCCCGCTTCGGGAAGCAGGGCGTGGTGGCCAGTGTCCAACCTGTGCACTGCACCTCGGACCACGCCTGGACTCCGGACCGCCTGGGGCCAGATCGCGTGAGCGAGGCCTTCCCCTGGCGGCGCTTCCTGGACGGTGGAGCCCTCCTGGCCTTCGGCAGTGATGCCCCCGTGGAGGATCCCAACCCCTTCGTGGGCCTGGCGGCGGCCGAGACCCGCCAGGACATCGAGGGCAACCCACCCGGCGGGTTCCTCCCGGACCAGCGCCTCACCCGGGTTGAGGCCGTCCACGCCTTCACCGCCGGCAACGCCGCCGCCCTGGGCCGCAGCAAAGACATGGGCAGCCTGAAGAAGGGCGCCGTGGCTGACCTCCTCTGGGTCCAGGCCCCCCTGGCCGACCTAACCCCCGAAGCCCTCCGCACCCTGCGCCCCGGAAGGCTGTGGGTGAACGGTATTGAGGCCGAATTAGGTAAATGAAAAAATAATAACTCTCGCAGAGAAAAGAGGAGATGGCTGAGGGACGCAGAGGAAAGGAGCCTAAAAATCAGCACGCGGCAGTTCTCCGCGCCCCTCCGCCCCCCTCATCCTTTCTCCGCGAGAGTAGTTATCAGTAAACCTAATGGCGGGACAGCAGTCGCCTCTGGGATACTGGATTTATGAGCCTCCGCCCTGAGACCCCCCTGCTGGCCCCGTCGCTGCTGTCGGCGGACTTCACGCGGCTGGGGGAGGAGCTGCGCTTCATCGAAGCCTCCGGGGCCCAGGTGGTGCACATCGATGTGATGGACGGGCGCTTCGTCCCCAACATCACCATTGGCCTGCCCGTGGTGGAGAGCCTGCGGAAAGCCACGGACCTGCCCCTGGACTGCCACCTGATGATCATCGAACCCCTGCGCTACGCTGCGGACTTCGTGAAGGCCGGCGCCGACTGGGTGAGCATCCACCAGGAGGCCGATCCGCACCTGCACCGCACCCTGGACGCCATCCGCAAGGCCGGCGGCAAGGCCGGCGTGGTGCTGAACCCTGGCACGCCTGTGGAAGTCCTCGTGGACCTCGTCGGCGACTTCGACTTCGTGCTGCTCATGAGCGTGAACCCGGGCTTCGGCGGCCAGAGCTTCATCCCCCGGGTGCTGGACAAGGTGCGCCGCCTGGATGCCCTGCGCACGGAGCGCGGCCTCCCCTTCTTCATCCAGGTGGACGGCGGCGTGGGCATGAAGAACGCCGGCGACCTGGTGCGGGCTGGGGCCGACTGCCTGGTGGCCGGCAATGCGGTCTTCAAGGCCGACAACCCTAAGCAGGCCACCGCAGACCTGCTCAGCGCGATGGCGGCAGGCCGGCGAGGCTAAGCTTCTGCGCCCGCTCCAGGCGCTTGATCTGTCGCTCCCGGCGCAGGGCCTCGGGCCGGGAGGCACAGGCCTCCTCATAGACCAGCTCCAGCGGCCCCCGGCCCCGGGTGTACTTGGCCCCCTTCCCCTCCCGGTGCTGGGCCAAGCGAGCCGCCACATCCAGGGCGATGCCGCAGTAGAGCGTGCCGTCCCCGCAGCGCAGGAGGTAGACGGACCAGACCCCGGGTGAGGTCAAGGCTTCAGCCCCATGAGCTCGCGGAGGCGGGCCAGGGCTGCAGGTCGGCTGGTCCCGGGCGGCGCACGGAACACCACCAGGGTGGACCCCCGCCCGCCGGCGACCCAGGCGCTGGTGACCGAAGGCTCCCCGGGCACCCGGGCCAGAGCGGTCTTGAACCACCAGTTCTCCCTGCCCAGCAGGACGTTGACCTCGGCCCAGTAGCCCGCCAGGAGGCGCCGCCCAAAACCCGCCACCTCGGCGTTCTCGGGCTGCAGCAGCCAGCGAAGAAAGGCCTCCGGGCTGGTGCGGAGCAGGTCGCCATCGCCCACCCAGGGGGCGGTGAACGCAGGCAGTCCCTGGCCTGCAGGCAGGCGGCGGCCCAGGAAAGGTTCGAAGACTTCCTGTAATCGGTACCTGGCCACCTCGGGGCCATAGTCCTGGAGCCAGTGCCCCTGTGCTCCCGAGATCCAGGCCAGGAAGGCCAGATCACAGTCCTCCTGCAGGGCCTTGGCCAGCGTCACCGTACCGTGGCCCGGAGCGCCGCCACAGGCCAGGGAGCCTGCGGCCCCTGCGCAGCGGAACTTCACCCCGCCCGAAGACCAGGTGGCCCCCTCCATCCGGAGCCAGACCAGCTTGGCCAGACCGCCCATGGGCGTCACCGCACGAGCCTCGCCGAAGGTCCGGATGTCCCCGCCCTCGATGGCCAAGGCGAGGCCCTCGCCGGGCTTCAGAACCAGCGCAGGCATCCCGAGTTCAGGCGCAGCAAGAGCGGGCTGCGCACTCAGGGGCAGCACCGCGCAACAATACGCACAGAGAAGAGTCCGGAGCCACCGTGACCCTGCCCCGGTCATGCCTTCCCCCTCGTCCGCATGGGACCTCCCTGGGGCGATCCTACCAAGGTCCCGGGGGATCTCCCTTCCTGCCAGACTGGTCCCATGTCGGACCGCCGTGTGCTTGTGAACCTCCGGGGACTGCTGACCCCCGATCCTGCCCAGGCCTGGGCGGTGGACCGGATTCCCGCTGCGGCCCTGGCTCTGGAGGCTGGGCGCGTCGACTGGGTGGGCCGCGCTGCGGACCTGCCCGCCGCCTGGGCTGACGCGCCCCGGGTGGACGGCGGCGGCG
The DNA here is from genome assembly GCA_903880675.1 of uncultured Holophagaceae bacterium. Classification (GTDB taxonomy): domain Bacteria; phylum Acidobacteriota; class Holophagae; order Holophagales; family Holophagaceae; genus Geothrix. The sequence continues at coordinate 2,738 of CAIRQL010000223.1, read as the reverse complement.
CCTGGGCCACACCGGGCTTCGTGGACCCCCACACTCACCTGCTCTTCGCCGGGGACCGCACGGGCGAGTTCAACCGCCGTCTGCAAGGCGCCACCTACCAGGAGATCGCCGCCGGGGGCGGGGGCATCCGTGAGACCGTGCGAGCCACCCGGGCAGCCTCGGTGACCGACCTCGTGGCTTCTGGCGAAGCCCGCCTGCGCACCTTCCGGGAGCGGGGCGTGGTGCACCTGGAGGCCAAAACCGGCTACGGGCTGGAGCTGGAGGCCGAGGGGCGCCTGCTGGCGGCTTACGCCGAGCTGCAGCGGCGGGGCTGGAGCCTCGATGTCACCCTGCTGCCCGCCCACGACCTCGCTCCCGAGTTCGCCGGGGATGCCGAGGCCAATGCCAAGGCCGTGGCCGAAGACTGGCTGCCGGAGCTGGTCCGCCGCCACCCCGGCGTGGCCCGGTTCTGCGACGTGTTCGTGGAAACCGGCGTGTTCAGTGTGGCCCAGGGCCGCCGGATCTTTGCGGCGGGCCAGCGGCTGGGTCTCACGCCCCGGGTGCATGCGGATGAGCTCTCCTGGACCGGCGGGGCTGAGCTGGCCGCCGAGCTGGGCGCCGCCAGCGCCGATCACCTGATGTTCTGCAGCGACGCCGGCATGAAGGCCATGGCCGCGGCGCAGGTCACGCCGGTCCTGCTGCCGGGGACCACGCTCTTCCTGGGGATGAGGGACTGGGCACCCGCCCGCCACATGGTCGAGGCGGGCTGCCGCATCGCCCTGGCCACGGACTTCAACCCGGGCTCCTGCCCCTGCCAGGACCCCCTCACCATCCTGCGCCTGGGCTGCCTCCAGCTGCGCCTGACCTTCGAGGAGGCCTTCACGGCCATGACCCTGCACGCCGCCCAGAGCCTGCGCCGGGACGACCTCGGCCACCTCCACCCCGGCGCCCGTGCCGAAGTCCTGCTCTGGGACCTCGCCGACCCCCTGGAGCTCGTCTACTGGGTGGGCGAGCCGTTCAGGCCGAGGTTCCTGCCAGGCTGAGGCCTACTGCGTTCACCGCAAAGAGCGCGGTGAACGCAGATGAATTTTATGGTTCATCGCGCTTTACCGGGGAAGGCGGCCTTGATCTTGAGGAAGAAGTAGTCGTCATCGCGGAAGCCGTAGGCCATGCGCTTGAGGACCTTGACCTTGTTGTTCATGCCCTCCAGCACTGAGGTGTTGAGCTTCCAGCGGCACTGGGCCAGGACGCCGTCGATGCGTTTGGTGAGGTTTCGGGCGAAGGCCTTCAGGGGAGCGATGCCGCTTTCCATGGCTCGGGCCAGCCAGTCATTCCAGGCCCGGCGGGCCCAGCCTTCGCGGCTGTAGCCCCAGAGCTGTTTCAGGTCGTCCTTCAGCAGGTAGACGGTCATCAGTGCCTGGTTGGCTTCCAGCAGCTCCTTCAGACGAACTCTATGGCTGGGTTCCGTCAGGTTCTCCCGGTTGGCTAGGAGGAGCCACTTGGAACCCTTCACCACCTTGCGGGCGGCCTTGTCCTTCCTCACCCGATTGGCCTCGTCTATTCGCACCCGGTCGATGACTTCCCGGCCGAACTTCATCACGACATGGAAGAGGTCATAGACGATCTCGGCCGCTGGACACTGCGCTCGGACCTCGACTTCGAAGGGGGCGTGCATGTCCATGGCCACAGCGTGGATACGCTGCCTGGCTTCCAATCCAATGGACTCAAAGAAGGGTCGGACGGCTTCCTTGCCTCGGCCTCGTCCGACCCAGAGGACCTTGCGGGTGTCCGCGTCCGTGATGATCGTGGCGTAGCGATGGCCCTTGTGAATGGCGAACTCATCCATGATCAGCTTGTCCACGCCCATCATGTCCAGCGGCGGCAGGGTCCGCTCCAGCCAGGCCTTGTCGATGGCCTTCACCGTGTGCCAGTCCAGGCCGCACCGCTCGGCCACATGCTTGATGGGCAACACCCGGCAGAGCCTGGCCACATCCTCCGCCATCCGCCGAGTCACCCGCGAGCGGGGATCCAGCCAATCCAGAGCCTCCAGTCGGGGGCCGCAGGTTGGACAGGCCACCCTGAACCGCCAGAGGAACAGCCGCACCGGGACCCCCAGGATGGGCAGATCCCTGATCTCCCGCTCCTCCGCGTCGTGATAACGGGGCCGGAGCTTCCCGCAGCCTGAACAGAGATACCGGGAGGCCTTCCGGTCCAGGGCGATCCAGACCTCCCTCGGCCCATCCTCGGAAGCCTCCCTGACCTCCACATTCCCTGGCTCGTAGGCACTCCAGCCCCCGAGCAGACGGATACACTTTTCCCAAGACACCGGCACCTCCCCCTGCGTTCTCGACAAACACAAGGGTCTCAGAGGACTGCCGGTGTCCCTTTCCTCACGCTATTCCGCGATGAACCAATTTTTTCATCTAACAACAAAGCCCCGGGTCACCGGGGCTTTGTTGTTAGCGGGTGCAGCCTACTGCTCGGGCCGCTTCGCCACTTCCTGCACGATGTGGTAGATCCGTTCCTTGGCGCGCAGCTTGGTCTTCTTGAGCTCGACCTCTTCCAGGGATTCCTTGGCGGACAGCATGGGCTTCCGCTGGAGGTCCCCAAGGCGCGAGTCAGCGGCCTTGTGTTCTTCCATCAGCTTGCGGAACTCGAAATGCTCCTTCATCAGGCGCTCCTGAACATCTGGGCGCAGAAAATCCATGATTCCTCCATGTGCCTATGCGGGTCCGGCACGGGCTCCGCAGGTTGGTTGG
>CAIRQL010000222.1 GCA_903880675.1 uncultured Holophagaceae bacterium | reverse complement strand
CGCAGGTGCTCGCCCAGCTGCCAGTAGGCCGAGGCCTCCTCGATGGGGTTCAGCTCCTCGCGCTGGATGTTCTCCACCAGGGCGAACTCCAGGAGGCGATCATCCGGGACTTCCTTGATGACCACCGGGACCATGGCCAGGCCGGCCTTGCGGGCCGCCCGCCAGCGCCGCTCGCCAGCGATGATCTCGTACTGCTGCCCGACCTTGCGCACCACGATGGGCTGCACCATCCCGTGCTGCTTCAGGCTGTCGGCCAGCTCCTGGAGGGCGGTCTCGTCGAAGTAGGTGCGGGGCTGGGCCCGGTTGGGCACCAGGTTGCCCAGGGGCAGCTCCCGCGGGGTCGCATTCTCCGGGGCCATTTGGCTCATGAGCGAGGTCAGTCCGCGGCCGAGGGCCGGACGCTTCGGCTGGGTCATCAGGCTTCCCTCCTCGCAGAATCTTCCAGGCTGATCCACTCCTTGGCGAGGCTCAGGTACGCCTGCGCACCGCGGGAGCGGATGTCATAGAAGGCCACCGGCTTGCCGTGACTCGGGGCTTCGGCGAGGCGGATGTTCCTCGGGATGGTGGTCTGGAACACCTTGCCCGGGAAGGCCTGGCGAACCTCGTTGGCCACGGCCTGGCCCAGGTTGGTGCGCTCGTCGGCCATGGTGAGCAGGATGCCGCCCAACTGCAGGCGTGGGTTGGCCCCGGTCTGGATGCGGCGCAGCGTCTCCGTCAGCTCGGCCAGGCCATCCAGCGCAAAGAACTCGCAGGGCATGGGCACGATGACCTCGTCGGCGGCCGTGAGGGCGTTGAGCGTGATCATGCCCAGGCTGGGGGGCGGGTCGATGATGATGTAGTCGTAGCGGCCCACAAGCGGCGCCAGCGCCTGGCGCAGCACCTGCAGCTGAGGCATCTCGTAGAGCTCAAACTCCAGCTGGGCGAGGTCCTTGCCGGCGGGGATCACCTGCAGCATCGGCACCTCGGTGGTGAGCACCAGGGCCTCGGCGGGGGCGCCCTTCATCAAGGCATAGGCACCTGCCCGGTGGTCGGGCTTGGGGAAGCCCAGGCCGGTGGTGCTGTGCCCCTGGGGATCGAAGTCCACCAGCAGCACCATCTTCTCCATCATCGCGAGGGAGGCCGCCAGGTTGATGGCCGTGGTCGTCTTACCGACCCCGCCCTTCTGGTTTGCCAACACCACCACCCGGGCGCGCATCAGGCGTCCATCCGTGTTGCGCAAGCGTTCGCCAGACCTAGCATTTCGATTTCCCCTCGGGTGTGGAACACGCCAGTCTATCAGGTCAGGTTCCACGGCGAAGGGGCCAGGTGGTCAGGAATGGATCCCTTGCGAAGGCGGGACATCCAGATGCCGCGTACCCAGCAGATGGACCGGCCCGCTGAGCCAGAGATCCCGCCAGGCGCCGCCCTCGAGAGCGCCGATGGAGAGGGTCACGGCCTCACCACCCGCCGGGTGCAGCGTCCACTCCGAGGGGCCGCCTTCGGAGGCCAGCCAGGCCGCAGCGACCGCGCACCCGGTTCCGCAGCAGAGCGTCTCGCCCTCCACGCCCCGCTCCCAGGAGCGGATGCGAGCCTCGCCAGGAGCGAGCACTTCCACCACGCTCACATTGGTCCCACCTGGCAGCGCAACGTGGTGGCGCAGCGGCGGCGCGAGCGTGGCGAGGTCCACTGCAGCCACGGAAGGCACGCGCAGGATCAGCTGCGGATTGCCGATCCAGCCAAAGCCCGCAGGCGCTGGCACGGCCATGGGCACAGGACGCAGGCCGCAGCTTTCACCCTCCGGCATGCGGATCGCAGCGCCTGCATTCGTGCGCTTCAGCAGGATCCGCTCGCCGTTGGACACGGCCTCCACCAGGGTGCCTTCAGGGGCCCCTGGGACGGCCAGTGCTGCTCGGCTACCGTTGGAACAAAAAGACTTAGAGCCATCAGAGTCCCAGTGATCCAAGCACCATGGGCCGCCGTCGGGTCTTTGCATCAAAAAAAGGCCATCTAAACCCGGATTCCATTCCTGCTGGCAGATGGCTTTCACCCAAGCCGATATATCGCAAGAATTGAGTTCGTCCGCCCAGACGTATCCGAACCGGTTCCCGGAGGCCGCTGCCACATGGACCCTCAAGCTAGCGCTCGCGGTTGCGGAAGGTGTAAACGGTCTCGCCCTTCCGCGCATAGCCCTGTCTACGGGCCAGGGCTTCCATCAGCTCGGGGTCCTTGGCGGCCAGGCGCTGGACCTCGTCGAGCAGCTCGCGGTTGCGGTGGTTGAGCTGCACCAGGCGGGACTTGGCCGCAGCAAGCTCGGCCTCCCGCTTATGGAGATCCGGCAGCCCGCCCTGGGAGAAGAGGAGGGCCAGCATGGACAGCAATCCAGAGACGCCCAAAGCTCCCCAGAGGGTGGAGGACTTCAGGAGCCAGTTGGGGTTCATGCCAGGGCGCCGAAGGCTTCGCGGCCGGCATAGCGGGCGGCGGCGCCCAGCTCCCACTCGATCTGGAGCAGGCGGTTGTACTTGGCGACCCGGTCCGTGCGGCAGGGGGCCCCGGTCTTGATCTGGCCAGCGCCAGTGGCCACGGCCAGGTCAGCGATGAAGCTATCCTCGGTCTCCCCGCTGCGGTGGCTGATGATGGCCCGGTAGCCGGCTTTGTGGGCCATGTCCACGGCCCGGAGGGTCTCGGTGACGGTGCCGATCTGGTTCAGCTTGATGAGAATGGCGTTGGCCACGCCCTCCTGGATGCCCTTGGCCAGGATGGCGGGGTTGGTCACGAAGAGGTCGTCACCCACCAGCTGGGTCTTGGCGCCCATGGCCACGGTCTGGGCCTTCCAGCCCTTCCAGTCGCCCTCGGCAAAGCCGTCCTCGATGGAGATGACCGGATGCCGGGCGGTGAGGCCAGCGTAGTACTCCACCAGCTGGGCCGGGGTCTTCTTGCCGCCGTCCAGGGTGTAGGCCTTGCCGTTGTGGAACTCGCTGGCTGCGCAGTCCAGGCCCAAGTACATGTCCTGGCCCAGCTTGTAGCCGGCCTTCTTGACGGCCTCCCCGATGAGCTCGAGGGCCTCCTCGTTGGAGCCCAGGTTCGGGGCAAAGCCGCCCTCGTCCCCCACCCCAGTAGCCAGCTTGCGGGCCTTCAGGACCCCCTTCAGGGCATGGTAGACCTCGGCACCCCAGCGGAGCGCCTCCCGGAAGCTCGGAGCCCCCACAGGCAGCACCATGAACTCCTGGATGTCGACGTTGTTGTCGGCGTGGGCCCCGCCATTGAGGATGTTCATCATGGGCACGGGCAGCAGGCGGGCCGAGGCGCCGCCCAGGTAGCGGTAGAGGGGCATGCGGGTGGCCCGGGCCGAGGCATCCGCCAGGGCCATGGACACGCCCAGAATGGCGTTGGCGCCCAGCCGGCCCTTGTTCTCGGTGCCGTCCAGGTCGCACATCAATTCGTCCAGCTCAGCCTG
>CAIRQL010000221.1 GCA_903880675.1 uncultured Holophagaceae bacterium | reverse complement strand
GGGAAAGGAGTCCAGTCATGAGCGCCGGACTGATGCTCTACAACGTCCTCTGCCTGGCGGTGCCCTTCTCCGTGGCCCTGCTGCTGGCGGCTCTGGGGGAGAACTTCAACCAGCGGGCCGGTGTCTTCAACCTGGGCTGTGACGGCATCATGTGCATGGGCGCCTTCCTGGGCTTCATGGTGCCCTTCACCCTCAAGGCCAGCCCCTGGGCCGCCTACGGGAACGTCCTTGGCCTGGGCGCCGCCATGGCGGTGGGTGCCGCCATGGGCGTGGTCTTCGCCCTGGTGACCGTGACCTTCCGGGCCTCCCAGGGCATCGCGGGCATCGGCCTGCAGATGCTGGGCTGGGGCTTGGCGGGCACCCTCTTCCGTCACTTTGTGGGGGGCGTCACCGGCGTGGAGGGCATGGCGGCCATCGCCATCCCCGGCCTCTCCAAGATTCCCTTCCTCGGCGGCGTCCTCTTCAATCACAACGCCCTCACCTACACGGCCCTGCTGCTGGTGCCCGCCTGCTGGTTCCTGCTCTACAAGACGCCCTGGGGCCTCAAGGTGCGGGCCGTGGGCACCCATCCCCGCGCCGCCGACACCATGGGCATCCACGTGGACCTCATCCGCTACCAGGCCCTCATGCTGGGTGGCGCCATGGCGGGTCTCGCCGGGGCCTACCTGTCGCTGTGCCAGGCCAAGATGTTCTCGGATGATCTGGTGGCGGGCCGGGGCTTCATCGCGGTGGCCCTCGTCTACTTCGGCCGCTGGAGCCCCCTGGGCATCCTGGGCGGCGCCCTGCTCTTCAGCATCGCCCAGTCCTTTCAGCTTTCCATGCAGGTGTGGGGCATCAAGTTCCCCTACGAGTTCGCCGTCATGCTCCCCTACGTGCTGGTCATCGTCGTCCTGGCCCTGGCCCGCAAGGCCAGGCAGCTGGGCCCCACGGACCTGGGCAAGCCCTACAACCGCGAGATGCGCTTCTAGCTCCGTCCAACCCTGTTCCAACGCCTTTGAGGCAACCCATGACCTACTCTGCTGACGCCCTGCTGCAAGCCTTCCGCACCGCCTACCCCACGTCCCACGTGCGCCTCCTCGCCGAGCCCGCCATGTTCCTACGGAGCAACCTCGGTCGGAGCTACACCGCTGAGGGGATGCAGGTGGTGACCATCGAGGGTGCCCTGGACTACGCTCAGGCCTACATGAATGGCCTCACCGAGCGCGCCCAGGCCACGGAGGGCTTCGAACTGAACGCCGCCCACCCCTGGATCATCGGCCTGTTCCCAGGCAATGCCACGACCTCCCCGCTGATCTTCATCTTCGGGAACATCATCCGCTACGGTCGTGAGACCTGGGTCGAGGTGGGTTCGCCCGCCTACGATCAGCTGACTTTCTAGATCCGCCAGAAGGTCTGGTGGAGGGCGGCGATCTCGGCCTCCACCTCCGGCACAGGACCGATCACTTCGATGGCCTTCTGGCCCCGGGCGAAGAGGTCGCGGCAGGGCAGGTCCAGGGTGGGGTTCTCCGGGTGGTTGCCCGTGAAGGCCCGCAGGCGGCCCTCATCCAGGCCGTAGACCAGGCGCCCGATGTTGGCCCAGTAGAGGGTGCCGGCGCACATGGCGCAGGGCTCGACGGTGGTGTAGAGGGTGCAGTCCGCCAGGTACGCCGGGGTGAAGTTCGTATCGGCGGTGCGGGCCAGCACGGCCTCCGCGTGGTTCACCGTGTTGACATTGGCCTGCTCCAGCAGGACGGTCTCGTGGTCCGGCCCCACCAGCAGGGCGCCGAAGGGGTGGTGGCCCTGGCCGACAGCGGCTGCGGCCACTTCATTCGCCCGGCGGAGGTGGCGCAAGAGCTGCTCACGGCTCGGACTGGACACGGGGCCTCCTGGGCGGTGGAGCGGGGCTCCGCGCGCTGCTTAGCGCTTCTTGGAGCGGCCCAGGTTGAAGGCGCCGGGCTGCATGGGCAGCCAGTGGTTCATGAAGAGCGGCTGGGCCACCTTATCCGCAGCCTTGAGGCGCTTGAGGGTGCCGGCGTGGTCCTGGGCGGCCAGCACGATGGCGAAGGCATGGGCCAGGGCGGCGAAGGTGGTGATGCTGCAGCTGAAGAGGAGGTCCTCGCTGGGCACGGGAATCAGGATGTCGGCGTGGCCCTTCAGTGGCGAGTCGGCGCGGTCGGAGAAGGCCAGCACTGGAATGCCGTTGCTCCGCGCGAAGATGGCTGAGTCGATGGTCTCGCGGCTGTAGGGGGCGAAGCTGAGGACCACCAGCAGGTCGTGGGAGTCCAGGTTCGCCACCTGGTTGGAGAAGTCCGAGGGAATGGCCGCGATGCAGGGCAGGCCCGCCTGGGTGAGGTAGAGGGCCATGACCAGGCTCATGACATGGGAGACGCCCCGGCCCAGAATGACCCGGTGGTGGGCCTGCACGAGCATCCGTGCCGCCGATTCCAGGGTGGGCTGATCCACCATCTGGATGAGGCGGGCCAGGTTCTCGCCATCCCGCCGAGCCACTTCCGCCAGCGTGCCGAACACATCCGTGGGGGACTCCATGGACTCCAGATCAGAGTCGCCGCTGCGGGCCTGGCAGGCCTCCCGCAGGGCGTCGCGGAACTCGCTGAAGCCGCGATAACCCAGGCGCTTCGCAAAGCGCACCACCGTACCGACGCTCACCTCGGCGCGATCCGCCATGGACTCGATGCCCCAGAGAGCGCCCAGGAGCGGATCCGACATCAGCGCATCGGCGATGCGCCGCATGGCCTCCGGAAGCTCGTGGTAGGCCTCGGCCAGTCGGGTCTGAATGGGTTGGGCGGGCGCAGGAGTGGACATATGGTCTGAAAATTATAGCAGTCGAAAGAAATCTATTGCTGTATTCACGGGAGATTCTCTGGGGGGGAGCGGCCTCCTCAGAGCTCCTTCAGCAGCTCCTGTTTTCGCTTGGCAAACTCCTCTTCCGTGATGAGGTTCTGCTCTCGCAGCTGCTTCAGGCGAAGGAAGCGCTGCTCCAGGCTCGGGGACGGTGCGGGGGCTGGAGCGGGCCTTGGCGGCGCAGGCGTGGCCGCAGGGGCGGGTGCTGCGACCACGAGGGGCGGTGGGGCCACTGCGGTCAGGGGCAGGACCACCCAGTCCGGGCGTCGGTTCTCAGCGCCTTCGGCCTTCAGCGCTACAGCGCTGGCTTTGGTGCGGGAGCCGAACTTGTACTGGGGCATCTGGAGGGTCAGGGTGTACGCAAAAGCGACATCCAGGCGGGCGTCATGGATCAGGATGTTCAGCTTGCCATCCACCACGAAGACCCGGGCCGTCACGGTCAGGGCATAGGATGAGACGGCGCCAGTGCGCTTGGTGGTGCTGACGAGCTCAATGTCCTCTCCTGGGCGGGCCACGGCGAGGGCTTCGGAGAGGGGCCGGCTCAGGTCGGCGGACTCGTTGGGGTCGAAAAGATGCTCGTCGCCTTCAGGAATTGCGACCATCACGGTGCCCAGCGCCTGCTCCAGAGCCTTGGGGCTGACCTGGATGGGATGACTGTTGGGCGCTGCCCCTGGCTCCGCAGGGCTGCGCCTGAGCCAACTGAAGGGCGAGAGATCCCACTGGCGACGGGAGGTGGGCGGCGCCGCCTGGAGGGGAGCCAGCCCCGCCAGCACAGTGACAACCAAGGCGGTGCGCAGAACATGCATGGGACCTCCGGGAAGGGAGAGCGGCCTACCCGGTCATCATCGCCCCGACCGACCAGTCCTGGCCACCGGGATTGCGCGGGAGGTCGTTGATTCGAGTCCAACTGGGCGCTGGTGCGGGCGCCGACCCACTTTGCGTTGGCCTCGAACGCATCCGGCTTCGCCGTCTGCCGGCCTGCTTCGGCGTGCCATCTAGGCACGCCTCGGGCAGTCCACCCGTTGATTCGAGTCCAACTGGGCGCTGGTGCGCCCAGTTGGACTCGAACCAACGACCTGCAGCTTAGAAGGCTGCTGCTCTATCCACCTGAGCTATGGGCACGCAGGTCCAGTCTAGCGGGTTGGGGACTGGGATGCAGGGGGGGCGG
>CAIRQL010000220.1 GCA_903880675.1 uncultured Holophagaceae bacterium | reverse complement strand
TCATGTTGCCTCCTTGGGGTGCTGTCGGCCCAGAGGGCCCCAGCCAGGCTTGCTGTTGCGTTCCGATGGAGACCCCCCGTGTGGAGGCCTACCGAAGGTAAGAAGGGGGGAGCGGCCGGCATGCGCTGCCGCCCCCCGGAAGTGCCGTGCGTCTTGCGTCCAGAAGAAAGCCGGGGCCGAAGCCCCGGCTTCAAGGCTGGGGACTAGAACCAGTAGTTCAGGCTCAGGCTGAGCTGGCGCCAGGACTCGCCGTAGCCCAGGCTGCTGTTGCCGAAGGCGCTGAAGCCCGTGAGGAAGCCCTGGTAGTTCACGCGCTTGTCATTGTTGATGGTGGTGAGGGCCACGCCCAGGAAGGCCCGCTTGGTGAGGGCGTAGTCATAGGCAAAGGTCAGCTGCGTGGCGGCGGTGTTGTCCTGGGAAGCGGTCTTGCCGGCCATGGTGTAGGTTGCGTAGACGCCGTGATCGCCCCACGAGTAGGACACGGGGATCTGGATGGCGGTGCGCCCGGAGTCGCCGATGACTGCGCCGGCGGCGTTGAGGCCTCCGTTCACCATGCTGGTGTTGTCATAGAGGACGCCAACCTTGATCCCGTCCCACTTGTAGGACAGGCCCAGGCGCATGGCCTTGAGCTCGGTGTTGGCCGCAGAGGGAACGCCAAGTGTTGAGATGCTGGCAGAGCCGCCCTGGAACTTCTGGTCCAGGTAGAGGCCCATGGCGGAGAAGCCATAGCCGTTGTAGAGCGCCTTGCCGAAGATGGTGCTGCCGCCCTCATAGGCGGTGCCATTGGCGGCGGAGATATAGGAGTACTGGGGGCCGGCCGCGTTCTTGGAATAAGCCAGGGAGAAGTTCAGCATGCTGGCGGCATCGGGCTTGAAGGTAACGGAGTCCCACTTCATGACGTTGCGGGACCGAGTGATGCTCAGGGTGTTCTGCTTGGCCAGGACGCTCACTCCGTCCTGCTTGCCTGTCATGTAGGTGTTGAGGAGGTTGAAGATGCCCAGGGCCTGGACATCCCAGACGCGGTAGCCCTCACCCGGGTGCTCAAGGGCGGGGGAGAGGTAGCCCACGGAGATGCCGTCCGTGACATACAGGTGCATGTGGCCGGCGTAGAAGTTGCCGTAGGGAGTGCCGATGCCGGCCCAGGTGTCGCCGTCAGCCCAACCAGTGGCGCCATTGGTCGCGAGATTTACCCCCGTGCCTGAGAGGTTGGTATTCCCAACAACCGTCCCGGGCGTGGACAGGAGTGCGTCACCAGGGCGGACATTCATGGGCATGCGGCTCTCAATGCGCATGAACACGGTGTAGCCATCGGTGATCTTGGAGGTGCTGGAGATCACGAAGCGGGAGGTGTTGTCGTAGACGCCCGTCTCATTGGCGGTTGGGCGGGCAGTTGCCGCATTCCCCTGGCTGATCTCCGAGTTCTTCAGGCCCATGGCGATGAGGCCGCCGATGGTGATGTTGGTGGAGGAGCTCACCCCGACGGTGGTCTGGGCAAAGCTGGGCAGGGCGGCGAGAGCTGCGGTTGCAGCCACGACAGCAAAGCGGATTTTCATGGCCTATCCTTTGTGTGGATTTGGACGGGGTGCATGACCCGTGGTCCAAAGGGGTTGGGGGGGGGTGGGAAAACGATGGGTAGGTAGGTTTAATCGGCATGCTAACCCTGATTGGAGGTAATGGCTACTAATAGTCGCTACGTCCAAAAATAGGGGCGATCGAGCCCTGCATCCCGGTCCATCAGAACCCGCCTGAAGGGGCGCTCCGGAAGGGGCTCCGAGGGAAACCAGCACCGCCACCTCCTTCCTGGCCCTAGGCCATGTGCATGCCGCCATTGATGTTGAGCGTAGCACCAGTCATGTAGCCGGCGAGGTCCGAGGCCAGATAAACCACCAGGGCACCGATTTCCTCGGGCTTGCCGAAGCGCTGCATGGGGACGGACATGCGGATGGTCTCCCGCACATCCTCCCGGATGGCCATGACCATGTCCGTGCCGATGTAGCCCGGGGCGATGGCGTTCACGGTCACCCCCTTGGTCACCATTTCCTGGGCCAGGGCCTTGGTGAAGCCCAGGCAGCCGGCCTTGGCGGCGGAGTAGTTGGCCTGGCCCGCCTGCCCCTTCACGCCGTTGACGGAGGAGATGTTGATGATGCGGCCAAAGCCCCGCTCCGCCATGCCGGGGGAGATGGCGTGGGTGACGTTAAACAGGCTGGTGAGGTTGGTGGAGATGACGGCGTCCCACATGCTCCGGTCCATCTTCGGGAAGAACTTGTCCCGGGTGATCCCGGCGTTGTTCACCAGCACATCGATGGGCCCGAGGGCTGCCGTAACCGCGGCGGCCATGGCGGTGCAGGCGGCCTCATCCGTGACATCGGCCTCCACGGGGAAGAAGTCATAGCCCAGGGCCTTCTGGCCGGCGAGCCAGGCTTCCATGGGTGGGAAGGCCGGGAGGCAGTTGGCGGCGACTTTGTAGCCCTCCTTGGCCAGGGCCTGACAGATGGCGGTGCCGAGTCCGCCCATGGCGCCGGTGACGAGAGCAACTTTGGTGGTCATACGCATTCCTTTTGAATGAGAGAGAAAGCCGTGAGGCTAGGGCATCACGAGGGCGGCGGCGGCCTGGTTGTAGCCCACGCCAGAGCCCACCAGCACCAGGCGGTCGCCGGAGCGGATCTTCTTCTTGGCAAGGGCATCGTCCAGGGCCATGGGGATGCAGGCCGATCCCGTGTAGCCCCAGTCCTCCATGATGGTGTGGGTCTTCTCCATGGGCAGGCCGAGGTCCGCCATGACCAGCTCGATGGAGGGCTTGCGCACCTGGGTGAAGATGATGAAGTCGATGTCGGACAGGCTGAACTCGCAGCCGGCGGCCAGCTTGCGCACCAGGCGGGGCCAACCCTCGTGGTTGATCTCCGGGGGGTAGCGCTCCAGCATCTTGACGGTGGTGCGGCCTGCTTCCACCGAGGCCACCGAGGCGGGTTCAAAGGTGCCACCGGAGTAGATGCCCCAGTGCTTGTGGTAGGCGCCGCCCGCCTGGGCCGCAGCGCCCAGGAAGCCCGGCTTATCCGAGGCCACCAGCACGGCCGCTCCAGCGCCGTCCCCGTAGAAGAAGGAGAGGGGGTCAGCCGGCGTGGTCAGCTTGTGCATCAGATAGACGCCCACCACCAGGACGGTCTTGATGCCGGGGTTGGCGGTGATCCAGCCCGCCCCGCAGGCCAGGGCCGTGGGGAAGGAGGCGCAGGCGCAGCCCACATCGAAGGTCCCGGCATTCACGGCCCCCAGCTTGTGCTGCAGCACCACGGAGGTGGCGGGGGTGATGTAGTCCGGCGAGTCCGTACCCAGGATGATCAGGTCCACGTCCTCGGGCTTCAGGCCGGCCCGCTCCAGGGCCTGCTTGGCGGCGGGCAGGGCCAGGTCCGAGGTGGCCCAGTCCTCGGGTGCATGCCAGCGGCAGCGGATGCCTGAGGACTCTTCCATCTTGTCCACGAACTCCGGCAGGTGGGCGAAGCGCTGGCGCAACAGATCGTTGGAGACCTGGATCTCCGGCAGGTAGCAGCCCGTGGAGGCGAGGGTGGCGTAGCGGGTCATGCCGAATCTCCTGCTTGGCGCACCGGGGCGGGGTGGGGCCGCAGGGTGGACCTGGCACCGGCCGAGGCGATGGGGTGGGATTCCATGTAACTTGTTGGTTTCATTTGAAGACCAAGGAAGCTGGAACCAAGTGAGTCCGTAAAAACGAACAGTTGGTATGTTTTAAGGATTGTGCGCTCCCGTACCCAACTGTCAAGCCAAAAGTGACGTCCAGAGCAGGTGGGGCGAAAAACCAGGCTTCAGCCGCACTGTCCCTGCCTTTCAGGGGCAGCGGTAGGGAGTCTAGCCGGGGTCCTTGGCTTGGATGATTCCGTGCCGCAGCAGGCCGGAGATCTCCCGGATGGCAGCGGCCGAACCCATGCCCAGCTGATCGGGCACCCCAAACAGGATCTCCACGGCGAAGTAGTGCAGGAAGATTCGGCTGGCCACCATGAGCGCCATGGTGGGATCCGTGCCTGGGCTCAGCTGATCCTTCAGCGTGTTGTCGGGGAAGCGGTGGTCGATGAAGGAGGCGAAGCGGGCGGGCATGCCCGAGTAGAACTTCCGGATATGGGACCCATCGAACTCCACCACGTCCACATAGATCAGGGCCACATGGCGCCGGTAGAGGCGCACGCTCTCCTCGGCAGCGGCCCCCAGGGCTTCCAGGTCGTGGGGGAAGGCCCCAGCCGCCAGGGCCCGGTTGAAGGGGAAGTCCGGGGCGTCGATGGCGGCCCAGTACTGGTCCAGCAGGGTCCGGAACAGGGCTTCTTTGTCAGGGAAGTGGTGGTAGACATTGCCCGTGGACACGCCCGCCGCCTGGGCGATCTCCCGGATGCTGGTGCTGCGGTAGCCCTGGTGCGAGAACAGGGCCAGGGCCGCTTCCAGGATCACGCTCCGGCTTCGCTCCGACTTCTCTCCCTGGGTTTGTTTCAATGCGAGGCTCCCCGGCAGACTGTACGGGTGGGCTGGGTGCGGGTCAAGTTCGGCCCCTGGGGAGCAGGTTCAACTCGGTCAGTGCCGCCAGCAGGGAAGTCACCTGCGCCGCCTCCAAATGAGCCCCGGTGGTGATGCGGAGGCGGGCGGAGCCCTCGGGCACGGTGGGGGGGCGGACGGCGCGCACATCGAAGCCCCGGGCCTGGAGCGCCAGGGCCAGGGCGACGGCCCGGCCATCCTCGCCCACGGGCACCGGCACGATGGCCGAGGGGCAGGGCGCCTGGCCGAGGGCGCTGCGCAGGAGGCTGGCGTGGCCCAGGGCCCGCTCCCGGCGCCAGGGCTCGCTGCGGGCAAGGCGGACGCCCTCGAGGGCGGCCCCGAGCACCGGCGGGGGCAGGGCCGTGGAGAAGATGAAGCCCCGGGCCGTGTTCACCAGGTGGTCGCGGAGGCTGTCCGGGCAGCAGACGAAGGCCCCAAAGCTCCCCAGGGCTTTGCCCAGGGTGCCCATCACCAAGGGAATCCGGCCTGATACGCCCTGGCCCTGGGCCAGGCCGGCCCCGTCAGTGCCCAGCAGGCCGGTGCTGTGGGCCTCATCCACCAGGAGCAGGGCCCCCTCGGCCTCGCAGAGGTCCACCAGGGTCGGCAGGTCAGCCGCATCCCCGTCCATGCTGAAGATGGCGTCCGTGGCCACCAGGGCCAGGGCCTCCGGGGGGGCCGAGGCCCGCCAGGTCCGCAGGGCTTCTCCCAGGTGGGCAAGGTCGAGGTGGCGGAAGATGCCCACATGGGCACCGCCGGCCCGGGCCATGCGGCAGCCGTCCACCAGGGAGGCGTGGTTGAGGGCGTCCGAGAAGACCGCATCCCCCGGGCCCAGGAGGGCTGGGATCAGGGTGGCGTTGGCCTGGTAGCCCGTGTTGAAGAGGAGGCAGGCCTCCGTGCCCTTCCACTGGGCCAGGGCGGCCTCCAGGGCCCCGTGGAGGGGGCAGTCCCCCCGCAGGAGGCGGGCGGCCCCGGCCCCGGCCCCCTGGTCCTGGGCGGCCTCGGCGGCGGCGGCGGCCAGGCGGGGATCCCGGCGCAGGCCCAGGTAGTCGTTGGAGCAGAAGTCCAGCCCTGCGGAGGGCTGGATGGCCCGGTCCCGGCCCAGGGCCCGGCGCAGGTCGGCCTGCTGTTCGAGACGATTTTTCCAGGCTGAAGAAATCACGGAACCTCGGGGTGGGTCGGCGCAGATCTTAGGCGGGGGGGAATGTTAGGATCTGAGGGGGATCCATCCGTGGATCCCCCTTGGAGCGTTGCATGGATTATCAGCAGTCGTGGCAGGGCGCATCCACCGGAGCGCAGTCCCGCCTTGATTTTGTCCGAAGTGTCTACCTTTGGCTTGTGGGTGGTTTCGCCGTGGCGGCCCTGGGGGCCCTCAGCGCCCCCCTGGTGGCCATGGCCCTGGTGCCTGTGGCCGGCCGCTTCCTGGGCTGGGTGCTCTTCGGGGTTCAGTTCGGCACCCTGATGTTTGCCTCCTCCGTGAGCCGCCGTCGGCCCCTGAACCGGATCGCCTTCGGCCTCTTTACCTATGTCTCCGGCGTCATCGCCGGCATTGTGGCCCTGGTCATCGCCCAGGGAGCGGGCTATACGCCTGTCTTCACGGCTTTTGGCCTCACCGGGGTGGTCTTTCTCACCCTCACGGTGACGGCCTTCACCTCCAAGCGGGACTTCAGCTTCCTGCGCAACTTCGTCATCGTCGGCATCGCCGTGATGTTCTTCGGCGGTCTGGCGGCGGCGATCTTCCACCTGGAGACCCTCAGCCTGATCATCTCCGGCGTGGCGGTCATCGCCTGCTCCGCCAAGCTGCTCTGGGACACCTCCGCCATGCTGCGTACGGATGACCTGGGCGATCCTGCCGGGTTTGCCCTGAGCCTCTTTGTCAGCCTCTACAACATCTTCATCGCCCTGATGAACATTCTCGGCGGACGGCGTCGCTAGCCTCCCCCTTCCAAGGACTCCCATGCTCCGTGCTTCCCTGATCTCCCTCATCGCCCTCGGTGTCGTCGCCCAGGAACCCGCCAAGGCTCCGGCCCCGGCGGCCGCTGCAGCCCCCGCGCCCGTGGCGGCCCCGGCCCCCCCGCCGGCCCCCAAGCCCGAAGAGGTCCTCCTCGCCAAGGTGGGCGGTGAGCCCATCACCGAGGCCGACTTCCAGTCCGCCTTCCGTCTGCTGGGCCAGCAGGAGCAGATGCAGGTGCTCATGGTCCAGGGCGGCAAGGAAGAGTTCGTCAAGCGCATGGCCGAGAGCAAGCTCCTGTCCGTGAAAGCCAAGCGCCTGGAGCTGGACAAGACCCCGAGCTACCAGCGCGCCCTCGAGCGCACCAAGGATGACCTCCTGGCCCGGGAGTTCCTCACCAAGGAGGGCGAGGGCCTGCAGAAGAAGCTGGTGGTGGACGAGCCCCAGGTAAAGGCTTTCTATGACGCGCACCCGGATCGCTTCAAGCAGCCTGAGCTGGCCTCCGTACGCCACATCCTGGTGTCCGTGAAGCAGGCCGAGGGCCAGCCCGGCCTCAGCGATGCCGAGGCCAAGGCCCGCATCGCCACCATCCAGGCCGAGCTCAAGAAGAAGGGCGCCTCCTTCGAGGCCCTGGCCAAGAAGTACAGCGACGATCCCGGTAGCAAGGAGAACGGAGGCCTCTACGCAGATGCCGATCCCTCCAAGTGGGTGCCCGAGTTCGGTGCCGCTGCCCGCACCCAGCCCATCGGCAAGGTGGGCGCGCCCGTGAAGACCCAGTTCGGCTACCACATTGTGAAGGTCGAGGGCCGGAAGCCCGCCCGCGTGGTGCCCTTCGAGGAAGCCAAGGAAGAGGCTCAGCGCATGACCCAGCAGGAGCGGCAGCTGGCGGTGTGGACCGAGCTGATGGACGGGCTCCGCAAGGAGATCACGTTCGAGCTCGTGAAGCCCGCTGCCCCCCAGGCACCCGCTGCCCCCAAGCCCGCCGAACCCGCCAAGGGCGGTGCCAAGTGAGGTTGCTCGCGCCGACCCTGGCGCTCCTGCTCGTCGCACCTGCACTGCTGGCGCAGGCCCCGACCCCGGCCAAGGCCGAGGTCCGGGACGAGATCCTGGTGGTCGTGAATAAGCACATCATCACCCGCCGCGGCCTCACCCAGGCCGTGGAGCAGCAGCACGCGGCCCTCTATCGGCAGTTCTCGGGCAAGGAGCTCGATACGAAGCTCACGGACGCCCGGGACAAGACCCTGCAGGGCCTGGTGGACGCCTTCCTGCTGGAGGACAAGGGCACTGAGCTGGGTTCCCCGGTGACGGACGACTACATCCGGGCCAGCATCGACGGGATCAAGAAGGAGAACAACTTCACCAGCGATGCTGACCTGGAGCAGGCCCTCAAGGGCAGCCTCGGCATCGGCCTGCCGGAGTTCATCAAGCGCCAGAAGCAGCAGGCTATCCAGCAGTTCGTCCTGCAGCGGGAGGTCTTCTCCAAGGTGGCCGTGGAGGACAACGAGCTCCGCGCCTTCTACGAGGACCACAAGGATGAGTACCGCATGCCCACCCGCTTCCGGATTCGGGAGCTGGTCCTGGCCAAGGGCGCGACCCCTGCGGACCTTGCCGCCGCCCGGACCCAGCTGGTGGCCATCCAGACCGACCTTAAGGCCGGCAAGTCCTTCGAGGACCTGGCCAAGGCCCAGTCCACCAGCCCCAGCAAGGCCACCGGCGGGGACCTGGGCTGGATGAACAAGGGCTTCCTCCGCGCCTCCATCGAGGAGGCCGCCCTGAAGCTCAAGCCCGAGCAGGTCTCGGCCCCCATCGAGACCGACAAGGATCTCTACCTGATCCAGCTCATTGCCCATGAGGACGCACCGGTGAAGGCCTTTGCCGAGGTGAAGCCCAAGATCCTGGAAAAGCTGCAGGAGCCCAAGGCCCAGAACGCCATCGAGCAGTACCTTGCGGGGCTTCGCATCCGTGCCAACATTCGTTACCTGGTGCCCAAGGACCAGATCCTGAAGGGCTGAGATGCGCCTCGACGCCTTCCTGAAGAAGAGCCTCCTTATCAAACGCCGGGAGCTGGCCAACCAGCTCTGCGAGGAGGGCATGGTGCGCGTCAACGGCGTGCCCCGGAAGGCCAGCCAGGATGTGAAAGCCGAGGATGAGCTGGAGTTCCCGCTCTACAACCGGGTCCTCAAGCTCCGGGTCCTGTCCCTGCCCGAGGGCAACGTGAAGAAGGCCGACCAGTGGTCGCTCTTCGAGGTGCTCGAGGACAAGCGGATCCCCATGGAGCTGAGCTTCCCCGACGAGGACCCCTTCGGGCCGCCACCCAAAGCCCCCCGGAACCATTAGACAGCCATTGTCGCTTCCCCTGGCCGAGGCTGGAGGGGCGTCAGGAGATCCCATGTCCGAAACCGTAGCCCTTCGCCTGCTCAAGGAGGGCGATGCCTTCCAGGGCATCCTCCTGGCCCGGGAAGCGGCCTACAAGACCAGCACCCGGGGCAGCGAGTACCTGGAGCTCAAGGTGGCCGATTCCTCTGGCGACCTGAAGGCCTTCCTGTGGGATGTGCGCGCCGTGGAGGGCGACATGGAGGCCATCCGGCCCGATGTCTTTCTCTGGGTGAAGGGTACCGTCTCCAGCTTCAATGGCCGCCTCCAGCTCAAGCTGGATAAGGTGCGCCACGTCCCCGACGAACAGGTCGGGGACCTCTCGGCCTTCTTCCCGGTGAGTGCCCGGCCCGTGGACGAGATGCAGGCCGAGCTGGATGCCTGCCTCGCCTCCGTGAGGGACCCCTGGATCCGCCGCCTCCTGGGGGCCATGTTCCATGAAGACGCCGATCTGCGGGCGGCGTTCTGCCGGGCCCCGGCGGCCAAGTCCATGCACCACGCCCACCTGGGGGGCCTCTTGGAGCACACCCTCTCGGTGGTGGCCATGGCGGACCGGGCCTGCGGGCACTACCGCACCCTGAACCGCGACCTGGTGCTGGCGGGTGTCCTCCTACACGATGTCGGCAAGACCGCCGAGCTCAGCTACCGCCGCAGCATCGGCTACACGGACGCCGGCAACCTGCTGGGCCATATTGCTCTGGAGGCCGAGTGGATCAGCCGGGTGGCGGCCGGCATTCCGGACTTCCCGGAAGAACTTCGCCTGCAGATCCTGCACATCGTCCTCAGCCACCACGGGCGCCTGGAGTTCGGGTCGCCGGTCCTTCCCAAGACTCCCGAGGCGCTCCTGGTGCACTACCTCGACGACCTGGATGGAAAGCTGGACGCCATGTTCCGGGGCCTGCGGGATGAGTCCGGAGGCTCCTCCTGGAGTGCCTACGACCGGGCCCTGGAGCGGACCATTTACCGGCAGCGCTGGCCCAAGGTCGAGACTGTCGAAAACTGAACAGGTTCGATGTTGCCTGGCCAAAAATGGACAGCCATTCTCTGCCTGGGGGGCAATGGGCAGGACCCGCAGGGGGGTTTATTTGGGTAAGCCTACTGGATTCAGTGAGGGTGTTCCGGTGCTCCGGGTAGAAAATTCCTGGCACGGGTCTGGCTCTAGGAAAGGCAGACCATGCTGAGGTGCTTCATGAAGCTTTCAAGAAAAGCCAAGCGCTATGACGACTCTGTCCTCCCGGGCGAGTTCCAGGGGTTCGAGGCCTTCCACCATGCGGATGCTGACTCGGAGGGGACCCTGGAGGGGTTTCTGCGCCGGTCCGATGGGGGCGTGCAGCTGGGCGAGATGATCTTGGAGCGCAACATCCCCAAGAAGCTGACCTTCGCCAAGCTCAAGACCAAGGCCGAGAAGCTCTCTGAGCAGGTGAACTACCTGAAGGAGCGCCTCGAGATCGTGGACCACGACCGCCGGGGGATGTACATCCAGCTGCGCAGCCTGCCCCCCTACAAGGACGACACCCAGATCCAGTTCAACGAGATCAGCATCGGGAAGAACCGCATCGTCGTGAAGCGGATCGCCTTCTACCGCAAGGACGAGGTCAAGCAGCAGGTGCCCCTCCAGCTGTCCGAAGGGGAGCTCAAGCGCCTCCTGTTCGATATTCGACAGGCGATTGCGTAGTAACGGAGCTGTTGCAGTTCATCAACTTTAAAACAGACGGGGCGCCTCGAGGCGCCCCTTCTGTTTTAAAGCATGGCCAACCAGCTCCCGCTCTCAGCCCTGATCGGCCCCTCGGGCAGGTCACTCTCTTTGAAGAGGAAGTGGTTGCTGTTCCAGCTGCCACAGGTGTCGCAGCGGTCGGCGTAGTCCTGGGCGCGGTGGCCGCAGACGGTGCACTCGTAGCGCAGCTTGAGGATCCCCAGGTTGCGGAGCAGGTGGCGGTACTCGTTCAGGGCCGACTCAAGGCGGCCGCGGCGGCTGTGGATCTTGGCCATGTAGAAGAAGAGGACCGGGCTGTAGACCACCTGGCTGCGCACTTCCTGGAAGAGGTCCAGGGCCTCATCCAGAATCTCCAGGCGGTAGAGCATCTTGCCCAGGAAGAACTTGGCGGTGGTGGCGTGCTTGGAGGTCGCCGCAACGCGGCGCAGGAGGGCCAACCCGTCCTCGGGACGGCCCAGCTGGATGAAGTAGTCCTCCAGCTCTTGGAGGAAGGTGCCCTCGCCGGTCTTCCGGAAGCCCTCCAGCCAGATCTCGAAGCCCTGAGCCTCTTGGTCCTGAAGGATCATGCAGCGCCCCAGGCCCAGATAGGCCGGGATGAAGTCGGGCTCGTCCTTGATGACCTGCTGGAAGATCTGGGCGGCGTCCTTGTACTGGTCCGCCTCCACCTTGGCGATGCCCAGCTGGTAGGACAGAGCTGAGCCCTGGGCCTTCTCGCCCTGGGTCAGCTCCGAGGCAAAGTGGGCCTGCAGCTTGTGGTGGGCCTCGGCGGCCTCTTCCCAGCGCTGGGCCTCCATGTGGGCGGCCCGCAGGCGGCGCCAGGCCCGGAGGGCCTTCTTGGGGTGGGAGGACGCCAGCTTCTTGAGGACGGCCACGGCGGCTTCAGGATTCCGCACGGCCATGAGGCCCTCGGCCAACTGATAGCGGGCCTCCACCTGGTCCTCGTCATCCCGGGCCACGCCCTCGAAGAGCTTCACGGCCTCTTCCGGGTGGCCGGTCTTCATCAACACCTCGCCCAGCAACATCCGGGTGGGGATGTGCTCCTTGCGCTGCTCCAGGATGGTCTCCAGGATCTTCTTGGCCTCCTGGTTCAGGCCATGGGCCACCAGACCCCGGGCATCCTGCATGCGCTCGGAGATCCGCTTCACCAGGCGGGTGTCGGCGGAGGCATTGAGGCCCCGAACCAAGCGGACGACTTCCATGACGCCGGTGTAGAGCACGTTGAGGAGGAAGCCCAGCAGGAAGGTGATGAGGATGACGCTCTGGAGCTTGATGCTCTCGCCGAACACCACCACTTCGCGCATGAGCAGGTCGTGATTGGTCAGGTACAAGTTCCCGAGCATCATCAGGACGAGCAGCAGCAGGACGATGAAGAACACATTGACTAGGCGCATGGCGGTCCCCAGAGGCTTTGCCTAGCATGACAGGAGAGGCCTCCGGGTTCAGGCTCGACTGTTATGAGTCGGCGGGACGGTCCAGCCACTCCTTGGCGGCCTGGAGGTCCTGCCACACGGCACGGCGCACATCCTGGGTGTACTGGCGCAGCACGTAGGCCGGGTGGAAGGTGGGCATGAGGGGGATCTCGCGGCCCCCCACCTGGATGCGCTGCCACTGGCCGCGCATCTTGGTGATGCCCTCGGTGATGCCCGCCAGCTCCCGCAGCGGGGTCGCGCCCAGGGTGACGATCACATCGGGGCGGATGAGCTCGATCTGGCGGTGCAGGTAGCCCAGGCAGGTGCGGGCCTCCTCCGGCGTCGGGGTGCGGTTGTCCGGTGGGCGGCACTTCACAATGTTGGCAATGTAGGTGGCCTCGCGGGTGAGACCCAGGGCGCCGATCATCTTGTCCAGCAGCTCTCCAGCCTTGCCCACGAAGGGGCGGCCCTGCAGGTCCTCGTCCCGGCCTGGGCCTTCGCCCACGAACATGAGGCGGGCCGCAGGGTCTCCCTCGCCGAAGACGAACTTCATCCGCCCCGGGCCCAGGGGGCACGCCAGGCAGCCTTCGATGGTGCACTGGAGGTCCGTCAGCGTGGCGGCGGCCCGCACAGCGGCCGCAGGAGGGCAGGCCACGGGTCCGGCCGGAGGTGCGTAGGCCGCAGGTGCAGCCGGAGGGGCCGGCGGCGGGGGCGGTGCCTCCGGAGCGGCCCGGCCGGCGGGCTGGGGGGCCTCCGCCTGCGCCACCGGCTCGCGCACGAGGCCCACCACCCCCAGCTCCCGCAGGGTGTCGCGCCAGGCCTGGAGGGGATGTTCCATTCCCCAAGCCTAGGGCTCCTTGGGGTCAAAGGGAATGAGAGGCTTGGGTCCGAATTTGGTTCTGTGCGGAACCTAGCCCCGGGATGGGGCATCCTAGGGCATCGGAGCTTGTGCATGGAGCAGTCCAACCCGGAAACCCCCTTCGGCACCCAGGAGGCCTTTCAGACGGCCTTTGCGGAACTCTATCCGCGCCTGGTGAGCTATGCCCGCCGCTATGGGGCCTCGTTCCCGGAAGACATTGCCCAGGAAGCCTTTGTCATCCTGATGCAGCGCGAGGTTCGGGTGGAGCACCCCACGGCCTTCCTCTACGGGACGGTCCGCACCCTCTCTCTGACCGAGCGCCGCCCCATGAAGAACCAGAACCTGAGCCTGGAGTCGGTGGCCGAACCCGGCCATGCCGCCCGGGCTGAAGAGATGGTCCTCAGCCAGGAGGTCCGGGAGCGCATGCGCCTCTTGGCCCCCACCTTCCGCGAAGCACTCTGGCTGTTTGTGGTGGAAGGGCTGTCGATCCGCGAGATCTCTGACATCCTCGCCATTCCCGAAGCCACCGTGAAGACCCGCATTCACCGGGCCAAGGCCCAGCTGCGAGACCAGCTCAATCCCTCTGGAGGCACGCATGCCCAGGCTTGACCCCGTTCGGCGCTTTGAACCCGCTGAAGATGTGCAACTGCGGGCCGAACTCCGGGATCTGCTCGGCCTCGGGGACGAAGACGCCCCGCCGGCAGCTGTCCCGACCCCAGAGCTGAAGGCCCTGGCCGAAGACATCCGGCGTGAGGCCTGGCGCCGCAACCGCACCGAGCGCAAGCGGCCCACCTGGGGTCTCCTGGCCGCCGCAGCCCTGCCCCTCCTGGTCGCCCTGGGCGGACTGGGGACCTGGGGCCTCCAGCAGAAGCAGCGGGCTGACGGCCTTGCCCTCCAGGCCCAGCGCCAGGAACAGGCCCTGCAGCGGCTGGCAACCATCCATGCCTCCGAGGTCGCCCGAGAGCGGCAGGCCAAGGAAGAAGTCCAGCAGAAACTACAGATCGCCTCCAAGCAGGGGAACCGGAAAGGGGAGCCCTACCTGGTGATCCCCGTGGAAAAGCCCCTCCGGGTGGGTTCCGAGGACTACCAGCGGGTCAAGCAGCGGCCCTGAGCACCGCCTAAGCCGCCATTCCGGCACGGGTCTGGCATAACCCAGGGCAAGGTGTGCCCATGTCCAGCAATCCCATGCTCCTCCTGATCCTCGTGCTGTCCGCCCTCGCCACGGTGCTGGCTGGCCTCGGCGTCTTCGGCAACAGCCGGCCCCCCGATCCCCGGCTCAACTCGCTGCTCAACGACCTGGACGACATCAAGGGCATGATGTCGCAGATCCAGAAGTCTGTGATGCAGACGGAACGCAAGCTGGAGAAGGAGATCCAGCTGGCCCGCCAGGAGAGCCGCGAGGTCACAGAGAAGCTGGCCGAGGTCATCGACAAGCGCCTGAAGGAACTGGTCGGGTAGCCGGCACCCTCGGAGGATAAAGCAAGAACCCCGGCTTAGCCGGGGTTCTTGCGCGGGGGTCCGGGGGTGTTCGCGAAGCGAGGAACCCCCGGAGAATATCACCCAGCTTGACTGTGATTGGTGGGGCTCCATCCTCGCTCGTTCAAGAGTTTGACACCCTGGATGCGGGTGAGCCGGAAGGCCATCTCCTCCTGGTGGAGGTGGCAGAAGGCCAGCAGGTGGTCCTCCTGGATGGTGCGCGGGGACACCCGGCGCAGCTGCGTCCGGTGGGCCGCCGGGGGCAGGTAGGTGAGCTCCACCATGAGGGTGTGGCCCGCGGCGTATTCCAGGATCCGCTGCACCTCTTCGGCCAGCTGATCTTCGCCGCCCAGGTGGAGCATGGGGATCCGCCGCTGCACCTCCTGGTACAGGGCAGGGTCCTCGTCATGCAGCCGCTGGAGGGCCGAGCGCACCATCTGCTGCACGGGCTCCAGGTGGTGGTTCATGCCCTTCTCATCCACGAAGGCCAGGGCCGCCAGGGCCCAGAGGTAGAGCTTCTCGTCCGAGTCCACGCTGAGGGCCAGGAAGCGCCCGGGCTGGGGCATGAAGCCCGCCTGCTTGAGCAGCGCATAGGCGTTGCCGTCGCCGTTCACCTCCAGCACCGTGTCCGATAGGGAGGCCAGCTTGAGCGGTCCCAGCTCGGGGCGCAGCTTCAGCTCGTCGGCCAGGTTGGCGGTGCGGGTCCGGATGAGGCGCACGCCTTGATGGATTTCCACCTCGCCCACCCGGCGGCTGAGGTCGTCCAGCAGCTGGACGAGGGGCTGGGGCAGGGTCTGGGAGGAGGCGCCCAGGCGCTGGCCCAGGTCTTCCATGGGCACGCCGGCATCCAGGGCGCGGACCAGGGTGGCGTGGCTCACCCGGAAGGTGCCCATGGCGTCCAGGGACTCCACATCGGCCAGCTGCGCCAGCTGGAGCAGACGGTGGGGGTTCTGGAGCAGGGGCGTGAGCAGCTCCAGGGTGGGCTGCAGGATCATGGCCTGGTCCTGGTCCAGGGGCTGCCAGTGGGGGGCCGTGCCCTTGAGGTCCCGGAGGAGGTACTCGTGGGCCAGGGCCTCGCCGTGGTCCGAGAGGCGCAGGTGGGCATAGCTGGCATCGCTCTGGATGATGCCCATGCGGCCCAGGAAGGGGAGGAACACCGTGCGGGTGCGTTCCTCATCGAGGGGATGGAGGGTGCGAAGGAAGGCCAGGAAGGGCTGCACCGCCAGGGTCTGGCCCCGACGCTCCAGCAGGTGCTGCATGAGGAAGTGGCGGTCCTCGGCGGGGGGCATGCCCCAGGCCTTGAGGTCGTGCTCCAAAAGGCTGGCGAAGGCGCGCTCGGCCACCCAGCGGGGCGGGTGGCTGGTGACGGCGGGCAGCAGAGTCTCCACGCGGCCGTCCCGGTTCCAGAGCAGGCCCAGGCGGTGCAGCAGGGTGAACAACAGGGTGGCGTCCTGCTCCTCCTGGAGCATGGCGTTGCGCTGCATGAGCTGGCCCAGTTCCTTCTTGGCAGGGAGGCCGCCCTTGAGGACCCGCAGGCCCGAGACGCAGCGGAGCAGCACGCTGGTGAGGGCGAGGGAGAAGCGGAAGGGCTCGGCCGGCCGCAGGCGGACCTCCGCCGGAGCCGTAAAGCTGAGGGCGCCGTCGTCGAAGTCCTCGAGGGCATCCGCCACCCGCTCCGCCACAGCCCAGGCTGCGCCATCCGGCAGGACCAGGCCCAGCTGCACCAGGGGCCCAAGGATCCCAGGATCCGGCAGCGTTCCCTCCCCGGCCAGATGCTTGAGGGCCACGAGCGAGACGCTGTCCAGATCGGCCAGGGTGTCCGAGAGGCGCTTGTGGTCCTCCAGGTGGAAGACCATGGTCTTCAGCAGCCGGAGGCGGCCCTCGGCGCCATCGTCCCAGCGCATGGGAATGGGCAAACGCCTGCGTTCACAAATGGCACGGAGCTGCTCATCCGAGCAGTTCGACAGGAGCTGAAAGTGCGTGCGCGTCATGAACACCTGGAAGAAGGCGATCCTCCAGTGTCCCATGAACGACGGCATTCTTCATGCGCAAAAAAGCGCCCGGCAGGGTCCGGGCGCTGGGTTGGCTCGCGTCAGGGCAGAGGGGCTTCGAGCTGGTGGGTCCGGCTCACCACCCCATCGCTGAGGACCACTTCGAAGCGCTGGCCCCGGGTGCTCAGCTCCCGGACACCGCTCGCGAGGATGGCGATGACTTCGCCGGTGTCCGCATTGCGCACCATCGCCGCGGGGTGCAGCGTGGCGTCCCAGGAGAGGCGAACCCGCTCTGGGTCAAGGCGGCGGACTTCGGGAGCCGCGGTGGCCAGGGCTGCTGAGGCGGTGCGCTTCCCGGAAGCAACAGCCGAACGAGCTTCCACTGCGGTGCGGCCCTCGTGGACCACCCGCAGGCCGGTGATGGCATCCAGCACGGGGGCCTCCAGAGGCAGGGCCATAACGAAGTGGCGCTCCCCGCCATCCGGCGCACAGCCCACTTCCATCAGGTCCAGCGGGGTCCCGTGCACCACCTGACCCGCAGCGTCCAGGCACTCCAGGTGGTAGGCACCGGCAGGGGCCGGCTCCGAGGGGGTGGCTCGGGTGCGGAAGGCCGGCAGGAGAACCACAGTGCCGTCCCCTCGGAGGATGCCGCGCACCATCAAGGTTTCCGGCAACACCGAGGCGGCCTTTTTCAGAGGTGCGTCTTCGGCTCCCACCTTGAGGAAGCCCCCCGTGCCGTTCCGGAAGTTCAGGATGCCCTTGTAGACATAGTCCGAGACCCAGTTGGGGGTGCAGTAGGCCATGATGTCCTTGGTGGTGCTGGGGTTCTTCAGCAGGCCCAGAACGGTGTCGTAGCCCCACATACCGATGAGCCCGCCGGCATAGGGATAGCTCGGATCGGGGTTGGCGGGGCTGCCGCAGGGGCTGTGAGACCGGCCCATGTTGTGGCCCGTTTCGTGGGCGAAGACCTCAGGGAAGAGGCCCCCGTCGCTGTAGCCCGTGGTCTTGTCCCAGCCGATGGCGGTGCGGTAGTTGAAGGGGTAGGATGAGAGTGTAGGCACATAGCCCAGGCCCGCAATGCCGGATGAGTACGACACATTGACAGCCCCGTAGTAGTAGCGGTCACTGGCTCCATCGGCCTGGTGTTTGGTGCGCAGATCCGCCAGCAGGGTGCTCCAGCCGGTTCCAGTGGAGTCCAGGGTGCTCACGGTCCCGGTGAAGGCGGCACCCACCAGCACATCCACGCTGGAGACGGGGTACATCTTCGCCAAGCGGGCCACCCAGTCGGCCTTGTTGGCCTCGGAGATCCCACCCGTGCCGCTGGCGAGCACCACGGGGAAGATGGTGGTCTTGAAGATGGGCACGGTGGTGCCCGTGAGGGTGACCAGGAGGCTGTTGTTGGTCTCGTCCGCTTCGGCAATGGCGCCGGCAGGGTCCACCACAGCCTGGACGGAGTAGGCCCCGCCCGAGGGTGTGGTGAGGTCGCTGCCGGGGATCACCAGGTTCCAGCTGGCCGTGAGGGTGGACTGGCTCAGGGTCAGGGGCACGGAGGTCTGGGTGGCTGTGATCGTCTTGGGGTAGCCGGCCACCACGCTGAGGCCGTTGTAGAGGGTGACCTGCACAGCGGGGGTTGCCGTGTTGGCCTGGTTGGCCAGCACCCAGACCTGCACCAGGCCGTCCTTGCCGGCCACGATGGGCACAGAATTATCGAGGGCCTGGGTGCTCTGGGTGAGCAGCACCTTTTCCACATGGAGGTCCAGGGTTGCCCCGCTGGGGGTGACCGTGAAGGTGCGGATCGCCGTGCCCCCGGGGGTGTTGAGGACCAGGTTGCCGCTGCTGGCGCCGGTGGGCACGGTGAAGGTGATCTGGCTGGTCGACTGGGCACTGAGGGTGAGGGCCTGGCCATTGAGGGTGAGGGTGGTGCCGGGGTAGCCCAGGTATAACCCCGCCAGCACGACGGGCGTGCCCACGGGGCCTTGGGTCGGGTAGAAGCTCAGGACCTGGGGGCTGCCATAGGCCACGGTGAGGGCGGACGCCGAGGTCCCCGTGCCATAGGCATTGGTGAGGGCCAGGCTCCGGGCACCCGGGGCGACGCCGGCCGGGATGACGAAGCTGAGGGAGGTGCCGTCCTTCAGGGTGTAGGAACCCGTGGTGCCACCCACCGTGAGGCCCGTGAGGCCGAAGAAGTTTCCGCCTGTGACGGTAACAGTGGTCTCGCCCGCCAAGCCGGAGGTCGGCGTGTAGCTGGTGATGACCGGGGCCAGCTGGGAGGCCTGGGGGACTGTCAGGGAGAGGGCCACATCGTCGACCAGGAAGCTGGTCTGGGCAGACGCGTTCTCGCTGCTCTTGAAGGAAAGCCGCAGGATCCGACCCTTATAGGCGCTGAGATTCACGGTGTATTGGGTGTAGCCCGAGGCGTCGACATTCGACTTGGTCAGCAGGGTGGCGAGGCTCGTTCCAGAGGTGTCCAGGGCCGTTAGGGTGAAGACGTCATTGGCAGCGCTGCCTGTTTCGGCCGTGAGAATCTTCATCCAGAACGTCAAGGTGGCCCCAGTGGCCGTGGAGGGCAGGTAGACATCCTGGGTGATCTCGTCGGTGGTGGCTGTGCCATACCCTCCGAGGTAGGCGAAGGAGGTGCCGGCATGGGAGACATAGTCGGTCCCCTGCGAGGTGTAAATCACCCCAGTGGATCCCTGCCAGATGAGGGGGCTGCTCTGCTCAAACCCTCCGTTCTGGATCACCTGGGCCGGGGCACCTTGGTCGATAGCGAAGTTGGCGGTGAGGGTCAGGTTGGACGTCACGTTGGTGACCGTGAGTGGATTCGAAGAGTTGGTGGTGAAACCGGTCCCCGTCCAGTTAATGAATGCATAGCCCGAGGTCGGCGCTGCCGTGACGGCCGAACTGCTACCGCCAGCGGCCACCGTTTGGGTTGTTGTGCCCATAAGGGTGCCCCCGCTGCCTGCAACGAAGGTGACGGTGTAATTGGCTATGGCGGTGAAGTTTGCTGTAACGGTGAGGTTCGAAGTCACACCAGAGATGGTAAGCGGGTTGGCTGTGCTGGTGGTGAAGCCCGTCCCCGTCCAGTTGGAGAAGGTGTAGCCGGAGCTGGCCACCGCAGCGACCGCGGATGCGGTGCCTCCGGAGACCACGGTCTGGGTGGTGGAGCCCGCGACGCTACCACCGGTTCCCGCTAGAAAGGTCACGGTGTAGGTGGTTGTTTGGGCAGGGGTGGAGCCGCCGCCCCCGCCCCCGCATGCAGTCAGCAGGGGCACCATGAGAATGGCCAGCATTCGAAGCATCTGCTTGAGCACAGCAACCTCCCGAGAACCTAGGTTCAGGGTACAGGTAAAATCCAGGCTGACTGAATGCCCTCTATTGGGCGGCGATGGTACCTACGATCACGGTGGTGGCAGTGATGTTTCCGGACGCATCCGTGTAGTAGGCCTTGCCGGCGTTGGCCGACAGGGTGATAGCACCGGGGGCCTGGCTCGCCTTGAGGTCCAGGGCCACACGCACCAGGGGGGTATTGAGGGCCACGGGACTGGCCGTGCCCTTCTGGGCCGCCGTGACCTGCAGGACGCCGGCTGTGACCTTGCCCTTGAGGATCTGGGTTCCGGTCCCCAGGGTGAAGGCCCCGCCGGTCTGGACATAGGTGCCGGCGGCATCAGCGGCAGCCACATTGGCCCAGGAGACCTTGGTGGTGTCCACAGTGAAGGCTGCGGAAATGCCCGAGCCCGTGGTGGCGGCGGGGCCCACCAGATCCAGCACCAGGTGAGTGGTGGTGGAGAGGGTGGTGTTCTTCTTCAGCTGGAAGGTCCCCGTGGTGGGATCCGTGTAGGCCAGGGTGGCGGCGGGCAATACATTAAAGTTGGCGGTGAGAGTCAGGTTCGCGGTCACATTAGCAACCGTCAGGGGGTTGGTGGTGCTGGTGTTGAAGCCGCTGCCAGTCCAGGTGCCAAAGGTGTAGCCCGTGCTGGCCACGGCAGTGACCGCAGAGGTGCTTCCGCCGGAGATGACGCTCTGGCTAGCGGAACCCGTGAGGGTGCCACCGGTGCCCGCCACGAAGGTGACCGTGTAGGTGGGTAGGGTGGCGAAGTTGGCGGTGATGGTCAGGTTGGAGGGCACATTGGTGACCGTCAGG
The DNA here is from genome assembly GCA_903880675.1 of uncultured Holophagaceae bacterium. Taxonomy (GTDB): domain Bacteria; phylum Acidobacteriota; class Holophagae; order Holophagales; family Holophagaceae; genus Geothrix. Next base: position 6,594 of record CAIRQL010000220.1, on the reverse strand, counting down.
GGGTTCGTGGTGCTCGTGGAAAAGCCGGTGCCGGTCCAGTTGACGAACATGTAGCCCGCGCTGGGTACGGCTGTTACTGGGGTGGCGCTACTGCCGGAGATGACGCTCTGGCTCGTGGTGCCCGTGAGGGTTCCCCCGGTGCCGGCCGCGAAGGTCACCGTGTATGTGGGGAGCGCAGCGAAGTTGGCGGTGATGGTCAGGTTGGCGTTCACGTTGGTGACGGTGAGGGTGGTTGCGGTGCTAGTCGTGAAGCCGCTACCCGTCCAGCTGGTGAAGGTGTAGTTGGCGTTGGGTACGGCGGTGACTGCGGTGGTACTGCCTCCGGAGGTGACGGTCTGGGTGGCAGTGCCCGTGAGGGTGCCACCGGTGCCCGCCACAAAGGTCACGGTGTAAGTGGTCGGTGCGGGCGGCGTGCTGCCGCCGCCACCCCCGCCGCAGGCTGATGCGAGCGTCAAGAGCAGGAGGAGGCTGGCGGAGAGGATGCTTTTCGTCAGAGACATGGTCATGTTCCTTACAGGCCGGCGAGCAGAAGCAGGAGGTCGGCGTCGTTCACGATGCCATCGCTGTTGAGGTCGCAGGTAGCGTTGACCATGCCGTAGTATTTGGCGAGGTAGAGCAGGTCAAGCGGATCCACGAGCCCGTCACCATTGAGATCCAGGGACTTGGTTGCCGTGATCTGGAGCTCCCAGACGCCCCGGCCATAGGTGGCGACCCGAAGGAAGCTGCCGTCCGGTGCGATGTAGATATCCCGGACGCCAACCATGGGCAGGCCGGTGCCGTAGCGGCTCCAGGTGGTGCCGCCATTGGCGCTGGTGTAGACGCCGAAGTCGGTGCCGGCGTAGATGGTGCCCGGGCTGCCAGGCACGGTCTTGATCACATGGACGGGAATGCCGAAGGGCAGCCCGTTGCTGGCGCTGCTGCTGCCATCGATGGCCATCCAGCTGGTGCCACCGTTGACGGTCTTCCAGAGGTGGTTCTTGGCCGCGTTGGGTGCCACGGAGCTCACATAGACCGTCTGGGCGTCGGCCGGGTCGAAGGCAATGGAGCTCGTGTAGGAGGCATTGTTGGGCAGGGTTCCAGCCTGGGCCCAGGTGGTGCCTCGGTTGAAGCTCAGGAAGACCCGTCCCTGGTTGGCGGCAATCCCCAGGGCGTTGGCGTCCCCGGAAGCAGCGCCAAAGTTCCTGATGTAAAGTGCGTTGGTTGGGTCGGAAATGCTGTTAGTGCCGGCCGGGGGCAGGTTGGTCGTGGGGAGGGCCGACCAGAGGGTGCCGAAGTTGGAGCTCTGATACACCTTCCCGTTGGTGAAGGTGTAGACGGTATCCGGCTCATTGAGGGGGCCCAGGGCAATCCTTGGAGCGAAGGGGGCCAGGTTTTTGTCGTTGGACTCTGTGATCCCTGTCGAGGAGGGTGTGAAGCTCGAGGTGCCCCCGTTCGTGCTCCGGTAGATCTGAGTGTAGTACAGGGAGCCCAGCATCAGGTTCCCGTTGGTGGGATGAATTACGGTGCCGAACCCATCGCCACCAACCATGTCTTCAAAGACACCGCTGGTCTGCAAGGCGGTGCCGCTGCCCTGGCGGATCCGGGTGCCGTTGTCCTGCATGCCCGCAGTGACGCGCCACTTGGAGTCCGTGGGACTGGTGGCGATGGTGGAGCCGATGTTGTAGACCAGGTGGCTGGTGAGGCCCTTGTTGCGCCGGTTGTCGATGAAGGTGAGGTCCTCTCCGGTGGGGGGGGTGGCCCGCCAGGGGTCGCGCACCACGGCCAGGCCACCATCGTTGGCCACATAGAGGGTGCCATTGGACCAGGCTGTGGCGTGGAAGTCGGAGTGGGCATAGGGGTGCAGGCTGCCGTACCAGTGGGTCATCTGGCTCCAGGTGGCCCCGCCGTCCATGCTGCGGTAGAGGGCCAGGTTGGCGCCCACCACCAGGTGGTTGGCATTGGTGGGATCCACTCCCAGGCCGTGGTTGTACCAGCCTTGGCCGCCATCCGCGGTCATGGTGCCACCCGTGCCCTTGAAGAGGCTGCCGGAGGTGGTCGGAGCGGCCAGCCAGGTCCAGGTGTGGCCTTTGTCTGTGGTCTTGATGACACCCGGGGCCACGGTGGCAGCGGTGCTGTTCTCGAGGATGCCATAGGCGGTGGCGCCATCTGCGGCGGCGGCCAGGGTCACGCGGCCCACGGTCACCGTGACCCCGGTCATGGGGGCCAGGATCCAGGTGCTACCGGCATCGGCGGAGTAGTAGTTGAGACCTGTTCCGCTGGTGATGACCTTCACAGAGCAGATGAGGTCCGTGGCAGTGACCTTCTGGACGCTCCAGACCTCGTCAACGGCGGGCCCACCGGTGACGGCAGCGAAGGTGGCGCCCCCGTCGTTGGAGAGCTTGAGGCCATCGTTGGTGGCCCAGAGGATGCGGGTGGCGCTCAGGGCAAGGATGGCGTGGGAGCGGGTGGCAACCCCCAGGCCCGTAGCGGCGGCCCAGGTGGCCCCGGCATCGGCGCTGCGGTAGAAGCCCCGGCCCTCGGCGTCGAAGTGATCGCCCAGGCCCACGAAGAGCACATTGCTATCCGCCGGGCTCATGGCCATGGCCCCGATGGCCACATTTCCGCCACTGCTACTGGTGGGCAGGCCATCGGTGATGGCGGTCCAGATCCAGTCGGCGGCGCCGGCCACATCTGCGTTGGTGCACTTGAAGATGCCGCCGCCGCTGGTGGCCAGGTAGAGGGTCGTGGGAACGGTTGGATGGGGAAGGATGGCCACGGGGCGGCCGCTGTCGATGCTGGGCCAAGAGGCATCCACGACATTGGAGGTGGGGCCCAGGTTCACCCAGGCCGGGGTGCCGGAGCCTGCGGCGGGCAGGGCGCGGCCACCGGGCAGGGCGGGCAGGGTGCGCCGCCACTTCTGGACTTCCTCGGCGGCCACCAGGTTCTTGTAGTCCAGGTACTCCGGCGACAGGCGTCCACCAAACCAGTAGAGGTTCCAGTCGCGGCGGAGGTCCGCGCGGTCATGGCCGCTGAGGGCGTTGGGACCCACCCGAGCGGGGAGACTGCGGCGCCGCAGGACCGGGTTGGAGGCTTCTTGGCCCACCAACGGCAGGGCAAGAGCCAGAAGCAGCAGGGCGGATCGGCGGAGAAGGGAGAGGCCCATGATGGCTCCGGATGAGAACCTTAAAAGCATAGGCTCCCTGGAGGGTGGCAGGGCGGTGCATTTCTAGGCAAAGCGGCACGATAGAGGCGAGAGCGGAGGCGTCCGGGGGCCTCCCTGCGTTGACCCCACCTGGATAAGCCTCTAGGCTCAAAGGTTTGGGTGTGCCCAACCGTGATCTCCTATCGTCCCGAGAATCCGCTGATTGTGCAGAGCGACCGCACGCTGCTGCTCCAGGTGGCGCATCCCCACTTTGAGCAGGTGCGCGATGAGCTGGCACGCTTCGCGGAGCTGGTGACGAGCCCGGAGTACATGCACACCTACCGGATCACGCCGCTGAGCCTGTGGAACGCCAGCGCCTCCGGCGTGAGCTGCGCCGAGATCGTGGAGACCCTCAACACCTGGTCCCAGAACCCCGTGCCGCAGAACCTGCTGCAGGAGATCGAAGACCACGGCACCCGCTACGGCAAGCTCCGCCTGGTGGCCAAGGGGGACCGCCTGGCCCTGGAGATGGACGACCGGGGCCTGTTCTGGGAGCTGGAGAACCAGAAGAACCTGCAGGGCCTGCTGGCCGAGCCCTACCCGGACGAGCGGGGCATCTACCTGCAGTCCGGCATGCGCGGCGAGGTGAAGCTGCAGCTGATCCGCCTGGGCCACCCGGTGCAGGACATGGCCGGCTACAAGCCCGGCGATCCCCTGTCTTTCTCCTTGGCCCCCACCCTCAAACAGTCCGGCAAGCCCTTCGGCCTGCGGCAGTACCAGCAGGCCGCCGTGGATGTGTTCCATGCGGGGGGCGGGCCCGAGGGCGGCGCCGGGGTGCTGGTTCTGCCCTGCGGGGCCGGCAAGACTGTCATCGGCATCGGCTGCATGGGCAGCCTGCAGACCCACACGCTGGTGCTCACCACCAACGGCACGGCGGTGAAGCAGTGGAAGCAGGAGCTGCTGGACAAGACCACCCTCACCGAGGACCAGGTGGGCCTCTACATGGGGGACGTGAAAGAGATCCGACCCGTCACCATCGCCACCTATCAGATCCTCACCTACCGCCGCAGCAAGACCGGCCCCTTCGAGCACTTCAAGATCTTCGAGGCCGCCAACTGGGGCCTGGTGATCTACGACGAGGTGCACATGCTGCCGGCACCCATCTTCCGGGCCGTGGCTGAGCTGCAGGCCAAGCGGCGCCTGGGCCTCACCGCCACCCTGGTGCGCGAGGACCACAAGGAAGAGGACGTCTTCAGTCTCATCGGCCCCAAGCGGGTGGATGTGCCCTGGAAGATGCTGGAGAAGGATGGCTTCATTGCCACGGCCCACTGCCTGGAGATTCGCGTCCCCCAGCCCACGGACGAGCGCATGGAGTACGCCGTGGCGGACCAGCGGCAGCGCTTCCGCATCGCGTCGGAGAACAGCCTCAAGCTGGCGGTGGTGGACGAGTTGCTGGCGGGCCACCCCAAGGACAACATCCTCATCATCGGCCAGTACCTGGAGCAGCTGCGCATCCTGGGCGAGCGCCTGGGGGCCCCGGTGCTCACGGGGCAGACGCCGGAGCGGGAGCGGGAGGTGCTCTTCCGGCAGTTCCGGGAAGGTCAGCTGCGCATCCTCATCGTGAGCAAGGTGGCCAACTTCGCCATCGACCTGCCGGACGCCTCTGTGGCCATCCAGGTGAGCGGCACCTTCGGCTCTCGCCAGGAGGAAGCCCAGCGTCTGGGCCGCATCCTCCGGCCCAAGGGCGACCGCAACCTGAGCTTCTTCTACAGCCTCATCAGCTGGGATACCAGCGAGCAGGAGTTCGCCCGCAAGCGCCAGACCTTCCTCACCGAGAAGGGCTACCGCTACCTCATCGAGACCCGCCGCTTCGAAGCCACCGGCCACCTCAGCGAACCCGTGGTGTGGAAGCAGCTGCTGGAAGAGACCAAGGCCTGAGACTCACCCGCCCCAGCGGCTGGGGTGGGCCAGGGACTGGGCGCCGAGCCACTGGTCCAGGGGCCAGGCGAGGAGGGCGGCGAGGATGCCTGCCAGCACATCGTCCAGGACCACGCCCCAGCCGCCGGGCAGGCTCTGGGCCATGTCCACGGGGCCGGGCTTCCAGATGTCGAAGAGGCGAAACAGCAGAAAGGGTGCGCTGAGGCGGGCCGCCCACAGCAGCCAGGGCTGGGGCTGCAGGGTCACGGTGAACAGCAGCGGTGTGAGAGCGAACCACATACCAGCCCACTCGTCGATGACGATGCAGGAGGGATCCTTCTGCCCCGTCTCGCGCACCACGGCGTCCGCCGCCCACACCGCCACCAGGGTCAGCGCCAGGGGCGCCGCCAGCAGCACCCAGGGGGTCCAGGAGGCAGGGAAAGCACCCACCCCCCACACCAGCAGCAGCCAGACGAGCAGGCCCGCCAGCGTGCCCCAGGTGCCCGGCGCCGGCCGCAGGTACCCGCTGCCCAAGCCCGTGGCCAGCCACCAGGCGAGGCGCGGGGCAGGGGTTGAAGGAGTCGCAGCCATCCGCCCATGGTAGGCCATGCGGCGGCGCTGCCCCCTTTGAACCTTCAGATCCCAAGGTCCAACGAACAACGCTCGCAGAGAAAGGACGAGGGGGGGCAGAGGGTCGCAGAGAAGGACGCCCGCCTGTCTCCTCTCGGCGCCCCTCCGCTCTCTCGTCTTTTCTCTGCGAGAGTATTTCTGCCTTTCTACCGCGAGCGTTAAATGTGCCGCAGGGCCTCGACGATGCGCAGGCGGGCGGCTTTGAGGCCGGGGAAGAGGGCGCTGATCTGGAGGGTGGCCTGGAGGCCCAGGGCCACGAGGAGGTAGACGGCGGGCACCAGGTGGATGTTCAGCTCGTAGCCGTGGCTGGTGCCCGGTGGGGCGGGCATCTGCAGGTGCAGGGCATTGAGCCCGGCCCGCAGCACCAGGGTGGCGGCCAGGCCCATGGCACTGCCCAGGAGGCCAAGGAAGGCGCCCTCCCACTGCAGCAGGACCAGCAGCTGCCGGGGCTGGAGGCCCATGGCCCGCAGCACGCCAAACTCCCGCACCCGCTCCATGACGCTCATGAGCAGCGTGTTGGCGGTGGCCAGCAGCACCACGAGGAACAGCACCAGCCCCATGAAGCCGAAGATGGCGAAGTAGAGCAGCTTCACCTGCCGGTAGAAAGAGGCCAGCTCGAACCAGGGCTTCACCGTGGTCCCGGGCAGCAGGGCCTGGAGCCGTGCCTGCTCGGCCTCCACCGTGCCCGGGCGCTTGAGGATGACGGAGAGACGAGAGCGGGCCGGACCGGCATCCAGCAGCTGCGCCGCTGTGCCGAGGCCCACCGTGAGGAAGCGGTCGTTGAGCTCGCGGAGGCCCAGGTCCTGAAGGCCGACGACCTCCACGTCCACGGCGTTGAGAGCGCCGTCCCGGGGGGTGGACATGAGCGTGAGGGAGCTGCCCACGGTGGCGCCCATGGCCCGGGCCAGCCCCACGCCCAGGAGCAC